>JAFUTP010000041.1 GCA_017484165.1 Cardiobacteriaceae bacterium | reverse complement strand
GGCTCCATCGATGAAAGGCTCATCTGGTCAAGCGGAATTCGGCTATAAATATTCAGGCGAACAACTTGAATTCAGAGCGGGAATTAAAGGCTCTGTCGGCAAAGAAAGAGGGGTGAGCGGAAATATCGGAGTCCGTTATAATTTTAAGTAAATAGCGGTAAAATAAAACCAAAACAGCTGTTAATTATCAACCGAAGATATACGGAAAAATAATCAAACAGCTGATTTTTTGAAAAGCGAAAGGGAAACTTTTCGCTTTTTTTGTTTTTGATATTAAAATTACCGTTGCAATAAATCCTTTTGCAATGAAAAACAAATAAAATGCTGTATAAATACGGTGAAATAATTGAAA
Organism: Cardiobacteriaceae bacterium; assembly: GCA_017484165.1. Lineage (GTDB taxonomy): Bacteria > Pseudomonadota > Gammaproteobacteria > Cardiobacteriales > Cardiobacteriaceae > RGIG9182. Next base: position 90,227 of record JAFUTP010000041.1, on the reverse strand, counting down.
AAAATCTGAAATATCAACAACAAACGGGAGAAGTTATGAATTTACAACTTGATTTTTATGCCACGCTTTTAGCACTTGTCGGAGTGCTTTTGCTTGGACGCTTTATTATTTCCAAAAGTGAATTTTTAAGCTATTACAACATACCTGAACCAGTAGTCGGCGGCATTATTGTCGCCGTTATTTTGTTTTGTTTATCGAAATTCGGCAATATTTCTTTCGGATTCGAAAGTTCGATGAAAGATCCGCTTTTACTATCTTTTTATTCAAGTATCGGTTTGAGTGCGGATTTTTCTTCCTTCAAAAAAGGCGGAAGAGTGTTGATTGGATTTTTGATTATTGTGAGTATTTTGCTGTTTTTCCAGAATATTGTCGCAGTCGGGGCGGCAATGGCAATGGGACAAAATCCCGCGCTGGGACTGCTCGGCGGCTCAATTACAATGAGCGGCGGACACGGAACAGGGGCAGCTTGGGCGGATACTTTCGTCAAAGCTCCGTATAACTTTGCCGCCTCCAACGAAGCAGCGATGGCAGCGGCAACTTTCGGCTTGGTGATGGGCGGAATTATCGGCGGTCCAGTCGCGGCATATTTGATAAAAAAACACAACTTAAAGCAAACCCACTTGCAAAATAAAACCGAGGAAACCGTATTCGAAGACCCAGAACGGGAGCGGCGCATTACGGCAATAACCTTCGTGGAAAGCTTGGCATTGATTGCAACCTGCTTATTCGTCGGCACAAAATTAGCAGCTTGGGTCAATTCTTTCGGTTTCAAAACCACGCTACCGACATTTGTTTATTGCCTGTTGGTCGGGGCAATTTTGCGTAACGGTTTGAATTTCAGCGGAATTCACAAGGTTTTCGACCGTGAAATTTCCGTGCTAGGAAATGTAAGTTTGTCGTTATTTTTAGCATTTACGCTAATGACATTAAATTTAGCGCAGCTTGCGGCAATCGCGCTACCGATGACGGTTATCTTGATTTTGCAAGTAATTATGATGATTTTCTTTGCAATTTTTGTAACCTTCCGTTTTTGCGGACGAGATTATGACGCGGCGGTTTTATCCGCGGGGCATTGCGGTTTCGGGCTGGGCGCGACACCAACCGCGATTGCCAATATGCAAACCGTAACCGCGCATCACGGAATGAGTCATATGGCATTTATCGTCGTGCCATTAGTCGGTGCATTTTTTATCGATTTGGTAAATGCGATTGTGATTTCCATCTTCACGCAATTACCGTTATGGTAAAAGAGTGCAGAAAATTATCATCGACAGGGTTAAAAATTAAAAAATAATTTAGTATTTTTATATATCTTTTCAGCCAGAATATTTTCATCTTCCTCACGGCATTTAGCAATCATTTTGAGGACTTCTGAAAGATATTCTGGCTTATTTATTTTGGGAGTAGGGATGATATTTTTCGGTGCAAGATATGGGGCATCGGTTTCGATTAGGAGTTTATTTTCTGGGATAAATTTGACGATTTCCCGTAAATTTTTACCGCGAGAGGGGTCAGCAATCCAGCCCGTAATACCGATATAAAAATCCTGACTTATCGCCCATTCAAGTTGATATTTATCTCCCGTAAAGCAATGCCAGACTGCATTAGTAAATTTCGCACGGTTAGTTTCCAAAATACGACGAAAGTCAGAAAAAGCATTTCTTTCATGCAAAAAGAGCGGTTTTTGAATTTCGCTCGCAATTGCAATTTGTTCAATAAAACATTTTTTCTGATTAGCCGCTAATGCAAAATTACGAAAATAATCAAGCCCTGTTTCACCAACTGCAAGGATTTTTTTATGCTGTAATAAAACTAAATGTGCGGGAATAAAACTAGTTTTCCAATCATTAGCATGATGCGGGTGAAAACCGACGGTAGAGTATAAATTTTCTTCTAAAAGAGAGAGCTCTAAACCTTTTTCATTAGAAAATTTATCCGAGCCCGTAATGATGATTTCGCTTACTCCGTTATTATTCGCTTCACGGATTATTTCTTGATAGTTATTAAGCAAAGATTTACTGCATAAATTACAGCCGATGTCAATTAGTTTCATAAAATTTATAACCTGAAATATATAAAATGGGTTTGCCTAAAAATTCGTCATTTTGAGCCGTATGCGAAAAATCTCTATCGACAGTTCCTTCGCTTTGCTCAGGATGACGGGTAAAAAATAAAACTAACCCTGAATTTAGATGCGCCCAAAATATAATTCTCTTATCTTAAAACAATTGAATGGATAAGTTTTTATAATTTCTCACTATAAATTTCGTGTAATTTTTAATCTCAAAATAATTGGAAAAAATATGTCAAATAGAAGAATTTTAGTTACAAGTGCTTTGCCTTACGCAAACGGTTCGATTCATTTGGGGCATATGGTCGAATATATTCAAACCGATATTTGGGTGCGCTTTCAACAAATGCGCGGCAATGAATGTCATTATGTTTGCGCCGATGATTCACATGGCACACCGATAATGATTAGAGCGGAAAAAGAGGGAATTACACCGCAGGAACTTATTGATAAAACAAAAAAAGAACATCAAAGAGATTTTCAAGGTTTTTTAGTTAATCATCACAAATATCACTCAACCCATAGCGCGGAAAATAAGGAAATAACTTCCGACATTTATCTAAAATTAAAATCCTCTGGGTTTATAAAAGAAGAGACAATTTCCCAATCTTTTGACCCTGAAAAGCAAATGTTTTTGCCTGATAGATTTGTAAAAGGTGAATGTCCGAAATGCCATGCCAAAGATCAATACGGTGATAATTGCGAAAATTGCGGCACAACTTATTCACCGACAGATTTAATCAATCCCTATTCAGTTTTAACAGGCGCAACTCCAATTAAAAAAGAGTCGTTGCATTACTTTTTTGACCTGCCAAAATTCGAAACAGAGTTAAAAAATTGGTTAAAGAGTGCAAATATTCAAGAAACAATGCGCAATAAATTGCAGGAATGGTTTGTAGCTGGATTGCAAGCTTGGGATATTTCTCGTGATGCGCCGTATTGGGGATTTGCAATTCCAGAAGCGGAAAATAAATATTTCTATGTTTGGCTTGATGCACCGATTGGTTATTTTGCGGCATTTAAGAATTTATGCGCTGAAAAAAATATTGATTTCGAGGAATTTATCAAGCCTGATAGTCAAACGGAAATGTATCATTTTATCGGTAAAGATATTGCTTATTTTCATATGTTATTCTGGCCAGCAGTGCTAAAAGGGGCAGAAATTAGACAGCCAACAGGGGTATTTTGCCACGGCTTTTTAACCGTAAATGGGGAAAAAATGAGCAAATCTCGTGGCACATTTATCAAGGCAGAGACATACTTAAAACACCTACGACCTGAATATTTAAGATATTACTTCGCATCAAAATTATCGGCAAAAGTTGAAGATATAGATTTGAATTTAGAAGACTTCCGTCAAAAGGTAAATTCGGATTTGGTCGGCAAATTGGTGAATTTAGCTAGCCGTTGTGCTCCGTTCTTAACTCGCCTTTCAGGGAATAAATTAAGCCCAGAATTATCCGATAAAAGCTTATTTAATTTATTCGCCGATAAATCAGAAATTATTGCTGATTATTATGAAAAACGCGAATATTCTTTCGCAATTAAAGAAATTATGAATTTAGCCGATAAAGCGAATGAATATATCGATGCCCAAAAACCTTGGGTTTTGGCAAAAGAAGAAAATAAAGCCGAAGAGGTGCAAAAAATTGCCACGGTAGGGCTAAATGCTTTCCGCCAATTGATTATCTATTTGAAACCGATTTTGCCGCAAATTGCCAAAGATAGTGAGGAATATCTCAAATGCGCTGAATTGAATTGGGAAGATGTAAAAACTCCGCTTACCGATAAAGAATTAGGAATATTCAAAGCCTTATTACAAAGAGTGGAAGAAAAACAAATTGCCGCAATTATTTCCGATAGCAAAGAAGATTTGAGTAAAGAAAATAATCTCGGTAAAAAAGATAAAACAGATGTAAAAAAATCATCAGACAGTGCAGAAAAAAACAATCAAGCGGAAATTACAATTGATGATTTTGCCAAACTCGATATCCGTATTGCAGAGGTATTAGAGTGTGAAAAAGTTGAAGGTTCGGATAAGCTTTTGAAATTTAAGTTAAATGTCGGAGAATTAGGCGAAAAACAAGTCTTTTCAGGCATCGCAAAATATCATCAACCCGAGGAACTAGTCGGTAAATTAGTGGTCTATTTAGCCAATCTCAAAGCACGCAAAATGCGCTTCGGAGTTAGCGAGGGAATGATTTTGTCCGCTTCAAATAATGAGGATTTGCAAGTTCTCTTGGCTAGCGGTCGAGCAAAAGCGGGAATGCGGATTTCTTGATTTTTCAACAATGAACGATAAAACTTATTTGTAAGCTGTAATGCAGGCGATAGAAGAAATTAAAAACGGTGAATATGAGGAGTTTGATACCGTTGAAGAGATGAAAAATCATCTTTTGAGCGATAAAGAAGCCGATGATTTTTACAGTGTAGAAAATCAGCAAAAAATTCTTGCAGCAATTAAACGCCTAAAACAATGTGAATTTGTTGAATATTCACCGCTTCTGAATGAATAATGAGTATGTATCAATATTCAGAAATTAGACAAGTTTTAAGTTTTTCGAAAGAAATCGCTTGCAAAATAAAAAACCTAGCAATCGAATGCGAGGTATATCAACCCTCAAACGATGATTTTCTGCTTTACGCAACTGATGCTAATTATCTCGTCGGATTTATTATTTGGCGAGAAATTTTACCTGAAATTGAGCTTTTATCAATTGCGGTTAAAGCAGAATATCGTGGGCAAAAAATAGGGCAAGAGTTGTTAAAAATAGCTGATAGACATTGGAAAAAAAATGCCGATAAGGTATTTTTAGAACTGCGGGAGAGTAATCTTATTGCAAGAAATTTATATACAAAATTCGATTTTCAGGAAATTGCACGACGAAAAAATTATTATCCCGCAAAACAGGGCAAAGAGGCGGCAATCATTATGTGTCGTGAATATCATAAACATGAAGAAAAGAGAATATATAAAGGATAAATAATGACAGAAATACTATCTAACGATTGGCGTGATAGACGGACTTTTGCCATCATCAGCCACCCCGATGCGGGCAAAACTACTTTAACCGAAAAATTGCTTTTGTTCGGCGGTGCAATTCAAATGGCTGGCACGGTAAAAGGTCGCAAGGCAGCACGGCACGCAACTTCGGACTGGATGCAGATGGAGCAGGAACGGGGAATTTCAGTTACCAGTTCCGCGATGCAGTTTCCTTATAAAGGTAAAGTTATAAATTTACTTGACACCCCAGGACATGAAGACTTCTCGGAAGATACTTACCGCACTTTAACCGCCGTCGATTCCGCTTTAATGGTGATTGATTGCGCAAAAGGTGTGGAAGAAAGGACGATTAAATTGATGGAAGTATGCCGTCTGCGTGATACTCCGATATTCTCTTTTATCAATAAATTAGACCGTGAAGGCAGAGAACCGCTAGAACTTTTAGATGAAGTAGAAAGAATATTAAAAATCAAATGTGCTCCTGTTACTTGGCCAATCGGAATGGGAAGAAACTTGAAAGGGGTATATCATTTAGAAAAAGATGCGGTTTATTTTTATGAAACAGGTAAAAATTCCGTCATCAACAGTGGGGAAATTGTGCAAGGATTGGATAATCCAAGGCTAGATGAATTATTAGCAGACAGTATTGCAGATTTTCGCGAAGAGGTAGCTTTAATTAAAGAGGCGGGTAATAAATTTAACCGAGAAGAGTATCTAAAAGGGCGGCTCACACCCGTATATTTTGGTTCGGCGATTGCTAATTTTGGCGTGCGGGAGATGTTAGATGATTTCGCTGAATTCGCTCCGCCACCGCAAGCGAGAAATACCACAAGCCGTGCGGTTAGCCCTGATGAGAAAAAATTCAGCGGTTTTGTTTTCAAAATTCAAGCCAATATGGATCCCAAACATCGCGACCGTATTGCCTTTATGCGGATAAACTCTGGTGTATTCCATCCAGGGATTAAATTAAGGCAAGTGCGCCTCGCAAGAGAAGTCAAAATTCCAGAGGCTTTAACTTTTTTAGCAGCCGAAAGAGGGCATACCGATATGGCGGTTGCTGGCGATATTATCGGTATTCATAATCATGGAACGATTCGCATCGGTGATAGTTTTAGTGAAGGTGAGGAAATTCAATTTACGGGAATACCTGATTTTGCCCCTGAATTATTCCGTCGAGCGCGTCTTAAAGACCCGTTAAAAATGAAGGCATTACTCAAAGGTTTGGGCGAATTATGCGAGGAAGGGGCGACGCAATTTTTCAAACCATTAAACGGCAATGACTTGATTTTAGGAGCGGTTGGTGTTCTGCAATTTGATGTCGTAAAACAGCGATTGAATGATGAATACGGCATTCCCTGCGAATTCGAGGCGGTGGCTGTAAATACAGCTCGCTGGATTGAATGCGATGACGAAAAGTTATTAAAGCAATTTACGGATAAATTCAACGCTAATCTCGCTTTGGATCATTACAGTCATTTGGTTTATATTGCACCAAGCCGAGTTAATCTGCAAATGACCCAAGAAAAATTTCCAGATGTAAAATTTTTACAAACAAGAGACCATTTAAGTTGATGGAAAGATATAAAAAAATATTAGTAACAGTGCAATTTTTAACAATTAAAAATATAACTAACTTTGCATTTTTCATCTCGTTTTTACTATGCTGGTTATTACCTAGCGGTTATCACTACGGTTTGATGATTTTAAGCATAGCGGGAATTTATTTAATGCTGCAAAATAATTCCCTCGAAATAAGAAATTCGCATCTAAACGCTTTTTACCATAAATATTATTTTCTTCTCATTATTCCGCTTTATCTAATTCTTTGGTATTTTCGGGATTTTGGGATAATTATTTGCTCTTTATTTGCTTTATGTTTATTACTCACAAATTATAAAACAAGCCGAAAATTTACTTCTCAAAATAAATTTATATTAGCAGTCGTTTTATATTGTCTATTAGAAAGTTTATTTGTGCAAATCCCCAACTATGACATCAGAGAATATAAAAACCTTCGAGTTATATTTTTAGTCGGTATTTTTGCTTTTTATTTATTTTTGCATTATCTGCCGAAAATAGAAGTTTTTATCAATTCAATTACGGTGTTTTTGCTCGTTTCTTTTGTCCTAGTCTTGTATGCCAGACTTTTTTTGCATATTCCCGTCGGAAAAGAATTTAATCATATTATTCATCACACGATATTTTCTAACCTTGTGTTGTTATTTTCCGCTTGTTTATTTTTACTGGCGGAAGATGTAAAAAATAATCTAACTAAATATTCCTATTACGCAATTGCTGCACTGGGATTATTTGCCGCATTTTTATCAGGTGCGCGAGTATCTCTGCTGGTATTGCCAGTGCTGTTATTTTGGATTTTGCTTTTTTCAAATAGCAAAAATAAGCGCAAAATTTTGCTTTTGTTGGCAGCAATTGCGGCAATTTACGCTTGTTATTACGGGCTTTTCTCTCTTTTCGAGCTGCATCGGCATTCGGTTTTATCAGATATTGTGAATTATCGACAAGGAAATTCTTTAACTTCACAAGGTATGCGCCTTGAAATGTATAAATGCGGTTTGCAGATTTTTGCGGACAAGCCGATTTTGGGGGGATATGTTGATAGCGATATTTATGTTTATTCCGCAAAAGGCATTTGCAGTCCGCTCTTTTTGCAAATTGACTTTATGCATTTTCATAATGAATACATCGACCGACTTGCGCGCGCTGGCATAATCGGTTTGGCATTACAACTTGCGTTCTTATTGCTTCCACTTTATTTTTATTCATCGATTTACCGTCAAAATAAAGCAAATAGATATGCGCAACTGGGAATAATTCTCTGCTTCTGGGCAGTAGTTATTTCTCTACCTGATGCGATGTTTTATCACAAGATAAATTTATCTTTTGTAACGCTTTTGCATTGTTATTTAATTGCAAATATTTTGAGGGGCTTGTCTAAAAATTCGTCATTTTGAGCCGTAGGCGAAAAATCTCTATCGATAGATCCTTCACTGCGTTCAGGATGATGAAGATAAAAATATAACCATCCTAAATTTAGATGCAAGAGTAGAGAAAAAAACTCAATCAGTGCTGAAATTTCTTCAATACATAAGACAAAACAGGGGATGCAACTATTTCCCGATTATGCACGCTACGGTATAGCGCGGCAATATCTTGTGCATTGCGTTTGATTTGCAAAAGAGTTGCTTCTTTGTGATAAAGAAAAAGAATCTGGTCGCCAGCTTGCAAATTGGTGGTAGCTTTGGGGAGAATTACTTCGCTTTTATTGCGAATTAACATAATCGGCAGGGCATTTTTTAAGCTTTCAGCATTCTCATTTTTTGACCAAAGAGAGTGCATTCGCAAAATATGTCCGCTTTTGAGATATTCAACGACGGCGGGAGCGCGTTTTTCGTTAATTTTCAAAACATAGTGGCGGGGGATTTTATTGCCGCAAAGTTCTTCGATTTGTTTGAGCAAATTTTCTGCCCAATCTTCGCTTTGATGCAGAGATTTTTCGATAAAGCTATACAAAATTCCGCGTGCGATGCGGGGAAAAATTTCGCTCACGATTAAATCTGCCTCTTCCAAAACCCAGTCAAAACCAGCAAGTGAAAATAGTTTTTCGTTGGCACTTTTATTTTGCCGTCCTGCGGTGAAGATAGTTGGGCGCATTTTTTTGGCAGTCATCGCGATGGTTAGATTGTCGGCATCGCTGTTATGCGCGGCAACAATTGCTGCTGCCTCTGTGATTTTTGCCTCGCGGAGAGTTATTTCTTCCGTGCCCGTGCCGCTGATATGCGGTTTATTTTGTTCCTTTGCGGTGCGGTCGCTAACGATTACCGTATCAATTCCTTCAAATTCCAAAAAGCGTTCCAAAGTAGCACCGAGACTGCCGTAACCGCAAATAATCCAAGTTCCAAGCGGTGGATTGATGCTTTCCTGATAATCCGAACCAGGGCGCGCGAGCAATTTATTGAGCAATTCATTGATTTTCGGACGGCGCAGACCACGCGTAATTCTTTCGACAAAAATACGGTTAGAGTTGATAACCGTATCCGCACCGATAGCCTTGGCACGAGAATGAGTTTTTTCATTGCTGGTGCGGCAAATAATCTGAAAACGGTTACGATCGCTGGATAGAAGTTTGGCAGAAAGAGCAATTTTGATATTTGCTTCGTCGTTATCGGTAATCGCGACGATGGCGCGGCAATGCGGTGAGCGTAAGCCAGCGCGGTGCAAGAGTTCGATATTTTCCGCTTCACCGCTAATTGCCAGCAAACTTTGCAATTCAGGTTCAAGCGCGATACGGCTAATTCTTTCCGCATCTTTATCGATAACCACGCAAACATATCCCGCATCAACCAGCAATTTTGCCAAGCGTTTTCCTGGCTCGCCGAAGCCGCAAATAATCACAAATCTTTTTTTCAATTTCGCTACATTGCGAGTAAAACGGTTTTCCTCCAAAGCCTGCTGGAAGACGCTATCACCGAGCAGGGCGATAATTTTCCCCGCCGCGTATAACCAAGCAGGGACGGTGTAATACACACTCAATGCCACCCAAACTCTTTGCCAATCGGAAAAATTAACGGGAATTTCACCGTAACCGATAGTCGTTGCGGTATAGCTAATCCAGTAGAAGGATTGAAAAATCGTCAATCTGGTGATTTCACCGTTTTCATCAACGGTAGGAATTAAATGCATTCCCAAAACCGCCACCGCATAGCAGAAAAGCAGAACGAGGGCAGGGCGGCGCATTTTGCGGAAGATGAGATAGACGACTTCATTCATTGAAGAAAAATTCCGATGAGCGTGAGAAAATTTGCCGTTACCGTTATCGCTGTCCGATAGCGTCAAAAATAGTGATTACTACCGACACGGCATTAGCAACAAGTGCTCCTGCGCAGAAAGAAACGATGGTGGAAATATGCGAGCCGTCTAAATCGCCCGTGCTGAATGTCCAAGTAAAAATTGCAAGCAGAAAGTGCAAATTTGCCACCATACTTGCAGCAAGCAGTAATACTCCGAGATAAGTGCGGTCGCCGAATTTCAAAATCATACAAACGACACTCACCAAAAATGCAAAGAACAATTCCAATTTACCGTGCTGGTCAGGGTCAGCGATATCGCCATAAACAAAAGAAAAATTCAAGGTAAAAGCAAGCAAAATAAAAAAAGCAAACCACAATCGCTCGTTGAACATCGTTAATAACTCCGAATTTAGTTTTATTGATTTTATTTAAGGGACATATCCAAAATAGTTTTCACAAAAAGCGAAAAAAGCGGGTAGTAGGGCTAGTGCCCTACAAGCCCCTCCTATTTTTTTTGCGAAGAAAGTAAGAAAAAATGAATTTCGTAGATACGCCACAAGGTCGTGTCTACGAAATTCGTCATTTTGAGCCGCAGGCGAAAAATCTCTATCAGCAGATCCTTAACTGCGTTCAGGATGACGAAGTAAAAAAATAGAACTACTCTAAATTTAGACACACCAAAGGCTATGTTGCTAGCCCCGTTACCAGCGAAAAATCATTTTTATTCACTGCCACAATTTCATCGGTCGGACGGTTTTTTATTTCGGCAAGTTCGGGCATTTGCAAATATTCACTCGGCGTGCTAACTAGCATTTGTAAAACTTCCTCATTACTCATCCGCATCGCATTACGGGCAATTTGCGCGCATTCAATTAGTGCTGTATTCGCACCCGCAAGATTTCCTTCTTCATTGACGAGTTTTTTCTCCGCCACTTGGACTTTTATTCCCAGTAAATCAAATTCTTTAATCTCACTACCGAGCGGGCTCATTGCATCGGTTACCAACATTAAACGCCTTGCGCCATAAAGCTTACCCGCGGCAAATAACGAATAAACACTACTGTGAATACCGTCAGCAATAATCCCCGCGAATAAATCTAGTGCCGCAGCAGTTGCAAAAATACTCGGCTCACGGGCGGAAAAAACAGGCATCGCGTTCATCAAATGAGTAATTCCTCGCAAACCGTTTTCCTTGGCGCGGACGATATCTTCCGCTGTTGCAAGAGTATGTCCTGCGTTGATTAAGGCTGAAATATTGCTTAAACGGCGAATTTCTGCATCAGAAAACAGTTCGGGCGCGATGGTAAAAATTGATTTTTCAATCCTGCTCTGGTGTTTTTCGAGAAGTTGCCAATCATCGTTATTGATGCGGCGGACGAATTCCTGACGATGCGTGCCGCGCTTTTGAGGATTGATAAAAGGTCCCTCGAAATGTGCGCCAAAAATGCCGCGAATATTGTTATTTCGGCAATCGGCAATGAGAGAGATAAATTTTTCTAGTTTGCTTGCTTGGTCAGTAATAAATGTCGGAAAAATCACCGCCGTGCCGAATTTTTTCTGCGCTTGCAAAATCTCGGCAATTTCATCGGAATTATTCGCGGTATTTGCCAAAATTCCACCGCCACCGTTGATTTGCGTATCAATAAAACCAGGCGACAAAATCACATCAGGCAAATCAATAATGGAAAAATCGGGAGAAATTTCTCCTGCGTCCAAAATCGCAGTTAAACGGTTTTGTTTTATTTCTACTGCTCGTCCATATTCAATTTTTCCGCAACGAAACAGACCGTAAGGACGGTAAATCTTGCTGTGCATAGTTTTTCCTTGAACCGTTAAGACATAAAAAAACGCCCCTGAAAATCAGGGGCGAAAAACTAACATAAGGAGATGAAAATGGAGGCTGGGGTCGGAATTGAACCGGCGTCTACGGTTTTGCAAACCGCTGCATAACCACTTTGCTACCCAGCCGCAGCTTGTTATATGTAAAAAACTACAAAAAAATAAAACCGCTAAAAGCGGCTTTATTTAAGAATTTGGAGCGGGAAACGAGGCTCGAACTCGCGACCCCAACCTTGGCAAGGTTGTGCTCTACCACTGAGCTATTCCCGCGTAGAAACGAGGCGCGCATTCTAGTGATAAAAAATTGCGCGTCAAGAAAAAAATCAAATTTCTCGGAAAAAAAAATCTACTTGCTTGAAAAATAAAGATTTTTATTTTTCTCGTATTTATTCTTTTTTACAAAAACAGCTTTTAGGCATATCTAAAAATTCGTCATTTTGAGCCATCGGCGAAAAATCTCTATCGGCAGATCCTTCGCTACGCTCAAGATGACGAGGGTAAAAATGGAACTAACCATAAATTTGGATGCGCCCTTTATTTTTTTAGGAAAAAATTATGAATCGACCAAAATTTAGCTTTGCCCACACGATGTTGCGGGTAAAAGATTTAGAAAAATCATTGGATTTTTACTGCCGCATTCTTGGTATGCAGCTTGTCTGCCGCGATGATTATCCCGAGGGAAAATTTTCCCTTTGCTTTTTGAGCTTTGCTGACGGGCAAAAAATTCCCGACAATCCGCAAGAAAAGCGGCAGTGGCTAGCAACAACACGGGGAATTTTGGAACTTACTCACAATTGGGGCACGGAAAATAATCCTGATTTTTTCTATGACACGGGCAACGGCAAAACAGGCGGATACGGTCATATCGCGATTAGCGTTGATGATTTTGCAGCGGCAATTAGTTACCTTGACAGGCAAAATGTGCCATTCAAAAAGCGTCCCGAAGAGGGAAAAATGCCAGATATCGCTTTTATCCTCGACCCTGACGGATATTTCGTAGAAATCATCAAGCAGCACAAATAAACAGCAACAGGGCGCATCTAAATTTAGGGTTAGTTCTATTTTTTATCATCGTCATCCTGAATATGGCAAAGGATCTGCCGATAGAGATTTTTCGCCTACAGCTCAAAAGAACGAATTTTTAGACACGCCCAACATTCATTAGGAACAAAATGCAAGCAAAAAATCACCGTATTGACCGCATCAATGCCGAATTGCGACGCGAATTACCGCAGGCAGCGGCAAAAATTATGGCGGGATATCCCAATATTTCCTTCGTATCTTTCACCGCAGTTGAAGTAACAAGAGATTTGTCATTTGCCAAAGTTTTTGTAACTCACATTCTTGGCGAAGAAAAAGAACACGAAAAGTTAATTCAAGACTTAAACGCAAAAGCCGCACAATTTCGCCGCCATCTCGCCGCAGCGGTCAATTTACGCAAGATGCCAGAAATATCTTTTCATTACGACACATCAATCGATTACGGCAGAAAAATGGATTCCTTACTCCGCGACATAGCCGCTAAACGCCCCGAAAAAAATCCCGACATTCCCGACAATTCCGAAGAAAACGATGCCTAAACGCGATGTGAGCGGTGTTTTGCTGCTTGACAAACCAGTTGCAATGACGAGTAACGCCGCTATGCAAAAGGCGAGATTCTTATTGCAAGCCGAAAAAGCGGGGCACGGCGGCACGCTCGACCCGTTCGCGACGGGAGTTTTGCCGATTTTTTTCGGTGAAGCGGCAAAATTTGCCAATTATTTTCTGGATGCGAATAAGGAATATGAAGCTCGCATCAAGTTTGGAAGAGAAACTGACTCCTGCGATGTAACGGGAAAAATTATCAAAACCGCCGAAATTCCAGATTTGACAGCGATTGATTGGCAACGGATTGTGCAAGAAAAATTTACGGGAAAAATTTTGCAAATTCCACCGATTTTTTCCGCCCTCAAAATTGACGGCAAACGAGCTTATGAATTAGCAAGAAACGGTAAAAATCCCGACATCGCGGCGCGGGAAATCAACATTTTTGATTTGCATATTTTGGAAATAGGGCGCGATTTTCTCTCTATTCGCGTGTTGTGCAGCAAGGGAACTTATATCCGTTCGCTTGCGCGAGATATTGGTTTGGCGATTGGAACTTGCGCTTATTGCGAAAAACTGCACCGCAGGGCAACTCTTGGTTTTAACTTTCAAAATAGCCGTATTTGGCAGCTAGCGGAAATTGAAAAAATTGCAAAGGAAAACTTTGCGGAAATAGACGCTTGTTTATTGAAGATCGATTTTTGCCTGCAACATTTGGATAAATATAAAGTCAGTAGTGAAAAAATAAAATTTATCCGTAACGGTAATGACATCGCGATTTTTGAAAATTTAAGCGAAAAACAATACCGTTTATACGATGAAGAGGGCAATTTTTTTGGTGTAGGAGAGGTAAAAAATAAGCGTATGTATCCACTCCGCCTGCTTAAAAATAAATAAGCTCTTACGGTAAAAATATTTAACTGTTGTGGAAATAAAAATGCACTATTCAAAGTCTGATTTTTTTTATGACTTACCTGAAAATCAAATTGCCAGATTTCCAACCGAAAAAAGATCTGCTGCCAAATTATTAATCTGCGATTTAATCGATGGAAAATTAAAATTATCCGACACTGTTGTAGAAAATTTTTACAACTATTTGCGTCCAAATGATTTACTTATTTTTAATAATACAAAAGTAATACCAGCGAGAATTTTTGCGCAAAAAGAAAGCGGCGGAAGGGTTGAAATATTAGTTGAAAGATATAGCGAAAATAATCCATTTGAAGTCAGTGCCTTTCTGCGAGCCTCGAAATCACCGAAAGCTGGCAGCAAAATCATTATCGATGCTGGCGACAAGCGGCACATAGTCGAAGTTTTGGAGCGAAATTCGCAAATTGCACGCTTAAAATCGGATATTTCTTGGCGGGAAATTATGAATAAATACGGACAAATGCCGATACCGCCATATCTAGAACGCAGCGCAGAAGATTTTGACAAAGAGCGTTATCAAACCGTTTATGCCAAAAATGACGGTGCGGTTGCTGCTCCCACCGCGGGATTACATTTTGATTTAGCACTTTTGGAAAAAATAAAAGAAATGCAAATTGACAGAGCGGAAATCACTTTGCATATCGGTGCGGGAACTTTTCAGCCCGTGCGGGAAGAGGATTTAACCAAGCATAAAATGCATTTTGAGTGGATTGAAGTCAATCAATCTGTGGTAGAAAAAATTAGACTATGCAAGCAAAAAAATGGCAGGGTTATTGCAATTGGAACCACCTCTTTACGGGCAATTGAAAGTGCTGCACAAGGGGGAGAAATAGCAGAATTTCAGGGGGATACGAATTTATTTATTACCCCAGGCTATCAATTTCAAGTGGTTGATGCTTTATTTACTAACTTTCATTTACCTGAATCAACTTTAATAATGCTAGTTTCCGCTTTTTTGGGTTTTAATAACACCAAAAAGACATATCAATATGCGGTAGAAAATAATTACCGCTTTTTTAGTTACGGCGATGCGATGTTTATCCCAAAGCGCATTGACTAGCGAAATTTGGAATATTTTGTCTTTATCAATCCGCCATTTCTTAACATCAAAAGGATATTTTTTATTCCATCATCTATGCTTTCAATAAATTGCTTTAATTCATAGGCTTTATTGCGGTAATGGGTGAAAATAAAGTGGTAATTTCCACCCTGTTTTTGATAGCTTACGGTAAAACCTAATTTATTATTTGGCACTCGCACATTATTTCCCGCATTAAGAATTACGGTAATAAATGGATTTAATATTTCATTCATCGTTTGCGAATGCAGAAAACTAACATCGATATCTTGTGCATTTGCGCTTTCCGCTAGTGCCAGACAAAAGCCGTAAAAAGTTTTGCCAGACATTGATTTTTCAAGATTTTTTATATATTTTTTTTCAGCCCATTGCATTATTTCTGGATTGAGTTCGTTGTTTAATACGGCTTTGGCACAAATCATTGTTTCTTCTTGCACCGCGGATATTTTTTCATATCTTCCATTAAAAAAATGCCGCATATCGATTTCTTCGCTAATTGGACGAATAAAACCATAACATTTTAATTGTGCATATTGCAGAAGTATCTGAACTATAAACCGTTCGTTATAGTTATCTAATATTTTTTCATCATCTCTATTGAGAAAAAAATCACAGACTTCCACTCCTAATAATTCACTCTTGCGACGATAATCAACGAGGGAATCGGATAATAATTTAATCGTCCCCTGCATATTGCCGTCATTACTATCTTGACCGTCAATTTTCCAAATTAGCGGTGTTAAGTCTAAATCGTCATCTAAATTATTTTTACGGTTATTCATTTCTGCACTGTTAAAGATATTTTCGGCAGTTTTGATAAAGGAAATAACGCTTAAATTATCAACAACAGTCTGATCAAAATGTGCAAAGAGTAGATTTTGTGAAAGGTAAATTGAATAATTGATGCTTTTGTATGACCAATGACTTTCCTCGGAAAAGGCGGCATCAAAATAAGCTTCTTCTTCGCTGAAATTCTCCTGACGCAGCGCGACAACAAATAAAGCCTTTTCGATTGTGTGCATTATTTGACTATTTTCACCGCGGCTAATCATTTGCGAGCGAATTTCGAGTGCGGTTTTATTGTCTAATTTTGCGGGAGCGGAGAAGGCAATTGCATTTTTTTCAGAATTTTCGATGATTTGATACAGCGCGTTTTCGATTTGTGCGGGATTGGCAGTTTTAGCTTTTTCATCGCAAACGCTAATTTTCCAAGCCGAGCTATTGAACAAAACAACGATATGAGCGGTTTTATCTTCTTCTGCCAAATCCTGATTTTTTTCGCTCCAAAAACTCGGCAAAAGCAATTCATCACAATTTTTAGCTGGACGGCGTGCCGCACCCGATAAATTTTTCCATTGTTCGCGGCATTTAGCGAATTCTTTTTTATCGATAAATTTGCCGAGTTTTCCCTCTGCAAATTCATCTTCTACAAAGAATTGATGGGTTTTAAGCAATGAGGCAATAAACAAAGCAGCCCGTTTTAATCCCTTTTGCGGGCAATTCCAATCCAATTGCACAACTTGGTCATTACCTGAAATTGCCAGACATTCGCGGTCTTTAAGAAATTTTTTCCGCCAAACATTGAATAGCCAAGAATCAGGAGCTTTTTGTTCGGCATTAGCGACTAATGCTTGATAAAGCGAATCAGCATCGGAGCGTAAGAATTTTTCGATTTGCCGAAAAGCTTCTTGTTTTTCGCTGCTATCTTGAAATAAATCGAGATGTTCTTCTAGTTCGTCGATAGCATCTTTGAGCGCGGGAAGCGGCAGAGCGGGTAGGTTATAAAAATTTTCACGGGCGACATCAAACATTTTTCATCTCGCTAAAAATCTAAATTTCCCTGCGTTTGCACTGCAATATTTTCTTCCGCCTCCGTAAATTTTTCCGTTATCTGCGCTGGTTTGATGGCGGTAATTTTTTCTATATTTTTAATTTTCTTCGCGAGTTTTTGTCCCTTGCTACCGATTGTGCCGTAGAAATTTGCTTTTTCTGCTGCTTTTATCAAAAGCGTTTCCCCGTTATTGGCTTTAATTTCCAAATCATCGTTTTTCTCGCAAATAGCGCAAGATGTGAAGATTATTCCTGCCTCGCGGTCTTTTTTTCCGATAGCGATTAAAGCGCGACCTTTACCTTTACCAAGACGCGGCAGTTCTGCACTATTCAAAATCAACATACGGCAGTCGGAAGTTGTCAGGGCAATTTCGCAATTTTCTGTAATTGGCAGCAAAACACGAGAATTTTCGGAAGTCAAAATCGTGCGCCCGTTTTTGGTTTTAGCAAATAAATTTTTACCTAAAACCGCGAAGCCACAAGCATTTTCCGCGACAACTAAATAATCTCCTTCCATATTTGCAAGCGCTGCCGCAACGACTTCGGAACCTTGCTGCAATCCAATAAAACTGCTGACTGGATCGCCGTAACTACGGGCAGATGGAAGATTATTTAATGAAATTGTGTAACACTGTCCGTCCGAGCCGAGCAAAAAGGCTGATTGATTAGTTTTGGCGTTGAAGGAGAATAAATATTCATCGCCAGTTTTATAAGAAAGACTTTGTCCGTCGATATTGAAACCTTTGGCAGCGCGGATTAAGCCTTTTTTCGACAGAATTACAGTGATTGGGTCGCTACCGCCAATTTCATCATCGGATAAAGCTTGTGCTTGTGCGCGTTCAACTAGCATTGTGCGCCGTGCATCACCGTAAGCATCGGCATCATTTTTAATTTCATCGGCTATGAGTTTGCGCCGTGCAGTTTCATTATTCAAAAGATGATTTATTTTTTCTTTTTCCGCAAGTAGGGCAGCTTTTTCCTCGTGAATTTTCATCTCTTCCAATTTGGCGAGATTTTTCAGCCGAGTATTCAAAATCGCCTCCGCTTGCAATTCAGATAAAGAAAATGTGTGCATCAGCGAGATTTTGGGCTCATCTTCCTCGCGGACAATACGGATAACTTCATCTAAATTTAAGAATGCGATAAGCAATGCTGCCAAAATCTCCAGCCTCTCATCAACCGCATCGAGACGGTAATTCAAGCGACGGCAAACGGTTGCTTCACGAAAATCCAACCATTCGGCAAGCATTGTTTTGAGATTTTTCACCTGCGGCTTACCGTTTAAGCCAATCACATTGAGATGCACGCGGTAATTGCGCTCCAAATCGGAACTAGCAAAAAGATGCGACATCAGGCGTTCAATATCAACACGATTAGAACGCGGCACCAGCACAAGCCGAGTAGGATTTTCGTGGTCGGATTCATCGCGTAAATCATCAAGCCAAGGGAGTTTTTTCTCCTGCATTTGCTTGGCGATTTGTTCCTGCACTTTCGCACCAGATACTTGATAGGGCAGTTGCTCAATCACGATATTGCCGTCTTCGAGACGGTAGCGCGCCCGTAATTTCAAAGAGCCCGTGCCTGTTTCATAAATCTTTTGGATTTCCTGCCGCGAACTAATAATTTCTGCCCCCGTCGGAAAATCAGGAGCGGGTAAATAAAGCATCAAATCGCTAACCGTTAAATCGGGATTTTCTAATAAGGCGCAGCAGGCGGCGGCGAGTTCGCGAATATTGTGCGGCGGAATATCCGTGCTCATTCCCACCGCAATTCCCGTTGCACCATTAACCAAAATATTCGGTAGGCGCGCTGGAAGATATTTCGGCTCTTTGCCTGCACCGTCGAAAGTCGGTTTCCATTCAACCGTGCCTTGCTCTAATTCCTGCAATAAAACTTTGGCATAGGGCGAAAGCTTACTTTCGGTATAACGCATCGCCGCGAAAGATTTTGGATCATCGGCACTTCCCCAGTTACCTTGTCCATCAACGAGCGGATAGCGGTAATTAAAATCCTGCGCCATCGCGACCAGTGCTTCATAACATGCGGTATCTCCGTGCGGGTGATATTTACCGAGAGTGTCGCCAACGGTGCGAGCAGATTTTTTATGCTTTGAACTGGCAGACAGTCCTAATTCGCTCATTGAATAAATAAGTCGGCGCTGCACGGGCTTTAATCCGTCGGCGATATTCGGCAATGCGCGGTCTAAAATGACATACATTGCATAATCAAGGTAAGACTTTTCGGTAAATTGCGCTAAATTTTGCTGTTCTTCAATGTTGTTGCTGGTCATTAGAGCCTTCAAAAATCGTTGTTAGACATAGATATAGTAGGGCGTATCTAAAAATTCGTCATTTTGAGCCGTAGGCGAAAAATCTCTATCGACAGATCCTTCGCTACGCTCAGGATGACGAGGGTAAAAATAGACCTAACCCTATAAATTTAGACACGCCCAGTAGTTTATCGCCCGTTTTGTTAAATATTAGCGATGACAATTCTGATACAAAAGATTTACTTTGTCCGTAATTTGTATTTTTTATTCCCATAATTCTCCTCAAAGTTCCGTATGAAACATCCCAACAATTGTGTTACAGATAACAGCGAAGAAATACAAAAATTCCGCGATAAGTGCATTCGAGCATTAGCCCGTCGCGAGCATTCTCAAGCGGAACTATTGCAAAAAGCCCGCGATTTTGCCCTTTCCGATGAAGTTGCAAGAGAAATTGTCGAAAATTTGAGCGAGCGCGGTTGGCAAAGCGACGAAAGATTTACGGAAAATTTTCTGCGCGCAAAAACAAAAAACGGCGACGGTGCGGCAAAAATTCGCCTTGCGCTGCAAAAAAGAAAAATTGCAAATGAACTTATCGAAGAACAATTGAGAGAAGTCGATTGGAATGAAATTTTGACGGACATTTACCGCCGCAAATATGGCGAGCGTCCAATCAAAACTCCGCAGGAAAAAGCTAAAAGAATTCGTTTTTTACTCTCCCGCGGTTTTAGTTATGAAGAAATCCGCAAAGTTTGTAAGTAAGCGGTAAAAAAACATCAAATGGGCGTATCTACGAAATTCGTCATTTTGAGCCGTAGGCGAAAAATCTCTATCGGCAGATCCTTCGCACATTCAGGATGACGATGGTAAAAAATAGAACTAACCCTAAATTTAGATGCGCCTAAATAACTTTTTCTAAAAGAAAAGTAAAAATAACAATTATCAGCAGCCATATGACATAACTTTTAACTACCCAGAAAAAAGCATCCTGCTCCCGATATTCCTCCTGCGGCTCATTATTTTGCTTATAAAAATAGGGATTTTCTTCGCGCTTATCAGTAACTTCTGCCGAAAAATCTTGCTCTTTATTTTTATCATCAGGTTCTGACATCTTTATTCAAATTCTAAAAACTCTAAAACGCTGCTGAGATTTTCTTCTGCCGTGAAAAAATCAGCTTTTTCCTGCACTTGTTTGCGGGCGACCACTCCACCGTAACCGATAATAAAATCCGCACCACCATCTCCTTTTGCCGCTAAATCACTCGCACCGTCGCCGATAAGCACTAGTTTGTTGATGTTTTCCCGTGTTTTCCAAAAACGCGCAACTTCTAATTTTCCCGCGGAAGTTGTAAGCGGTGAGTTTGCAACTTTTTCGAAATTATTATTCCTATCAAAGACTAAATCAACCGCAAAAATATCTTCTTCCCGAAAACCTAATTTTTCCCCAAGAGGTAAAACCGCCGCACGCAAACCACCGCTCACAATGGCAATTTTTATCCCTTGCGCTTTCACTTTCGCGACAATTTCCTCTGCTCCCGCAGTAATTTTCGCGCAGTAAATTTCGGCGATTTTTGCTAAATCTGCTTTTGTCGGACGGATTATTTCTAATCTTTTGGAATAGACGGCTTCAAGAGCAATTTTTCCGTCCATTGCTTGATTGGTAAGTTCGGCAATTTCTGCACGGCAATTTTTCAGTGCTGCCAACTCATCAATACCTTCAATAGTAGAAAGAGTGGAATCACAGTCAAAAATTATTCCGTCGCCTGCTTGTAATTTAATAGTCATATTTTTTAGCTAGATTGAAAAAAAAATAAACATATTGGCATATCTAAAAATTCGTCATTTTGAGCCGTAGGCGAAAAATCTCTATCAGCAGTTCCTTCGCTACACTCAGGATGACGAGGATAAAAATAGAACCAACCATAAATTTAGATGCGCCCATATAAAAAAACCCGAGGAAATTCTCGGGTCTAATTAACAGATTAAATTCGACTTATTTAACCGATTCAAGAGCTTTACTTATTCCCTTCAAGGAAAAAGAACTATTTTTCTTTTTATCACCGAAAGCAAGTTCAATTTGCAGACGGTTACCAGCTTTGATTTTGTCGAGTATGTCTTTTTTAAGCGGAATCGGTAATGTATTGCAACCTTGTTTATCGCAGAAGGTAAAAGGTGCGATGCCAACATTTTGTCCATCAACGCTTACTTTCACCCCAGCTGGAATGCTCACCCCGAGCGGAAAAATCATATTGAGCAGCAGCATATTTTCTGCTTTCGGTTCGCGGTAAATAAAGGCAAGACCCAAATCACCTTGTTCATCTTTAATAATTTGGCTGATAGCGCAACCTTGCTTATCTTTACATTCAACTTTCCAATCGCCAACTTGTTCTGCATTTGCAGTTGAAAACAAACAAACTGTCGCAAGCGTGATGCACAAAAGAGCACAATTTTTGAAAATTTTGCTAATTAACATTTTTATTTTTCTCCGAGAAATTTTCTTAAATTATTTATTCGAGTTTATTGTTATAGCTCTTTTATAGAGCTTCAACCGCTTTGGTAATTCCCGATAAAGAGAAATCTACCGTTATTCTCTTATCTGGTCCGCCAGTGAAAAATTGCAGTTGTAATTTGTTGCCTGATTTGAGTTGTCCCAAGATTTTGCTATCAAGCGGAAGGAATACATTACAACCTTCTTCATGACAGAATTCAAATGGTGCACGACCGACTTCTTTACCGTCAATACCAAATCCCAAACCTTGCATCAAATTAACTCCGAGATCCAAACGCAGCGTGATAAAAGCAATATATGGAGCTTTGGGATCTTTTGATTTTTGAATCATCATCCGACCAGCAGGTTGTCCGTTGATATTGACAAGTTGTCCTACAACGCAAGCATCTTTTTGGCAAGATGCAGTCCAATCACCGAATTTTTCTCCTTCTGTAACGGTGGCAAAGGCGGAAATTGCACTAAAACTTGCGCAAAATAAGCCGCCGAAAATAATTTTTTTGATAGACATAAATAAATTTCTCCTTAAAAATTCAAGAAAAGCGCAGCATTCTACTTAAACAATTTTTGTTAAGAATTTTTCTTATTTATTAAGCATTTAACTATTGGACGCATCTAAATTTAGGGTAGTTTTCCCTCGTCATCCTGAACGCAGCGAAGGATCTGCCGATATATATTTTTCGCCTATGGCTCAAAATGACGAATTTTTAGACACGCCATTCAATGACAATTTTTGTCAATCATCTGTACTGTATTTGTCCTGATAAACAAATATTTTGTAACACGGAAAAAATTCGATGACGGTAAAAATCAAAATTTGCGGCATAACCGAACTTGCTGAAATTGATGCGGCAGTCAAATCTGGTGCGGACGCTTTGGGCTTTGTTTTTTATGAAAAATCCAAACGAGCGGTAAATATCGAGCAAGCAAGACAATTGATTGCGGCAGTTGCGCCTTTTGTGCAAACGGTAGGTTTATTTGTCAATCATAGTGCTGAATTTGTCCGACAAGTGATAGATAAAACCGCACTAGATCTATTGCAATTTCACGGGGCGGAGGAAGCGGATTTTTGTCGGCAATTTGGACGCAAATGGATTAAATCCGTGCCGATGCGCAATTTTGCGACGAAAGAAGATGCGAGCAATTTTTGCCGTAAATATCCCGACGCTGCGGGATTTTTATTTGATGCTTGCGGAGGAAAAATTGCTGGCGGTAGCGGTGAAGTTTTTGATTGGGAAAAAATTCCCGCAATTGAGCAGCCCGTGATTTTGGCTGGCGGTTTGACAGCAGAAAATGTGCAAAGAGCAATTTCAGAGGTGAGACCGTTTGCCGTTGATGTATCAAGCGGAGTTGAGGCAGAAAATCACAAAAAATGCCTTGCTAAAATCGCCGACTTTATCGATAAGGCAAGAGCGGTTTAGCCGCTCTTTTTGCGTTAGACATTCAATATGGCGTATCTAAATTTAGTGTTAGTTCTGTTTTTACTCTCGTCATCCTGAGCGCAGCGAAGGATCTTCCGATAGAGATTTTTCGCCTACGGCTCAAAATGACGAATTTTTAGATGCGCCCAATATTTATTCATTCATATTCATCGAGACGAAAAAAATGGCAGATATTCCTCCAAAAGATTTGTATAAGCTCCCAGATGAGCGCGGTTATTTCGGGCAATTCGGCGGACAATTTATTGCAGAAACCTTGATGGCTGCGGTTTTAAAGTTACAAAAAGCTTATGAAGAAGCAAAAAATTCGCCAGATTTTTGGCGGGAATATCGAGAAATTTTGGCGGATTATGTCGGTCGCCCATCGCCTTTGTATTACGCAGAACGGCTCACAAAAAAATACGGCGGAGCAAAAATCTATCTCAAACGCGAAGACTTAAATCACAGCGGTTCGCACAAAATAAATAACACCATCGGTCAAGCACTGCTTGCGGCACGGCTCGGTAAAAAACGCTTAATTGCAGAGACGGGAGCAGGACAACACGGAGTTGCTACCGCAACGGTCGCGGCAAAATTTGGAATGAAATGCGTGGTTTATATGGGCGCGGACGATGTTGCACGGCAATCTCCGAATGCTTACCGAATGCGCTTACTCGGTGCGGAATTGGTCGCCGTTGATGCTGGTAGTCGCACACTCAAAGATGCGATGAATGAAGCTTTGCGTGATTGGGTAGCAAATATTGATGACACTTTTTATGTAATCGGCACGGTTGCAGGTCCGCATCCTTATCCCGCATTGGTTCGCGATTTACAAAAAGTTATCGGTGAAGAAGTTAAGGCGCAGGCGCAAGAAAAATTCGGCAAACTCCCTGATGCGGTGGTCGCTTGCGTCGGTGGCGGTTCTAATTCGATGGGACTTTTTTATCCGTTTTATCAAGACGATGTCCGCTTAATCGGCGTGGAAGCTGGCGGACGCGGCATCGCAACGGGAGAACATGCCGCACCGCTTACCGCCGACGCTCCAATCGGTGTTTTGCACGGCAACCGTATGCATTTGATGAGTAATGAAGACGGTCAAATTACCGATACCTATTCAATTTCCGCAGGTCTCGACTATCCAGGTGTCGGTCCTGAACATTGCTGGCTGAAATCAATTGGACGGGCGGAATATCGCGCGGCAACCGATGAAGAAGCACTCGCTGCCTTCCGTGAATTGTGTTTATTAGAAGGAATAATTCCCGCCTTGGAAAGCTCGCATGCACTCGCTGCGGGAGTGCAAATAGCTTCCGAAATGACGGCGGATAAAAATATCGTCATCAATGTTTCAGGTCGCGGCGATAAAGACATAAACACAATTGCCGCCATCGATGGCATAAAAATATAAATCCGCGGAGATAGTTATGAATACGCGAATTGCAGAAAAATTTCAAAAACTCAAATCCCAAAACCGTAAAGCATTGATTACATACATTTGTGCAGGCGATCCTGACATACAAAAAACCACCGCCGTAATGCAATCTCTGGTGAAGAACGGGGCAGATATTTTGGAATTAGGAATTGCCTTTTCTGACCCAGCAGCAGACGGCAAAACCATTCAGGCAGCAAATGAAAGAGCTTTGGCACGCAATGTTTCCTTCGATGATTGTCTTGATGTTGTCCGTGAATTTCGCCAAACCGATACGGATACGCCAATAGTTTTGATGGGATATCTCAATAGTTTTGAACGCCGCGGTGCGAATATTGCATTTCAACAAGCGAAAAACAGCGGGGCGGATGCGGTGATTTTGGTGGATTGCCCGATTGAAGCTCTTCCTGATTATGAAAAATCTTTGCAAAGCGCGCAATTAACCCCAATTCTGCTCTGTTCTCCAACGACAAGCGATGAGCGACAAGCAAAAATCGCCGAAAAAGCAGGCGGTTTTATTTATTTTGTATCGCTACGCGGAATAACGGGACGGGAACAAGCCGAAGTTAGCGATGAATTAGTCGAGCAAATTGCCAGATTGCGCGCTAAAACCGATTTGCCGATTTGTATCGGATTTGGAATTCGCGACGGCGAGACGGCGAAAAAAATGGCAAATTGCGCGGACGGAATAATCATCGGTTCAGCGATTGTGTCTCGGCTTTATGAAAATCAAGGCGAAAAAATGCCAGAGAAAATCGGTGAATTTATCGCTGAAATCCGCGCAGCAATTGATGCTTGATTATGAATTCACCACGGGCTTAACAGGCGTTAGTTGCTATCCAAAAACAAAATTTTTCCAAATATTTCAATCCGCGATGAGGAGTAATAAATGAGCTGGTTTGACAACTTAATTCCCAGAATAAAAACTCGCGACAAGACTCAACAAGTTCCTGACGGTTTATGGCTGAAATGCGCTGGCTGCGACCATACTCTTTACCGTCAAGATGCGGAAAAAAATCAAATGGTTTGCCCGCATTGCGGACACCATATGCGGATAAAAGCACGGCAACGCTTATTAAATCTCTTCGATAAAAATTGCGAAAAACGCGAAATCGGCAAAGATTTGCAACCTGCCGATTTTTTGAAATTCAAAGACCAAAAACGCTACAAAGACCGCATCGCCGCCGCACAGAAAAAATCCAATGAAAACGACGCTTTAATCGTGATGGAAGGCGATATTTTTGGGAGAAGATTTACCGCCGCAGCTTTTGAATTCGAATTTATGGGCGGTTCAATGGGTTCAGTTGTCGGTGAAAAATTTGTGCGCGGTGTGGAAAACGCCATTCTTCATGAAACACCGTTTATTTGTTTTGCTGCATCAGGTGGCGCAAGAATGCAGGAAGGGCTTACATCCTTAATGCAAATGGCAAAGACCTCCGCCGCGCTTACCGAACTTTCAAAATCTCGCTTACCGTTTATTTCCGTGCTCACTGATCCGACAATGGGCGGAGTTTCGGCGTCATTTGCGATGCTCGGCGATGTCATCGTGGCAGAACCGAATGCCTTGATTGGCTTCGCAGGACCGCGGGTTATCGAACAAACGGTGCGGGAAAAACTCCCCGAAGGATTTCAGCGCAGCGAATTCTTGCTGAAAACGGGAGCAATCGATTGCATCATTTCCCGTAAAGAAATGCGCATAGAGCTTGCCAAAATCGCGGCAATGTTGATGCAACAAACCGCGCCCGACATCACAGATGAAGAACCAATTACCACACCGCAACCGCAATTACCCGCACCAGAAGAACAAGCGGATAAAACCATAAACGAAGCGGAAAAAATCGCGCAAAGTCCGACCGTTAGCGATAAAGCAGAAGAAGTTCCGCAAGCAGAAGTTACAGAGGCGAATAATTCATCAGAACAAGTGAATGCAGAACAAAGCACTGATGTGGCTAAAACTACTGAAACTACCGCTGAAACCTCACCTTTATCTGCAATATCTACAACTAGCGAAGAAAAATAAAGCAGAGAAATAGAGAAATAAATAGACGCATCTAAATTTAGGGAAATCCTATTTTTTTTCTTCGTCATCCTGAGCACAGCGAAGGAGCTGCCGATAGAGATTTTTCGCCTGCGGCTCAAAATGACGAATTTTTAGACACCCAATATTTATCGAACGGATACATGATTGACTTCAAAACTTGCCGCAGCTTGGAAGATTGGCTAATCGCACAAGAGACGAATCATCACAAAGCTTGGGATTTAGGTCTTAGTCGCATCAGCGAAGTTTGGAAGAGGCTTGGTGCGCCGAAAATCGCCGATTTTGTGATAAGCGTTGCTGGCACAAATGGAAAAGGAAGTTGCGTTTGCTGGTCGGAAGCGATTTGTCGGGCTGCGGGAATTTCTATCGCGTCTTTTTCCTCACCGCATTTGCTTGATTACCGCGAAAGAATTCGTTTTAACGGTGAAAAAGTCTCCGCCGATGTTCTGATTAAAGCTTTCGAAAAAATTGATGCCGCACGCGGTGAAATTTCTTTGAGTTTTTTTGAATGGTCAGCACTAGCCGCGTTTTTGCTGATGGCAGAGAAAAAACCGCAAATTGCCGTCTTGGAAGTTGGTCTTGGCGGACGCTTGGACGCGGTGAATATGCTTGATGCTGATGCGGCAATTTTTTCGCGCATCGGATTAGATCATCAAGATTGGCTCGGCGACACAATCGAAAAAATCGCGCTGGAAAAAGCAGGAATTATGCGCTCCAAACAGCGCATCGCCATTGCTTATCAAAATCCGCCTGCCAATTTCTTAAACGCTGCGAAAGAAAAATCACAGCGGATTTGGATTTACGGTCAGGACATCAATGCCGAATTTGCAGATGCAGATAAAACTCAAATCAAAACCGATGTTTTAGGCGAAGAAATCAAGCTTTCCGCACCAAAATATTTGCTCGGCAAACATCAGCTCGGACATTTTGCGGCTTGTGCGGCGGTGATAAATGAGCAATTTTCCTTAAACAAAGAAATTCTCGAACAAGCAAGTCTGCACGCAAAAAATTTCGGACGGCTTACAACAATTGCAGAAAATCCTGAAATATTGATTGATGTTGCCCATAACGAAGACAGTGCGGAAGTTTTAGCCGAATTTTTGGCAGAAAAAAGAACAAAAATCCGCGGCAAAATCATTGCCGTCTGCGCAATGCTTAAAGATAAAGACCAAAAAGCCGTGTTTAGAAAATTGCAAAATCAAATTGATTTATGGTTTTTTGCAAGTCTTGATGGCACTCGCGGTGATGAGGCAGAAAATTTGGCAGAAAACGCAAAATCTGCGGGTATAAATCAGGAAAAAATAAATATTTCTAGCGATGTTGAGACCGCTGTCAAAACGGCAAAAAAGCATTTAAGAGAAGAAGATTTATTAGTGATTACGGGCTCTTTTGTAACCGTAGGAAAATTTTTAGATAGAAAATAGGGCGTATGTATCTAAAAAATTCATTTTTTCCGTTCTTCAAAAAAATCAGGAGGGGCTTGTGGGGCGGCTGCCACACTTCCCTCTTCTTTCGCTTTTTGTGAAAAATTATTTTTTATTTTTGGATATACCCAACAACGAAATTTCAGGGAACTTATAACAATGAACAACAACAATCCGTTTAATCGAAATCCACAAAATCCGCAAGGAAATATGCAAACAAATCGTCCGCCGCAATACGGACAGCAAAATCAGCAATATCAGCAATATCAACAACAAGCTCCTTTCGGACAACAAAACCCGCAGCAAAACGCGAATATGTTCGATAGACAACCGTCTAATCCGACCAAATTAAAATTCCACCCAAGTCCCTTACAGTCAAAAATTCTGGGATTTGTGGTGCTGGCAATTGCGGGATTTTTAATGGGACGAGCTTGGCTCAAACCTGAAATTCCCGAAGAATTACAAAATTACGGCAATCCCTCTCCGACTGTTCCCGTAAATAACCGTGCGCCAGAAGTTAAAAAACCCGCGCCTAATCCGCAAGAGCCGATTGTGCTTTCTAGTTTGCAGGAAATGGAAAGCGATAACGGTGCGCCACCGCCAGCTTTGGAAAATCCCAACGATAAAAATCCAAGCACAATTACTCCCAACCTGCGTGCGAATACTCCGACGGCAAATACCGCACCAGTGGTAATTGAACCAGAAGTAGTAGAAGAAGAACCACAAGCGCGCGAAACCGTAAATAGAGAGGAACAGCGCAAAAAAGAAGAACAAGCCAAACGCGAACGCGAGAAAAAACAAGCCGAAGCTAAAAAACAACAGCAAAAGAAAAAAGAAGAACAAGCCAAGCGCGAACGAGAAAGAGAACGGGAGCGCGAGAAAAAACAAGCCGAAAAAAAAGCTGCTGAAAAGAAAGCCGCAGAACGAAAACAAGCCGAAAAGAAAAAAGCTCCGCCAGCTCCGAAATTAGAACTCACTTCCAATAAATCAAATAATCAGGCGAGCAGTGCAAAAAAAGGCGAAAAAGCCGACAAATGGATTTATGTCGGGGTTTATGCCAAAAAGGAAAATGTTGATAGAGCGGTTGCGCGCTTGCGTAAAAATAATTTTCCCGTGAAAGTTGCAACCTTGAAAGACGGTAAAACTCGGGTGTCGGTTGGACCGTATCGTGATAGCGAAGTTGCGGGAATTCGCAAAAAATTAAATGCTATCGGCGGGTTTTAATAATTTGCATATATGGGGAGCGACTTAACTCCCCGTTTTTTATGGATTTTTTATGAATTTTTTATTTCTCTAGGAACATCTCATGAAAAAAGAACTGATTTACACAGGCAAGGCAAAAGCGGTTTTTGCAACCGATAAAGCAGATGAAGTAATCATTCACTACAACGACGATGCAACCGCTGGTAACGGTGCAAAGCACGAAATTATTGCTGACAAGGGAATTCTTAATTGTGCAATTACCGCTTTGATTTATCAGGAATTAAACCGCGCTGGAATTAACACGCACTTTGTAGAAAAACTTTCCGAACGCGAGCAATTGTGCAAAAAAGTTGAGATTGTTCCCTTGGAAGTTATCGTCCGTAATGTGATTGCAGGTTCGATGGCAAAAAGATTAGGTATTGAAGAAGGAACGATAGTCCGCGAGCCAATTTTGGAATTTTGTTACAAAAATGACGCACTCGGAGATCCGCTTATCAACGACGACCACGCAGTTGCGATAAATGCGGCAAATCGAGAAGAAATCGCAGAAATCCGTAAGCAAGCAATGGCGGTAAATCAAGTGCTCATCAGAATTTTTAGCGCAATTAATATCCGCCTAATCGATTTCAAAATCGAATTTGGTCGCACAGCGGAGGGAAAAATCATTCTTGCCGACGAAATTAGTCCCGATACTTGCCGACTTTGGAATGCAAGCGATAACTCAAAAATGGATAAAGACCGTTTCCGTCGCGATTTAGGCGGTTTAACCGAAGCGTATCAAGAAGTTTTAGCGCGGCTGAAAAAGTCTCTCGGTGATGTATGACAAATAACGGTAAAACAGATTACAAATCCGCAGGAGTTGATAAGGAAGCGGGCTATCAGGCGGTAGATTTAATCCGTAAGTTAGCGGCTTCGACGCACAATCCACGGGTTTTAGGCGGCATCGGTTCTTTCGGTGCTTTTTATGATTTATCGGGATACCGCGAACCAGTTTTAGTATCAGGCACGGACGGGGTCGGAACGAAATTAAAAATCGCCTTTGCACTCAATAAATACGACACAATCGGTATCGATGCCGTTGCAATGTGCGTCAATGACATACTCTGCCACGGTGCAGCACCGCAATTTTTCCTCGATTATCTTGCTTGCGGCAAACTCTCACCAGAAATCGCTGCCGAAATCGTGAAAGGAATTAGCGAAGGTTGCCGCCAAGCAAATTGCGCTTTAATCGGCGGTGAAACGGCAGAAATGCCAGGTTTTTACCAGGAAGGCGAGTATGACATTGCAGGATTTGCCGTCGGAGTGGTGGAAAAAGCAGAACTAATTGACGGTAAAAAAGTGAGCGATGACGATGTTTTAATTGGTCTGCCGTCGAGTGGTTTTCATTCCAACGGTTATTCCCTACTACGCAAAATTTTTCCTGATTTTTCAAAGACTTATGACGGTAAAACGGTCGGAGAAATTCTTCTTACTCCCACCAAAATTTATGTTCAAGATGTGCTTAATGCGCTTAAAAAATTCGAAATACATTCTCTTGCGCACATCACGGGTGGCGGTTTGCCTGAAAATTTGCCGCGCGCATACGGTGATGAGTTCTGCGCCGTAATTGAAAGCAGCACGCTTCCCAAACTACCGTTGATGGACGAAATACAAAAAACCGTCGCCAAGTCAGAATGCTTCGGCACTTTCAATATGGGAGTTGGTTTTGTGATGATTGCGGCAGCGAAAGATGCTGAAAATATCATCGCGGATTTTGAACAAAGCGGCAAAAAAGCAATCCTGCTGGGAAAAATCAAAAAGCGCACTGGCGGAGAAGAAAAAATTCTTATCGTCTAGAACATCGGATTTTTTACATTTTTGCAAAAACACTCTTTAATGGGCACATCTAAATTTATGGTTAGTTCTTTCATTTACCTCGTCATCCTGAGCGCAGCGAAAGATCTGCCGATAAAGATTTTTCGCCTACGGCTCGAAATGACGAATTTTTAGACAAGCACTAATCAATTTCATCTTTTTATACTCCAAGCCTTGCGCCAAACTTGCGCTAGGCTATTTTTTTGTTTTCTAGAAAAAGGAAAAACAAAATGCAAATAACTTGTCCGCATTGCAATGAAAATATTTCATTAGACCAAAATCTAGTAGCAGAAATAATGCAGAAAATCCGTGATAAAGCATTTAATGAAGAATTAGAAAAACGCTTATCCGATGAAATACAAAAAGAGCAACAACGGTATAACTTGATGCTGCAAAATGAGTTACAAAAAAAGGAAATAGAGTGCAAAAATTCTTTTGCGGAGAGGGAAAAACAATTAGAACAGACTATCAGTGGATTACATACAAGAGTGCAAATAATTCAGTCCAATATTGATGAAAAACTTAATTTAGCGGTAAGAAATAAAGAATTAGAGTGCAACAGCCAATTTGCCGCAAAAGAACAGGAAATGCAGGGAAAAATTTTAAGTTTGCAAAACAAAATCACCGCTGATGAAGAACTCAATCAAATAAAACTCCAAAGCGCATTAGAAAGCGAGCGGCAGAAATTCGAAATAGCACTCAAACGAAGTCAAGATGAACTCGATTATTACAAGGATTTCAAGTCAAGATTAAATATAAAACTTGTCGGTGAAAGTTTAGAACAGCACTGCCTAATCGAATTTAACAAAATGCGAGCATTACTCCCTGGGAATGTTTATTTTGAAAAAGATAATGAGGTAATTTCAGGCTCAAAGGCCGATTTTATTTACCGCGAGAGTGATGAAAATAATGTCGAAATTATTTCAATTATTTTTGAAATGAAAAATGAATTAGAAGAGAGCAAAACAAAACACCGTAACGAAGAGTTTTTGGCGAAATTAGATAAAGATAGAGCAAATAAAAATTGTGAATATGCTGTGCTGGTGTCGCTTCTGGAAGCGGATAATGATTTTTATAACGCAGGAATTGTGATGAGCTACCGTTATCCAAAAATGTTTGTCATTCGACCGCAGTTTTTTATCCCTTTAATCAGCATTTTAAGAAATACCGCAATGAATACTTTAAGTGCTAAAAAGGCTTTAATCGAACAGCAAAACCGCAATATCGATATTACAAATTTCGAAGAAAACTTAAATAAATTCAAAAAAGAATTCAGCTACAACTACGAACAAGCAAGCAAAAAATTTCAAAGTGCCATTGATGAAATCGACAAAACTATCGACCATCTGCAAAAAGTGAAAGAGAACTTGCTCTCATCAGGTAGGCAATTACGGCTCGCAAATGATAAAGCTGACAAATTAAGCATTAAGAAATTAACTAAAAATAACCCGACAATGAAACAGGCTTTTGATGCTTTGAATAATAAAGATAAAGAAGAAGATGAATAATTTATGGGCACATCTAAATTTATGGTTAGTTCTATTTTTTTACCCTCGTCATCTTGAGCGCAGCGAAGGATCTGCTGATAGAGATTTTTCGCCTACGGCTCAAAATGACGGTTTTTTTAGACACGACCGTATAAAAACAGGGCAAAAAAATACCGCCGAAGAGTGCAATTTTCGGCGGTATTTTTTTATGCAAGAGTGCAAAACTTTTAGAACAACGGTTCAGAGAAATCGAACTCAAAGCCGTCCATCGCAGGCACAAGACCATCGCCTTGCACCAGTTGTAATTCGTATGGAAAGACATGCGAAAGTTGTGCAGGAGATTCCATATTCGCGACGATAAGTTCAATATCGTGCTCTTCGGCATATTCCTTAATCTTGCTCATAAATTGGAATTCTTCTTGGTCTTCCAATGTGTCGATTTCATTCATATCAAGCTTCAACACATTCGGTTTAACACGATTGAAGATTTCCTCCACCGTTTCGTCATAAATCCCAACACCAGAAATTGCCAGTTTCGCACCAAGCGGACGCATTCTGTCAATCAAAGCTTTTGCACCAGAGAAGGTTTCATTTGCCGCATCAAGAGAAATATCCAAAACAACTTGCGTCGGCGAAACCCCCGTTCCAACTAATTGACTTTCCAACCATTCTGGGAAGGTTTCATCATCGAGCGCATCGTAGGCAAGCGGAAAATGAATTTGCACCTTGCTTTGGTCGCCAGTGTATGACAGTAAATCAGAGCAGAATTGGGCAATTTTTTGTCGTTCCATTTTTCTTGCCAGCTGGAAGCGGTTGGCATATTGCAGCAAAACATCAAGCTCGATTTCTTCCTCTTCTTCCTGTGGATTTGGATTCGGGAGAATATTGATTGCAGTTTGATAGCGTTCAATATCAGTTGGTTCGAGGCAGGCAATCGGTTGATATTGATATTTGATGCGGTCAGTGTCGATAAGTTTGCCCAAAAATGCCACTGTTCTTTCTTCTTTACGGGTCATATTCGTGGCAGTCGGTTCGGCAATTCGCTCACCTGATTGGCTCAAAACTAATTGACGAGTTGCACGGTAAGAATTACTAACTAGTTGTTCATAAGTGCTGTTGCGACGCAATTCCACCATTCCAGCATAAGTTTGCGGATGAATGAGACGACCGATATTTTCAGGAACAAGCTCATCTAAATTGCTCACAATGCCTTTAATTCTAGAAATTGCTTGTTCCTTATCACCAGCAAGCCAGATAATCAGGGCATCGTCGGTAATTCTTGCCATTTCGGTCGAAGCGGGAAGCAGTCTTTGCGCGGTATCAGCAACGGCAGTAATCAAAATTTCAGCCGCTTTGAAACCATCTTTTTGCAAAACTTCACGGTAATTTTCTGCCCATAAATACACAAAACAACCGAGAAAATCGCCCTCTGCCCGTTCCTGATTTTGCCGAATAGAAGCACGCAAAACACTTGGACTCGGCAAACCAGTGCTGGGATCAACGCCGCCGCCAGAACCGCCAGCCGACTGATCGCGTAAATACATTTCTAATGCGGGATTGCCGTCATAAATAACTTTATGGACATAAGTTGTAAATTCCAACTTGCCTTGTTCATAGTCGATAAATTCCAGAGTTGCCGCAGGGACAATATCTTTGTCTTTGGCAAGTTTCATCATTTCTTTGAGCGGTTTTTCCGTTTTTATCGGCACGAACTGCATAATCGTTACTTCTTCCAAATGTTCGGCATTCGGCAATTTGAAAGCTTTATGAAATGCAGGATTGGCATTCAAAAATAATCCGTCTTGTAAGTAACAAACAGGATCTGGCACATCAAGGAATAAGCGGTCATATCTTTGAGCGATATTTTTGTAATTTGCTTCTAATGTGCTTAATTGCTCTGCTTGTTTTACAGGTGTCATAATTTGTTGCACAACCCGAATCGCCGAAAGCAGATGCTTGCGGTTGAGAACAAAATTTGCACCTTGTTTAATAAGTTCATCGTTATTGCCATTCCAGCTATCTTGTGTAATGGCGATAATGGGAATTTGTTCTTCTCTGGGGAGGATACGGATAAGCCGTTCAACGGTGATGGTAAGACTTGGTTCGACTGTGATTGCAACAAAATTTGGGCTAAAAGATTTCAGTATTCCTTCGATGTCCTCAATCATTTCGGCGCGTTTTTCTTCTACGGTGAAGAAGCGGCTGATGCCTTTACGGAAAGCGTGCATCCAATCCATATCTTGACCGACGAGCAGAAATTTCGCCTGTTGTAATTCGTTTTCTTGTGCCATAAATGTAAATGTCCTAATAAATTTGAATATCTAAATGAGATTTTTTGTCTAAAAGCGGGGGATTTTAGCAACTAGCCAATAATCGCTTTTTGCTTGATAAATCTCTGTAACTATCTTCTTTTTGTCATATTTTTGTATTTGTTTTTAATACAGCTTCCTGACAAAATTCACAGCAGGGCATATCTAAAATTAGGGTTAGTTCTATTTTTTGCCCTCGTCATCCTGAACACAGCGAAGGATCTACCAAATAGAGATTTTTCGCCTACAA
This sequence comes from Cardiobacteriaceae bacterium, assembly GCA_017484165.1. Taxonomy (GTDB): domain Bacteria; phylum Pseudomonadota; class Gammaproteobacteria; order Cardiobacteriales; family Cardiobacteriaceae; genus RGIG9182. Next base: position 54,902 of record JAFUTP010000041.1, on the reverse strand, counting down.
CCCAAAATGACGAATTTTTAGACAGGCTCAACCATCAGAAATTATGAAAAATTACGAACTTCTCGCAGAACTAAATGCTCTTTTAGATGTCAAAAATATCCGTGATTACGCGCCGAACGGTTTGCAAGTTGAGGGAAAAGCGGAAATTCGCAAAGTTTTAACCGCAGTTTCGGCATCAAAATCTGCCATCGAAGAGGCGATAAAAACCAAGGCGGACGCTTTGCTTGTGCATCATGGATATTTCTGGAAAGGGGAAAATCCTGAACTTATTGGCATAAAAAAAGAGCGCATCAAGCTCTTGCTTTCGCACGACATCAATCTTTTTGCCTATCACTTACCGCTTGATTTACACCCGACTTTGGGCAATAACGCGGCAATTGCTAGGGATTTAAGCGCGCATTGCGGACTTGAAAATGTTGCTCAGTCGCCAGAAGAGAAATTGCTATTTTTCGGCGACATTGCTCAAAATTCACCTGCTCTTGCGGCGGACGCTTTGGCGGAGAAATTACACTTGATTTTTCGGCGAAAACCGCAATATGTCGGCAGCTTGAATTGCAAGAAGGAACAGAAAATTCGCCGTATTGCTTGGTGTAGTGGAGCGGCACAAGATTTTTTATCCGAGGCGGTCAAACTAGGCGCAGACGCTTTTATCAGCGGTGAATATGCCGAACGGACATATCACGAAGCTTTTGAATACGGAATTTTTTATTTCTCTTGCGGACATCACGCGACCGAACGCGGTGGTGTTCAGGCTTTATCTACATATTTACGCGAACAGTATTGCTTGGAGAGCAGTTTTTATGATCAAGAAAACCCATTCTGATTTCATCGACGATGATTTTGATTTAGACGACAAAGATGCCGATTTATCGCTTGGTTCTTTGATTTTGTATTCAAGTCCGCGTGATATTTTTAGCCACCGTATCCGTTTAATTAGCAGTATCAAAAAACTCGAAATAACTATTCAAGATATTGATTTATCCAATCCCGATGTTCGTAGTTCTTATATGACACTTCACGAAGTTGAGGCTCTGCCTTTAATTTCCGATCACAATTTCAGAATTTATGGCGACCGTGTGTTGGCGGAATATTTAGATGAACGCTTTCCACATCCGAATTTAATGCCGATTGAAGCCAGCAAACGGGCGATTATTCGCTTGTTCTGCTCGGCAATTGAAGATAGTTGGTATCACAGTGCGGTTGTTTTAGAACACGACATCATTCCGAATAAAAACCGTATCGGCGGCAAAAAACCGACTGCGGCAGAGAAAAACCGTATCCGTAAAGAATTGATTGAGGAAATCAAAATATTTTTCCATAGCTTCAAAGCGGAAAACTACGGCAAATTCCTGATGAATGATGAGCTTAATCTGGTTGATTGCAGCATTTTGCCGATTTTGTGGCGGCTCGGTGCTTGCGGTATTGAGCTTCCTGATAACGCATCTTGGGCAAACACAATCCGTCGCTATATGAAACATCATTTCGAGCAAGAATATTTCTTAAATTCGCTTTCTCGTTATGAAAGAGATCTGCCGCAATTAGAAGCGGATAAAGAAATTATTGAGGAAGAAGAAGCTCCGAAAAAACGCAAAAAAGCCACGAAAAAAACTGCGGAAAAGGACAGCTAAATGACGGACAAAACGACGATACCTGACCGTAAGCCATATCTTTTGCGTGCGATTTATGAGTGGATTTGCGATTGCGATTGCACGCCGCAATTGTTATTGGAAGATTTTGCCCAAGCTGGTGCGACAAGCGGTATTCCCGCGGAATTCTGCAAAGAAAAGCAATTAGTTTTGAATGTTTCTCCGACTGCGACTAGAAATTTTGAAATTACTAACGACGGTTATGTTTATTTCGACACGCGTTTTTCAGGAATTGAACATTCAATTGCTATTGATACAAATGTGATTGCGGGAATTTTTGCCCGTGAAAATTACGAGGGAATGCAGTTTGCAACTAGTGCCCCCAAACCCGCACCAGAAGAAGATGATGGCAAAAAGCAAAAAACGCCGAACTCCGAACAACAAAATTCCTCACCGTTTCGGATTGTTAAGTAAGGAATATTTTTCAGCCACCGCGAGTGGCTTTTTTATTGCCAATGAGTGAAATGTCGCAATTAGATTTTTGTTTTGATAGTGAAATAACGGAAAACAGCGCACAGGAAGAAAAAACGCAAGCAAGAAATTTCGTCTGCGAAATTGATTTGCTCGTCGCGCCGTTTGCCCGTTATAGCTATGTGTCAGCGCAGGAATTACCGCCAAATTTGCGCGTTCTAGTGCCGCTCGGAAAAAATCGCCGTGTTTTGGGAATGAGTTCGGGAATTTGCCGTAAATACAAGGCGGATACGGACAGTGAAAAACTTAAAAGCATTGCGGCGGTGGTTGATACAAAAGAATTGATTTCCGAAAAAAATCGGCAATTTCTGCAATATCTCGGGACTTATTACCAAGCGAATTTCGGCGAAGTTCTAGCTCTGGCGTTGCCGAATTTACTCCTCGACAGCAAAAAAATCACCGCACAAGATGCGGTTTTCCGCACGCAAGATGAAATTAAAAAAAACATTTTTTACCGTCTAACAGCGGCAGGAGAGCAGGCTTTATCAACGAAAAAAATCGGTAAAAAACAACGGCAATGCTTGGAAAAACTGACAAATTCCGAATTGCCGCAGGAACAAATAGCCGATAAGAAGTATTGCAATGAATTAGAAATACACGGCTGGATTGCGCAATGTGAAGAAAAAACCGCCCACGAAGAAGAAAAAATCGAGCTCAATTCCGAACAAAATGCTGCTCTCAATGTTCTTGCAGAGAAAAAAGATTTTTCGGTATCCGTGCTTTACGGAGTTACGGGTTCAGGGAAAACCGAGGTGTATATCGCTTGGATTCGAAAAATTATTAGCTCTAATCCCCAAGCGCAAATTCTGCTACTTGCTCCTGAAATCGCGCTCGCCGACACGCTTTATCGCAGATTGCGCAAGCGTCTTACGGTAGAAATTGCACTGGAACATAGTGCTAAAACCAATCAGCAACGATTTATGGCGCGTAAAGCGGTAAAAAACGGACAAGCGCGAGTTTTAATCGGCACTCGTTCGGCAATTTTTGCGGATTTTGCTGCTCTGGACGCGGTGATTGTCGATGAATGCCACGATTTGTCTTATAAGCAAATGGAAAACTTGCGCTACAACGCCCGCGATATGGCAATTGCAATGGCAAAACTCCGCAATATTCCCGTGCTCCTCGGCTCGGCAACTCCCTTGCTCGAAACTTGGCGGCAAATTGAAGATAAAAATTGGCAACTCATCACCTTGGAAAACCGTGCGCTCACTAATCAAAAAGCAGAAATTACTTTGGACAATATCCGCGATGTTGAACTGATTGACGGATTTTCAGCGCGACTTTTACGGGAAATCAACCGTCGTTTGCAGAATAAAGAGCAGGTTTTGTTATTTCTTAATCGCCGTGGTTACGCGCCCGTGCTCTTTTGCAGCAATTGTGATTGGAAAAGCGAATGCACGGCTTGCGATTGCCGAATGATTGCACATTTGGATACGGCAAAAATGCACTGCCATCATTGCGGACGAGTGCAAAATCTACCGATTTTCTGCCCACAATGCGGTGCTGATGATTTACGGCTTCTCGGTTTCGGAACGCAAAGGGTCGAGCAAGCACTGATGCGGCATTTTCCAAAAGCAAGAGTTTTGCGTGTAGATACCGACAATGCTGGCACGCACAAGCAATTTCGCAATTTAATCAGTCAAATCGCAGACGGTGAAGTCGATTTAATCATCGGGACGCAGTGGTTGAGCAAGGGACATCATTTCCCGAATTTACAAATGGTTGCGGTGCTGGACGCAGATAGCGCGTTTTACAGTCAGGATTACCGCGCCGAAGAACGGCTCGCGCAAATGCTCGTGCAAGTAGGTGGTAGAGCAGGGCGAGAAAGTCGCGGACATATTTGGATTCAAACTTCACTGGTAGAAAAAGAAGTTTTTCAGGTGTTAAATCGCCCATATCAGGAAGAAGCAAAGCGGCAACTGGCAATCCGCAAAATGGAAGAATTTCCACCGTATTGCGCTTACGCTTTTATTTTCGCTCTGCATTCTGATGTTGCCGTGGCAACGGATTTTTTAAGCGCATTACGGCAGGAAATCGCAAATAACGACATTTCTGATATCGAAATTTTGGGACCAATTCCTGCTTTGATGAGTAGAAAAAACCGTAAATATCGCGTGGAATTGCTGATAAAAGCTGGGCGTAAGGCACAAATGCAACGGGCATTGCCTGAAATTCGCAAAATCATTGCCAAAATGCCGAAAAAATCAGCAGTTGCGGTTTATTTTGATGTCGATCCGCTGGTGTTTGAATGATTGTTTCATCCGAGAATGCGCTCACACGCTGCATTTGAGAGAAAAATAGCAAGAAAATAAGAAAAAACATTGCAAAGTTAAAAAATATCGTTATACTGCGCAGCTCTTTTTTGGACGCTTAGCTCAATTGGTAGAGCATCGCCCTTACAAGGCGAGGGTTATAGGTTCGAGTCCTATAGCGTCCACCAGTTTTTGGAGCGGTAGTTCAGCTGGTTAGAATACCTGCCTGTCACGCAGGGGGTCGCGGGTTCGAGTCCCGTCCGTTCCGCCAAATATAAAAATCCACCTTTAACGAGGTGGATTTTTTTATGCCTTCTGTTTTGACTAAAAATCCCGTCGTTTCGGACGGGATTTTTTTACGGCTAATTGTTTTGTTAGCGCAGAATTTCAACACCAGGGAGTTTTTTACCTTCGAGATATTCGAGCATTGAACCGCCGCCTGTGGAGATGTAATCGATTTTGTCGCTCACACCGAATTGCTGCACTGCTGCGATAGTGTCGCCGCCGCCGACGAATGAAAATGCAGTTGATTTTGCTACCGCATCGCAGAGCGTTTTCGTTCCTTCAGCAAATGCAGGAAATTCAAACACTCCAACTGGACCGTTCCAGACGATAGTTTTCATTTCTGATGCAGTGCGAGCGTATTGTGCTGCAGTTTGCGGACCGATATCCATAATGAGTTCGTTATCTGCTACATCTTCCACCGATTTCACTTGCATTTTTGCTTCGGCAGAAAATTCATCACCGACTACAACATCGACGGGAAGCGGAATTGAGATACCGCGAGCTTTTGCTTTTTCGAGCATTTGCCGTGCTTCTTCGACTAAATCTGGTTCATAAAGCGAACCGCCGACGGAATAACCTTTGGCAACGAGGAAAGTATTTGCAATACCGCCACCTGGAATGAGGATATCGACCTTATCGAGCAGTGATTGCAAAATACTCAATTTGGTAGAAACCTTTGAGCCACCGACAATTGCGAGCATCGGACGAGTTGGATTTTGCAAAATTTTGTCGAGAGTTTCGACTTCTTGTTGCACGAGAAGCCCCGCGCAAGATACGGCGATTTTCTCTGCTACGCCAACGGTTGAAGCTTGGGCGCGATGCACAACTCCGAAACCGTCGCTAACAAAAACATCGCCGAGTTTGGCGTATTTTGCGGAGAGTTCAGGGCAATTTTTCTTTTCGCCTTTGTTGAAACGGACATTTTCGAGCAGCACGATTTTTCCATCAGCTACTTGCGGTGGATTGTCTAAATAATCTTTGATGAGTGGAATTTCTTCGCCGAGAAGTTGGCTTAAATGTGCGGCGACTGGTGCGAGAGAAAAAGCTTCGTCGAATTCGCCTTCGTTTGGTCTGCCAAAGTGTGCCATTATCAAAATTGAGCTCGCGCCTTTTTCTCGTGCGAGTTTGATGGTGGGAAGCGCGGCGGTGATGCGGGCATCGCTAGTAACTTTTCCGTCTTTAACGGGAACATTGAGATCTAAGCGCATTAAAACTCTTTTGCCTTGAATATCGGTATTTGCAAGAGTTCTCATCATTTTCTCCTTGAATTTGAGATGAAGTTGAAGGGTGAAAAATTCCTAAAACGCAGATTGGCGAAATTTTATTTCTAACCGAGTAAAAGACTGTCGTCGCTTACTTGTGTTCCGTGTTTGCGTTCGAAAAGTTTGAGCAAATCGGAAACTTCATATTTTTTCCGCTCCTCACCGCCGATATCGAAGACTAATTGTCCGCGGTGAAGCATTACCGTTCTTGTTCCAAAATCCAATGCCTGCCGCATACTGTGGGTAACCATCAGAGTTGTTAGTTTTTTCTCCGCAACAATTTCGGCGGTGAGTTTGAGAACAAAATCGGCAGTTTTTGGGTCGAGAGCGGCGGTATGTTCATCAAGCAACAAAATCGCCGACGGTCGCAGGCTTGCCATCAACAAACTTACCGCTTGCCGTTGTCCGCCTGAAAGCAAACCGATACGGTCGCCAAGACGGTTTTCTAATCCGAGATTGAGTGCAGCAAGAGTTTCGCGAAAACGGCTGATATAGCGTTGTTTTACCGCTGGTGCAAGACCACGCTGTGTTCCGCGTTTCATCGCGAGAGCAAGATTTTCTTCGATAGTCAATCCGCTACAAGTGCCCGCTACGGGATCTTGAAAAACTCTGGCAACCAAGCGCGAACGCTCGGTTAGTGAAAGACGGCTTAAATCCTGTCCGTCGATGATGATTTTTCCGCTATCGGGCGTGATTTCACCCGCAATTGCATTTAGTAAAGTCGATTTACCTGCACCGTTACTACCGATAACCGAAACAAATTCTCCTGCTGTTAATTCGAGAGAAAGTCCGCGTAGAACCTTGTTTTCGAGCGGAGTATGCGGATTGAAAGTTTTGTAGAGATTTTGTGCGCTAATCATTTTTCCTCCGCAGTTTTTGGCGTTGAACGGGAAATTTGTGGCGGTAAAAATTAAGGAAAAATTCACGAATACTGCCGAATTTGATGGCAATGAGCATCAAAATTGCGGTTAGAAGATTTATGTCGCCTGGTAGAAGATGCAAAGTGTCGCCCATAGTTTCTAGCGCAACCGCAACGATTAGACGAAATAAAACGCTACCGATAATGCAAGCGACAAGCGCTGTTGCGACTTTTTTCGGATTTAACACCGCCTCGCCACCGATTAGAGATGCAAGTCCGATAACCAAAACTCCTATTCCCGATCCGACATCAGCCGCCTGCCGACTTTGCGCGAACATCGCTCCCGCCAAAGCAGCTAGCGCATTTGCGATGGCAATCCCGAGAATAATCATCGCGCCCGTAGAAATTCCCTGTGCCCGCGCCATTCTGCTATTTGCACCAGTCGCCCGCATCGCAAGTCCAGTTTCAGATTTCATAAATAGATAAAGCAGAGCCGTAACCAACAGCACAATCAGCGCAAAAACAACCACAGGAACTAGCGCGTAATGCAAATTTGGAGCACTATCGGATAGCGCGGATAACAGGCTAGAACGACCACCGAGCGGCAAATTCGGTCGCCCCATAATCCGCAAATTTATCGAATACAGGGCATACATCACCAAAATCGAAGCAAGTAAATGCATTATTTTTAGCCCAACATTCAAAAAACCCGTAACCGCACCCGCAACAAAACCAGTCATAGCCGCAATCAAACTCGCAAGCCAAGGGTTAAAACCGTGAATAATCAAAACTATCGCCACCGCGCCACCAAGCGGAAATGTGCCTTCTACGGTGAGATCTGGAAAATCCAAAATCCGAAACGATAAATAAATAGAAAAAGCAACGAGAGAGTAGATAAGACCGCTTTCAAGCGCGCCGTAAAAAGCAATTTGATTGAGCATATTGGTTTGTCGGTGAAAAATCGGTAAATGTAAGTTGATAAGTTTGCACTATATGGCGCATCTAAATTTAGGGTTAGTCTTTTTTTACCCTCGTCATCCTGAGCGTAGCGAAGGATCTGTCGATAGAGATTTTTCGCCTGCGGCTCAAAATGACGAATTTTTAGACACACCCTATAAAAATTGTCATTTGCGAAAAGTTAGTAAAAATGCGGTCAAACGAGAAATATCGCCCGCACAAATTGCGCAAAAATTGTCAGTTTTCGGAATTTATAGGAAAAAATATTTGACATTTGCTGAAAAGAAATGTTTAATGCGCGCCCTCTTTAACGGCCAAGTAGCTCAGTCGGTAGAGCAGCGGACTGAAAATCCGCGTGTCGGTGGTTCGATTCCGCCCTTGGCCACCATCAGAATTTATCTCTCTTCGTTTTTATTCATATTTTTTTCTTATGACGAAGATTTTTCGAAAGGTTTAATTTTTATGTCTCGCAGCTGTCAAGTAACTGGTAAAAAACCACAAGTGGGAAATAAAGTTTCTCACGCCAATAACAAAACCAAGCGTCGTTTTCTCCCTAACATTCAAGAGCATCGTTTTTGGCTGGAAAGCGAAAAGCGTTTTATTAAGTTGAAAGTTAGTGCTCACGGAATGCGAGTTATCGACAAACGCGGCGTTGATGCGGTTGTTGCTGAACTTCGCGAACGCGGCGAAATTTGATTATTTTTGAGGAGTAAGCGAAATGGCGAAGAAAAATATCCGTGAAAAAATTCGTTTAGTTTCTTCCGAAGGCACTGGTCATTTTTACACCACGACCAAAAACAAAAGAAATATGCCTGAAAAGATGGAAATTAAAAAATACGATCCAGTTGCTCGCAAGCATTGCATTTACAAAGAAGCAAAAATCAAGTAAGTATTTTTACAAGTAATTCTTTTTTATAGTAACTGATGTTTCATAGCAATTTGACCCGCTTTCGGCGGGTTTTTTTATGCTCCATAGAGGATTTTTTTAGATGGAAAAATTGCTCGCGCTTAAAAATATTTCGCTGAATTTCGGTCGCAGACGGATTTTGAATGCCGTGAATTTAGAGCTTTCTCGCGGTGAAATTGTGGCGATAACGGGTTCAAACGGTGTGGGGAAGACTAGTGTTTTATCCTTGATTGCGGGAAACATTACGGCGGATAGCGGTGAAATTGAATTTGCAAAATCGGCGCGGTCAGTGGTTTTTGTAGCTGATAAGCCTGCGTTATATCCTGATTGGACGGTAGAAAATTTTCTCTGCTGGAACGCGCAAATGTTGGCGGCGGACGGTAATAACGCAAAAAGATTTGATGTTGAGACGGTTATTCGTGCTTGTTCTTTATCTTCGGTGCTCAAGGATAAATGCGGCTTGCTTTCGCATGGATTTCGCCAACGGGTTGCGCTTGCGGTTGGGCTTTTGGCAAATCCTGATATTTTGCTGTTAGACGAGCCAGGTAACGGTTTAGATCCCGCACAACGCTTGGAACTTGGAAATATTTTGCGCACATTGCGGCAAGAGACGGCAATTTTGATGGTGCATCACGATTTAGGCGAAGTATGCAAGCTTGCCGACCGTATTTACGATTTAGATGACGGTGAGTTTTTAGAAATTGCTCTGCCACACGGTGAATTTATTTGTGCTGAATGGAATAATGCGGAACTTGCAGCGGATTCTGATTGGCAAGATGAAAATTTCGCGCTTTATTTTTGCGACAGCAAGGCGCGGCAGGAAAAAATTAAAAAACTTGCATCAAGTCACGGTTTGCTTGCGATTTATCAGGAATATCCTGCGCGGGCTTTGCAAATTCGCCGTGATGCTTTGCGTAAGAAAAAAGCGGCTTAATTTTGAGGGAGATGACGGTGAGCGAAGCACAAATTACAAATAACGGTAAAACGCCAGAAAACACGCCGCGTAAATTGCCGATTATTTCCACGAGCTCGAAAGCATTGTTCTTAAAAGAGTTGTATCAATTTTTTTCCCCGTTAGCGCTGTTTTCGTTAGCGGGGATTTGGCTTTTTTGGGGAATATGTTTTTTTGTTTTTTTTGAACAATATCAAAATCTTGCTCCAAAACTTGCAATGTTAGAAAACCGCCGTGGTGCAACGCAAATGCTGTTGGTTGCGGCGAATAATTTGCTTATGTGGTTATTGATTGCTTGGGTGATATTTTTTGCTTCCAAGACGGTCGCAACAGAATTTGAATATCAAACTTTTCGCTTGATTCCGCGTCATTTAGGTGGATTTATCCGTGCTTTGAAATATAAATTTTTGGTGATTTTGCTATCAATCGCGCTCTTGGTTTTGCCGTTTTGGCTTGCGGTTTTTGCCTTATCTTTCGCGACCGATTGGGATTTAGGGCAAGTTTTCGGCATATTTTTAACCCAAGTTTTATTTGCGGTTTATGCGGCGAGTTCGGCGATTTTGGCAGCATTATTTTTACGGCAAGGAGTAGCTAGCGCGCTATTTCTCGCCTTGTTTTGGCTTTTGCTTTATGTTTTACCTTTGATTGTTTATGAACCAGCGGCTTTAGCTGCTGTGATGCAATGGTTTTCACCGTTTGCGCACGGGCAATTGTTATCCGCGGGAATTTTTCATATTCAGACATTGACATTCATTTTGCTCAATGCTTTCTTTTTTATTTCTTTGACTTTGCTGGTTGATTGGGAGGCACGGTAATGGGATTTTTTGCAAGTTACGGATTATTTTTAGCAGAAATTTTGACCCTTGTTTTTGCGATTATGGCGGTGATTGCGGTTGCGGCTAAATCGAAAACTAACAAAAACGAAAAGGCAGAACTCAAAGTCGAATTGTTAAACGACCGTTACGATGAAATGAACGACACAATTTTTGCTGCCATTGCCGATAAAAAAGAATGGAAAAATTATTGCCGTGAGCAAAAACAGGCGAGTAAAAATCGCGGTAAAGACAAGGACGGAAAATCTTTACCGCGATTATTCGTTTTAGATTTTGACGGTGATATTGCGGCAACGGACGCTGATGAATTGCGCGAGCAGATTTCCGCGATTTTGCAAACGGCAAAAGAGGGCGAGCAGGTTTTGTTACGGTTAGAAAGCGCGGGCGGTTATGTTCATAGTTATGGTTTTGCGGCTTCGCAACTTGCTCGCCTGCGGGAAAAATCCCTGCATTTGACGGTTGCGGTAGATAAGATTGCAGCAAGCGGCGGTTATATGATGGCTTCGGTTGGTTCAGAGATTATTGCGGCACCGTTTGCGGTTATCGGTTCGGTTGGGGTTGTCGGTGCTTTGCCGAATTTTCACGATTTGCTCGAAAAACAAGATATTCATTACGAAGAACATACCGCGGGCGAATTCAAACGGACACTAACGATGTTCGGAGAAAATACCGACAGCGACCGTCAACAATTCCGTAAAGAATTGCAAGAAACGCACGAATTATTCCAACAACATATCCGTGAATATCGCCCAAATCTTGATGTAGAAAAAATTGCGACGGGAGAAACTTGGTATGGCAAAAAAGCCTTGGAAAAGGGCTTAATCGACAAAATCCAAACCAGCGACGATTTTTTACTCGCAATGATGAAAACTCACAATATTTTGGAACTCTCGCACAGTAAAACCCAATCTTTAATCCAAAAATTGAAAGAGGAATTTTTAAGTTCGGTCTCGGCGGAAAATCTTAAAAAATCGACCCAGAAAATGATTAAGCCGTTTAAGGCGGATATTCAATAAATTGCCAAAAATTGGTTCAGGAGATATTAAATGCCAAAAAATGTCAAAAAAAATGTAAAAAAATCGAATTTATTTACAACACCGTTTGGATTTTCTTCCACTGCGGACGAAGTTGCAAAAGATATAGATTTAAGCGGCAAAAATTGCATCGTTACTGGCGGTGCCTCTGGCATAGGACAGCAGACGGCGAAAACTTTGGCTAGCACTGGTGCAAATGTGTGGTTAGCGGTAAGAAATCCAGAAAAGGTTCAAAATGTTGTTGAACTATTACAAAAAGAAACAAAAAATCCGCACATCACGGCTGCGAAAATCGATTTGGCAGACTTAAATTCAGTTTTTGAGTTTTGTAAATTGTGGAAAAAACCAGTGCATATTTTGGTAAATAACGCTGGAATTACAGCGTTGCCGCAAAAAGAATTAAGTAAGCAAAACTACGAACTGCAATTTGCAACGAATTTTTTAGGGCATTTTGCATTGACTATGGGGTTGCTCTACCACCTTAAAGAAGCAAAAGGAGCAAGAATTGTCAATGTCGCTTCTAGTGCTCATCTTGTTTCGCCGATTATTTGGGATGATATGAACTTTAATTTCATACCTTACGATCCGCTTATTGCTTACGGACAATCCAAAACCGCTCTGATTTTGTTTAGCGTTGCAATTACACAAAAATGGCAAAAATACGGTATTTATTCAAATGCGCTCAATCCTGGTGCAATTGCTACGAATTTACAAAAACATACTGGCATAAAAATACCTGAAAAATTACGCAAAACGGTAGAACAAGGAGCGGCTACTTCGGTTTTATTAGCAGCGTCGCCTTTATTAGAAAATATCGGCGGAAAGTATTTTGAAGATTGCAATGAAGCAAAAATAGTTCTACAACGCCCAGATGATTTCAGTGCTGGCGTTGCAAAATATGCCATAAGCAAAGAAAACGCCGAGCGTTTATGGAGGATAGGAAGAAAATCAATCAATTTTTAGACACGCCATACAAAAAAGCACGGCAAATAACCGTGCTTTTTTATTGAGCTTTCGAAGCGGAAATTTAAGCCGCGGCAATTTGTCTGCGAATCATCGCTTCCTGCGCATTCAAAAATTTTCTGCGAATTTCCGGATTTTGCACCGTATTGATGAGTTTGCAGGTTTCGTCTTGATTTAGCGTTTCTAACTCGTTTTTGAGTTTTTCGATTTCTTTATTGGCGATGTCAATCAAAATGCTGATTTCTTCGTTGTTGGATTTGATTTCGGTTGCCCGTTTGCGCAGAGAATCGGTAATTTGATTGATATCTTCAATATGTCCGACGGTATAAGCAGTTTGTAATGCGGTTGAAGTTTCAGGATCGCAACCTGTCTGACAAAGTAAGATTAAAGCCTCACGATATGCTTCATTTTGCGCACGGTTAGATTCTTTGCTCGGAAAAGCTTGATTTAAGTTCCGTTGCTCGATGAGCTTTTGGAGTTTTAATTCCGCGGTTGCGTATTCTTCTTCCGCTTGACGGAGTTTTTCTTCTGCTGCGCTTTTTTGAATTCTCAATAATTCTTCCAAAGCTTGTCCGCATTGCGCGGTGTAATCGTGGATAAAATATTCCGTGCGGCGAATAATACCGTCGCGCTGCATTATGTATTCCGAAAACTGCGCAGAAAGTTGCCCGAGCTCATTGGCAAGCGGTGTGCCCGAAAGGTTATTTCCGCCGTAACAGGCAAGTAAAAAGGATTTAATCGTGGCGTGCGCTTCGTCTAATTTTCCTGTTTCCAAATCGGAAATAACGATGGAAATTTCCGATTGCAAAGCGTCGGAATAGGAGTTGTCATTAACAATTTGTTTAAGAGCAGATTGCTGGCTGGCAATTAAATCTTTATCGTCAAGGTCAATTGCAGTATTCAAAATTTCGAGGCGTTTTAACAATTTTTTCATAGCTATCACATTAGTTTGATATTGAGATTGTTGGTCTTGCTTAAATTCAGAAGACCCGCTGGAATGTTCTCCAAAGTATTTCCTTCCAAATCAATTTCGCGCAAACCTTTGAGATTGGCAAATTCATTCGGAACATTTTTCAGATCGTTGCTATTGAGCAGCAAAATCCGCAGCGAGGATAGCTTTGACAATTGCCAAGGAAGAGTTTTAAGACGATTTTTGCTCGCATTCAAAAATTCTAGTTTTTTGCATTTATCCAATTCCACAGGCAGAGAATTCAGCAGATTTCCACCGATATTGAGCACTTTTAGGTTTAATAAATGCCCGATGGTTGTCGGTAAATATGCCACACGGTTACCCATCATTTTGAAAGTTTCCAAGTTGGAAAGTTGGTCAATCCGTTCGGGAATGTTTTGGATTAAGTTGTCGTTGATATTTAAGACGGTAAGTTGATTTAAGCCGCAAATTTCTGGCGGAAATCTTTTTAATTTATTGTTTTCGATATATAACTCGCGAAGATTGTGAAGATGCGAGAAAGTATTCGGTAAAGCGGAAATAAAGTTATTGCTTAAATTGATGATTTGCACATTTCTTACCGCACCGATGGCAGGAGTAATGTTGTGCAATTGCAGGGAAGATAAATCCAAAATTTTGACTTTTTTGAGTTCATCGATGCTTCTTGGAATGATATCGGCGGAAATATTTAATCCATCTGCCCAAGTAATTAACTCTTGTAATTGATCATTGATTCCAGAATTTTCCGTAACTTGTGGTTTTGCCTTTGCTTCCTCTGGGGCTTGCGGAGATTTTTTCTCCCCGAAAGCCTGAAATCCATCAACTTCGCCCGTAATTTTGCTTGCTTGCTCTTGGCTGCTGGGAGTTAAATCTTCTTCATCGAAAAAATGCAGGTCGTGTTTTGCCTGCGTTTGATTGTCTTGACTTACGGTATTAGCAGAATTGCTATCAGAAGAATTATCAGAGTTGCTACTAGTGATATTCGCTACTTGCGCAAGCAGGGTCGAAATATCGTTTCCTGCGTTCTGCAATAGTTCTTTCACACTTTGCAAAGAGTTATAAGGCATTTGATTTTTCCTTGAAATATAAAAATTATTGTTTGAAAATAACAAAAGAGGCTAAAAAATGCAAACATCTCGCGATATTGCTATTTTTTTACTACATAAAAATCTAAATAAATCAACAAAATACAAATCTCATTACAAAAAATATTATCGCTGCCATAAATGAAGCCGCGGGCAGGGTGATTATCCAAGCCATCGCGATTGGTCGCATCAATTTCCAATTTGCGTCTTTATTGACTAATCCGATACCTAAAACCGCTCCGACCAGAATATGCGTGCTGGATACTGGCAATCCACAGATTGAGGCAATCATCACGATTGTAGCGGCAGATAATTCGGCGGTAAATCCAGAAGACGGGTGCATTCTGGCAATATTTTTACCGACAGTCATTACCACTTCTTTACCGATAAACCATAATCCGACAACAAGCGCGATGCCGAAAGTAAGCATCACAATTGCGGGTAGCGAGGAAGTTCGGGCGACGCTGTCGAATTTAATTGCATCGATTACGGCGGCAAACGGTCCGATTGCATTGGCAATGTCGTTTGCACCGTGCGAAAAAGCAAATCCCGATGCGGAAAAAACCTGCATCCAACTGAACATTAAAAATGTCGTTTTGCTGACATCTTTGCGTTTTGCGGTATTGGCATAAACGAAAGTCGCCAGCCAAATGCAAGCTCCAATCATCAAAATTACCAAAATATTGATGATGAAATCTAGTTCTAAATTGATATTTTTTAATCCCTTGAACATCAGCATTGCGGAAATCATCATTCCGCCGCCTGCGGAAATTATCGGCACCCAAGAGCGCAATGCGCGGTAAGTATCGATATCGTCCTTCTTACTTTCTATTTTGTATAAGCCTTTGTAATAGTCGGATTTGAATTTTTCGGGATTTATATCTTGTTCGGAATAAAGTTCGGCATCGTGAGCTAAATCTTCGGCAATTTTGACTTTTTCGTGATCGGGTAGAGCGGCAAAAGTTTCCTTATGTTTTTCTTTATATTCTTTCTTTTCTGCTTTGATTATTTTGAGTTTTGAACGCACCTCTTCGTTGTAATCCAGCACATATTTTTTAACTTGACGGAATAAAAAATAAGATAAAGAACAACCTAGAAGTGGTGATAAGATCCAAGATGCGGCAATAGTGCCAATTTTTTCCCAACGCACGGGTTTTGCTGCACCTGAAAATGTTCCGAATTCGATTAAGCCGTATAAAACCGCCGCACCGACTAATCCACCGATAATCGCATGAGTTGTAGAAACGGGCAAACCTTTTTTCGAAGCAAAAAGTAACCAAAAAGCGGCAGCAAAAAGTGCCGATGACATCAGGCAAACAAATTCCCTAGTAGAAATATTTAAGTGTTCTAAATCAACAATTCCGCTACGAATAGTTTGCGTTACTTCGCCACCTGCAATAACCGCACCGCTAACTTCAAATATCGCGGCGACGAATAATGCCTGCGATACGGATAAAGTCCCCGCTCCGACAGAAGTTCCAAATGAATTAGCAACATCATTTCCACCGATATTAAAAGCCATAAAAAGACCCGCACCAGCTGCTAAAACAAACAGAATAGGGTCGTTTTTATTAGTGTAATTTAAGCCCCAATAGATAAAAAAAATCACCATTACAGAAAGAATTAACATCAAAAAGAGATTAACTTTTTGCGTATGTTGCGGTGAAAGATTATTGCGCTTCATAAAAGACTTTTACTCACTTAAATTGCAATTATTTTAGCGGTGAAATTCAGCTATAAAATTGCATTCATAGGCAAAATTAACATCTAAAAGTTAAGGAGAATTTATGTTGAGTATGAATATTGACAAAATCGTTAAAGTCTTCGAAGAATGCAATTTTGAAGAAAAACAAGAAACAGTGCGAATATTAAACACAATGTTGGAACAAGATATTGCTGATGATCCAGATTTTCAAGAGTTACAAGAATTAGTGTCATCTGGTTCAGAAATAGGACAGAAAAACTATAAGCAATTAAAAATGGAATATTTAGACGAAAGATTTGCGGGTAAATAATGAAATTGTTTTTAGACACTAATGTGCTGATAGATGCTTTTAATCAAGAACGCAAACAACATATTTCAGCGTTTCGACTAATCCATTTATTAAAAAAAGCGAAATATGAAGCTTTTGTATCAAGTCATAGTTTGACGGATATGTTTTACATTTTGCGCAAAACTCATTCCGTGTTATTGAGAGTAAAAATACTGAACTTTATATTGCAACATTGCACGATAATTTACGAAGATAGAGATATGTTTTTAACCGCTATCGCTAATCCTGAACTGAAAGATTTAGAAGACGAAATGCAGCAAATTGCGGCTCAAAAAGCAGGCGTTGATTTCATCGTTACAACAAACTTGAAGGATTTCGAAAAGTCCGAAATTGCGGCAATTTCTATTTCCAATGCTTTATCAAAAATACAATCTTAAAGTTATTTTTTAAGTCTTCTTCAAATCATTTCAACCAGTTTTTTAATCCCGTTGTTCTTTGATTTTTATTCATTATTGTTTTTTCGATTGTTTTCTGATTAGCATAAATGGTAATTTCTTCCTTTGCACGGCTAATAGCGGTATAAAAAAGCTCACGGGATAATAATTTTTCTTGGCTCTCATTCATAATTATCGCGCATTTTCGGTATTCCGAGCCCTGTGATTTATGAATTGTCATCGCATAAGCAGGACTAATAATTTCTCTTGAAATTGCGGCAAAGGGGATAATTTTTCCATTCGGGAAGTAGAGATTTAAATCATCAGCAGTGTGATTTTTTAGCAATATTCCGATTTCACCGTTAAATATTTCTTTTCGGTAATCATTCTGGTTAATCATCAATGGAAGACCAGCATAATATTCTTCTTTAAGACCTAGTTTTTTACGCTCAATTTCCTGAATTTTTTGATTTATAAAATCGCTTCCCAGTGGAGAAATTTTGCTGGAACAGAGTATGCGAAAATCATCAAAGATATTAAAAATTTCATCGATAGCTGTATTTTTTAAATCAAGAGAGAAGAATTTTTGATAATCAACGGTAAGTTTTTCATAAATATCGCTAGTTTTTATGTCGATGAGTTCTATTTTTTTTGATTTTGTGAGAATTTCGCTAGTTTTATCCGTATTGCCGTCCAAAGTTGCATAAACAATTTGAGCGATTTCGGAATTTTCATCGAAACGGCGGGATTCTTGTAATTCAGTAATATTATTTTGTAACACTTCTGCCCGTGAAATGTCATATAAAACAGCACCTGGCTCAACGGAGGCGAGCTGATTTGCATCACCGAGCAGAATTACTTGGCAATTTTCGGCGATTGCATTGAACAACAAATCCGCAATTTCCAGCGATAGCATTGAAGCTTCATCAATGATTATTACGCGGTAGGGCAGAGGATTTTTATCATTAAATTTTGCCTGATTGCGCCGTCCTAAACCGAGCAAGCGGTGAATAGTTTGAGCAGCTTCAATTTGCGGCGGATGTTCAAAATTGCTAAACGCGCTAGTTAAGCTTTCTTCCATTCTTTTAGCAGCTTTACCCGTTGGAGCTGCAAGCATAATGTTGATTTTTTCTTTATTTTTTTCAGCCAGATAGCAAATTGCGGCAGTGATTGTGGCGAGGGTATAAGTTTTGCCTGTGCCAGGTCCGCCTGTGATGATGGAAAAATTTTCTTGTAAAGCACGGCAAAAAGCTTTTTCCTGCTCTTTATTGAGATTTTGAGCAAATTTTTGCCGTAATAATTCAATTTCACTAGAACTTATATTTCTTTTTTTATTAAGGAGTTTTAGGATATTTTTAGCAAGTCTTTGTTCAACTTGAAAGATACGGTAAAATTGAAAATTATCATTATTCGCGATGATGATTGATGGATTATTTATAACCTCTACATTATCGTTATCGTATTGTTGAATTAGATGCGGTAAAAAATCATCGCATTCAAAAGAAAAATCGAGTGCATCAAGCTGCAAAATACTATTTCCCTGTTCTAACTCATTGTTTAATAAAGAAAAAATCCGCTGAAATTTTTCATGACTAGTCAAATTTTCTCGCGCAATGGAATTATTTTGCACGGCTTTTTCGCTTAATTCTTTTACAAAACTGAAAGATAAATATTGCGCGATAGGGGAAATTTCTAAACTATTTGCTTGCATAGGTATTAACCAATATTAAGATAGATAACGAAAAGATTATATTTATTCAATACTCATTTGAAATAAATATAATTCCGCGCTTTTTCTTATTGCCTAGTTCATTTAAGAAAAACTTTTGACAGCGTTATTTACGGATTTTTTTAGGAAATAAAAATTATGGATTTACAGGGAATAAACCCATTAGACATTGTTTTAGCAACGATTTTGATAGTCTCCACTTTGGTTGGAATTGCCCGCGGATTATTCCGTGAAATTCTTTCTTTAATTGCTTGGGTTGTAGCTTTATGGGTGGCGATAAAACTGTCGCCGCAGGTTTCAGAAAATTTCGTCAAACAATTTATCGAAGCGGATTCAATTGCTTACATCGCCTCATTTGGAGTGATATTTTTCGCGGCACTTTTCGCAATTGGACTGGTGAATTTGCTGCTCACATCTCTTTTTGATGCGGTCAAAATGGGTGGATTTAACCGTCTAATGGGAATGGTTTTCGGATTTTTACGCGGATTAGTTATTGGTGCATTAGTTGTCGCGGTGATTTCTGCGGTATTTCCAAATCTTAAAGCAACGGAAGCTTGGACGGAAAGCAAATTGCGCGACGGTTTTGAAAATCTCGCAGCTTGGGGAATTGAGCAAATTCCAGCCGAAGTCCGTAAAAATGCCGACACCTGGCTTAATCCCCCCCGCGCTAGCAAAGACAATACTCTAATTTCCGAGCGCAAAGAGGCGGATGTCAAAGATAACAACGCAACTAGCGGTTTGACGCTTTCTAGTTATGACGAAAATGCAGCAGGTCAAAATACACAGGCAAACCGTCCTGCAATTTCCGTTGAGCAGCAACGCCGTCAGGCAGAAAGAAATGATGCGATGTCTGGTAGCAGTGAAACGGAAAACCGTAGCGGTATTTCATTGGAATCGGCTCGCTAAACCGTTCTTCATTTGAGAATTGGAAAATTTATGCAGGATATGCAGGAAATAATTCGCCTTGAAGAGGTTTCTTTCCGTCGCGCTGGTCGGGTTATTTTTTCCAATCTTTCTTTTTCGATAAATCGCGGTGAAGTAGTCGGAGTGATGGGACCGTCTGGAACGGGCAAGACTACTTTAATGCGTTTAATTACAGGACAACTTGCTCCGAGTTCGGGGCGAGTTTTTGTTTTTGGGCGTGATTTATCAACTCTTTCTCGCGCCGAGTTAATGGAACTGCGGCGCAATATCGGAATGCTTTTTCAATCGAATGCTTTATTTACCGATATGACGGTTTTTGACAATGTTGCTTTTCCCTTGCGAGAAGTTGCCAAGTTACCGAAAGAACTGATTGAAATTTTGGTAGCGATGAAATTGCAAACCGTTGGACTGGCTGGTGCGCGATATTTAATGCCGCAGGAACTATCGGGCGGAATGATGCGACGGGCAGCTCTAGCGCGGGCAATGGCACTCGACCCCAAAATTATGATTTATGACGAACCTTTTACGGGGCAAGATCCGATAACTTTGGGAATGCTGGCGAAATTGGTGCGCGATTTCAGCCGCGGTTTGGATATGACGAGTTTGATTGTCAGCCATGATGTTGCGGAAGTGGCAGCGATTGCGGATCGGATTTTGCTCATCGCGGACGGAAAATTGCTCGCACTCGATGCGCCAGAAAAGCTTTATCAGAGCGAAGAGCCAATGATTAAACAATTTATGC
The DNA here is from genome assembly GCA_017484165.1 of Cardiobacteriaceae bacterium. Lineage (GTDB taxonomy): Bacteria > Pseudomonadota > Gammaproteobacteria > Cardiobacteriales > Cardiobacteriaceae > RGIG9182. Next base: position 34,624 of record JAFUTP010000041.1, on the reverse strand, counting down.
ACGCTTTGTCTGATGGTCCCGTGCCGTTTCATTATCCGAATTACAACTATTTGGCGGATATGCGAGGAGCGGTTTAATGTTTATTGTTTCTCGCACGGTATTTCGTGCTGTGTCGCATTTGGGGCGTTTTTCTTTATTTTTTATTGAACTACTTGCCTCTTCTTGGGAAATTTTCCGTCGCCCGATGGAATTTATCCGTGCTTTTTATAACTCGGCGGTTTTATCGCTACCGATAATTTTGCTCTCTGGGCTTTTTGTCGGAATGGTTTTAGCTTTGCAAGCTTTTGTCAATATGCAAACTTTTGGCGCGGAGAGCGCGACGGCAACTTTGGTCGCACTTGCTTTGATGCGCGAACTCGGAGCGGTGGTGAGTGCGCTTTTATTTGCGGGTCGGGCTGGTTCGGCAATTACCGCGGAAATCGGTTTGATGCAGGCAACCGAACAACTTGCCGCAATTGAAATGATGGGGATTGAACCAATAGCGCGGGTCGGAGTTTCGCGGTTTTACGGAGCATTTTTTGCGCTGCCTGCTTTGGCTTTGATATTCGTCGCGGTGGCAATGATGGGCGGATATTTCGTCGGCACTCGTTTAGGTTTAGACGGTGCGATGTTCTGGGCACAATTGCAGCGCGGAGTGGAATTTTTTCACAATATCTTTTTAGGTGTAATCGTGAAATCCTTGGTATTCGGAGCATTGTGCGCAGCGATTGCGGTTTATTACGGTTTTTATGCTCCGCAAGGCGCGCAAGGCTTGGGACTTGCAACGACAAAAACGGTAGTTTCTTCATCTTTGGCGATTTTGGCAGCGGACTTTTTGCTTACCGCCTTGATGTTCGGTATGTAGTAGTCGCAATAAATAGCAACACGGAAATAAATAAATGAAAAATCACAATTCTTCATACACAGCAGCGGTAGGATTTTTTGTCATTCTTGCTTTGGCAGCTTTGTTTTTCTTGGGCTTTAAGGCGAGCAATTTAGGAGCGTTTAATCCGCAAAATGTTTATCGCGTAACGGCGATTTTTGGTGATATTGGCGGACTTGGTAAAGATGCAAAAGTTTCGATGGCAGGCGTGCAAATCGGTCGAGTCGGACAAGTTGAATTATTAAAAGACGGTAAAACTTCAGTCGAACTCATCATAGCCAGCGATTTTTTAATACCGTCTGACAGCGGAGCACAAATTCTTACTTCGGGCTTGCTCGGTGAAAGATATGTTGGGATAAATCGCGGCATTAGCGGTAAAAATCTCGCAGACGGCGGAAAAATTGCCAATACGGGCGGCTCGCTGGTTTTGGAAAAAGTCTTACAGCAGTTTGCAGGCGGCGGAATTATGTATCCCGAAAAGTTCTACAAATTAACGGCAAAATTTACCGATGCAAGTGGTATTGCGGTTGATACTCCCGTAAAACAAAGCGGCGTGCAAATTGGCAGAGTAAGCAGTGTGCAACTCGACCAAAATACATTTCAGGCGGTAGTTACGATGGAAATCGACGCGCAATATGGAAAAATTCCGCTTGATAGCAGTGCCGATGTTTTATCAACAAGTCTTATCGGTGGAAAATATATCGGGATTACACCAGGCGGTGAAACGGCATATTTAACCGACGGTGGCGAATTTCAATATGCAAATTCAGCGGTAGTTTTGGAAAAACTTATCCAGCAATTTGTCAGCAATATGACAATGAAACAATAGCTTGTCATACTTAACCTTTAAGCAAAATTCTTTTTCACACACAAGGAGTCAATCAATATGAAAAAACTCTTACTTAGTTGCGCACTTGCTTGCGCTTGCGGTCTTGCGGTTGCAGCGGCAACGGGCGAAGATGCCAAAGCAACGGTTGAAGCACAAACCAATACGCTAATTGCCGAATTGCGCGCCAATCAAGCAACTTATGCAGGCAATCCAGCAGCGTTTAATCAATTTGTCAATTCCCGTGTCGCGCCAAATATGGCATTCGACAAAATGGCTGAAATAGCTCTCGGTCGGCATTTGCAGTCGGTCAAGGCGGCTGGCAAATTCGAAGCTTTCCGCGATGCTTTCCGTGAATTGCTTATCCGTGTTTATTCCAAATCTTGGACGGAATACACCAACGCGCAAATTAGCGTTATTGGCACGCCAACCGTCGATCAATATCAACGGGCAAAGGTGCGGGCGCAAGTTGTTAATAACGGGCAAACCAATCAAATTGAATTTGCGCTTTGGTATGACGGCGGTGTTTGGAAACTCTATGACGCGACTTTCTCGAATGTTTCGCTCATTAGCGGTTACCGCACCACATTCGACGGTGAAATTCAAGCCTCTGGTGTTGATGCCCTAATTGCAAAAATGAAAACGATGCAATGATTAACACAGCACTCGGAATAATTGATAAGGACGGCAGACTGGTTCTGCCGTCTGTTGTATCCAGCAAATCCTTATCTGGGAAAAAGTTTGCGCAATTCGATATCAAAGAAGTCCGCCAATTGCCAAATACGGTAAAAATCGATTGCAGCAGTTTGGAAAATTGCGACAGTGCGGCAATCGCAAGTTTTATTTGGCTCGTTCGCGAGCTGGGCAAATTCGGAATAAAAACTAGCTGGGAAAATATCAGCAGAGATTTGGCAAAACTTTTGGATTTATACGGCTTGACAGAAATAATTAAAAATTCGGAAAAAGAGGAATAAGAGTGCAAGAAAAAATAAGAAAGAGGGTGCTTGAAAAACTAGGAAGTTGTGAAATAAAAATTAGTATGGAAGACGGTCTTGACGGAACTTATGCCGCAATCGAAGTCCAAAGCGAGAAATTCCGCGACATCAGCCGTATAGAACAACACCGAATGGTCCTAAAAGCATTGGAAGATTTAATCGCAACTAACGAAATTCATGCGGTGAAAATAAAGACAAGAGTGTGAGAAAAAACAATTGGAGATCTAAATGAAAAAACAATTCCTTATTTTGTTGATAGCTTTTTCTAGCATTTCATTAGCTGATAACAGAGAAGGTGTTATTAGCCGTGAAGAAAGATGTCAGATTGCGAGAAATAATGTGGCAAAAATGTCTGATTTTTCTCGAACTGTCTATGTGCAAGAAAATGGTGATAAGCGTAGCTTGTCTTATCAAGAAAGAAATGATTTATTGTCTGAACAAGAAGAAGTTGTAAAACAATTGTGTGGTAATACAAAGCAAGAAATAGAAGTTAGAAGTGCTACCGCTATATTCGGCAATAGGTTAATAAATAGGGTTAGAACAACTGAAATATTAGATAGTATTTATATTAGTTTGCTAAATGCAATTGTGAGACAAGATGTCGGTGAAATTTATACCATAATGAAATATGTGTTAGGTATAAATGAAGAAGAGGTATATAAATTTATTACAACAGTGCAAAATAATCCTGCACAAGCAGAGCAAGATTTTAGAAATAAATATAAGTCAAAAAATATTGCAACAACGGCTGAAGAATATAACCAATACTCAAAACAGAAAGAAATAGAAGAAGCAAAAGGAAAAATTCCTAAACGATTATTTGGCAAAAATGGTGAAGTAGATTTATCAAAATTCACAGACAAAATAAAAAATGTTAAAGGGTTCAAAGAACCAAAAACAGGATGGCGTATTGAAAAAGATGAAACTGGACACGGTGCAGGTAGTAAGTGGAAATTAAAAGACAATAAAGGGAATGGAAACCGTATAGCTACCCTTGATGAGAAGGGTTTTGTAACTGGTAAATAATCAGAGATGATCATATGAAAGAGGTAGAAGAGCTAATCGATAAACTCTTTGAAACTGACTGTTATGTAGTAGATTATTTACCGCAAAGAGTGTCAAAAAAAATGCACGAGAGATATTCCGAATTAGAAGATTATTTCTTAACACATTATTTAGATAAATTCAGTAAAGATATTGCGGAAATAGTTTTGAAATTATTAGCTTATTTCCCAGCTGAAATATATGTTGGGCAATATCCTGAAAAATATAACGGTCAAGATATAAATAAATATCCATTTGGTAAAAATTTGGTTGATTTACCGTTTGAAAAAATTGCAAAACTAATTCAAAAATCTATCCGAAAAGGACATTTATCAACAATTGTTTTATTTAGGCAAGAAAACTCAATGCTGTCAATTTCAAGTCAATTTTCGGTTTATTTTTACAATCCAAGCAAAAAGTTTTTGACGCTTACAAAAACATTGGCTCAAAGTAGAGGGGTATTTGTTTGGAAAGCAGGAAATAAATAAAAATGCCATTTTGTGAAATAGAACTTTTAGGGAATAAATTAGGGCTTAAAAATCCCATTGAGCTAGCCATTCAAGAAGAAAAAATAAGCAAACAAAAAGCAGCAGAGTTATTCAATAATCCGATTTTGGATAAATATGCGGCTGGTAGTTTTGCAATGCTTGCTGCTATTCATCATTTTTTATTTGCGGATATCTATGATTTTGCAGGAAAAATCAGAGAAGTTAATATTGCCAAAGGAAATTTTCGTTTTGCCTCGGCAATGTATCTTGCAAGTTCTATCCTCGAAGTAGAAAAAATGCCGCAGCAAACATTTGAGCAAATAGTAGAAAAATATGTGGAAATGAATATCTTACATCCATTCCGAGAAGGTAATGGTAGAAGTATGCGAATATGGCTAGATTTAATATTTAAGAGCGAAATAAAACAAGTCGTAGAGTGGCAAAAAATAAATAAGGAAGACTATCTTTTGGCAATGGAAAGAAGTCCCGTGCGAGATATTGAGATAAAATATTTATTAAAGTCAGCAATGACCGATAAAATCGATGACTTTTATATCTATTCTCGCGGTATTGACCAAAGTTATTTATATGAAAATTATCGCGAATTTAAGCTGGAAGAGTTGTTAAAAAAAGATTGAAGAGTGAAAAATAAATGCGTTCAAAGATGCCCGAAAAAGAAATTGCATTCATTATTTCCCAAGCAATAATTCAGGGGAAATGGCTTTATTTGGGTTATTTGAACCAAAAAAAGGAAGAGCATTATTTCTTTTTTGCGGTAAAAGATATTGATTTTTCACGGAAAATCTTGCAAGGTGATATGTTTAATACTCGTGATGGAGATGGAATTTTATATAACCGCAAGATATTTTTTAATGCTATTTTTCACTGCCGTTATATTTATGAATTATCTTATCAAGTGCCAGAGAGGCTAATTAAAAAATTAGAAGAGCTGGATAAACAAGATGATTTTCTCGGAATACTTTTATCTAAAAATAATGTTTTTCTTTATTTAGAACAATGTTTGCAATTAAATAAAAGCGAAGAGCAAAAAAGCGGAATAATGCTTGCAGGAATTGATATGGATACTTTTTCTGCTAATAAGAGTGTAAAATTAAATCTAGAACAGAGTAAAAATCTTTGCCGTTATTTATTAGATAAGGACAAAGAAACTAAAAATCTTCATCAACAGAAAATTATCCACTTGATTTTTAATGTTTTATCAATCACTAGCGGGAATAAAAATACCGTTATCGTCTATCAAGAAGTATTTTTTAATATTGAAAAACAAGAATTAAGTATAAATCCAGAATTTTTATTCAACCGCAATTTTTTAATTGAAACTATTGATAAAGCAGGAGCTGATAATTTTGTTAAAAATTTTCAAGATAAAAAAGAAGCTTATATTTACCGTTTAGAACAAATAATCGGAAGATATAGGAAAATAAATACCCGTCCTGAATTTATGGAAATTGAATTTTCATTTTTTTTGAAATTTAATGAGGTGCGGGCAAGTATTCAAAATATGATTGAAAATAATGCTTTAACTATGCCGCTTAAAGCATATTTAGGAATAAAAACTCGCCGCGGCGGTGCAAAAAGAAATACAACTCTCATTACTTATGACAACAAAATCAACATCGACCAGTTGAGATGCGTGTTCAATGCCCTGCGGGAAGATGTAACTTATTGCGCGGGACCGCCTGGAACGGGCAAAACTCAAACTATTCTTAATATAATCTTCTCGCAATTTTTTAACGAGAAAACTTGCTTGATTTGCTCTAATAATAATAAAGCACTAGAAGCAATAATGGAAAAATTTACAAGCCTGAAAACTGCCAAAAGAGACCTGTTTTTACCGATTTTTCGGGTCGGAAACCAATCTGAATTAGAAAAAAGCATAATTTATTTGAAAAATATTTATCAAGAAATTAAAGACAAGCCGAAATTAAGCAGTAAAGAAATAAAGAAGCGGCAATATTTCGTGATGAAAAAATGCTATGAAATATCCGAAATTATCGATAAATATGAAGAAAAATTGCAAATTAGCGAAGAATTGCAAAATTTAATAATTTGGCAAGAAACAAATGCTGAAAATAATCAATTAAATGAATATTTCAAGTCCAAAATTGCAGAGCTACAAGCAAAAAAAGATGCAATAAATGATATTTCCGATAGTGAATTATTAAAGCTATGTTTTCCTGCAATTGAAAGTCAGGAATTTTTGGAATATATCCAATACCGCAGCTATCTGATGTTAGAAAAATTAACAAGCCAAGATTATGTGGATTTTTTGGAAATTTTAGAAACGAATTTACTTGACACAGCCCGTAAAAAACTCGTTGCTTACTTAAAGAAAGACGAAAATATTCAAAAATTGCAAAAAATTTTTCCGATTTGGATTACAACCAACTTTTCTGCCGAAAAAATCGGCTCTGCCAATCCCCATTTTGATTTGTGCTTAATGGATGAGGCGGGGCAATGCGATATTGCCAGCTCCCTAATTCCGATAATTCGGGCAAAACGCTTACTTTTAGTTGGGGATACCGAACAACTTCGCCCAATTATCAATTTAGAACGGCGGCAAATGCTCAAAATTGCCAAAAATCTTGAGTTTGATAGTCCTGATTTGTATGACTTTACTCGGGAGAGTGTCTTGTCTTTAATGACAAAAACCGATAAAAATAGCAAACAAGTGCTACTTTCTTATCATTACCGCTGTCCCGAAGAAATTATCGCGTTTAGCAATTTGCATTACTATGACAATCAATTGAAATACAATGCAGGACAAGAAGGTGCGGTAGAAATAGTGCAAGTTGCAAATCAATATGGTCCAGAGCGCAATTGTTTTTATGAAGAAGCGGAAGGTGTAGCCGAATTGTGTAGCGAAGATAGGTTTCTAGGGGAGCAAGTTGCGGTTATTTCGCCCTTTCGCAATCAAGCGGCTTTGATTGATGAAAGATTAAAAAATCGCGGTATAACAAATGTTTCGGTAGGAACAATTCATAGCGTGCAAGGTTCGGAATATGACACGGTGATTTTGTCGCCTTCGGTGGCGAAAAGCACGGCTGCAAGCACATTTAACTGGATTAAAAATAACTCTGAAATTATAAATGTAGCTGCCACCAGAGCTAAACGGAACTTTGTGATTTGTTGCGATGTCGATGCAATTAACGAATTGAGTGATAAATATTCCGCAAAAATTATAGATAAAGAGGGAATACCTAACACAGAAGTAGAAAACAATAAACTCAAAAGTTTAGTTGATTATGCGCTTGCTAATAATAAATCAGAAGTAATAAAAGTTCTTACTGAATACCGCAATAAAAATAAATCGAATAATTCAAGTTCCGAAAGAGAATTTTATAAAACGGTAAGTCAGGTGTTAAGTAATAGCGAAAATTTAAGCGTTAAAAGAAATGTAGCTATGAATAAGCTTTTTGTTACATTCGAAGAAAAAAATAAAGAATATTACGAAAATGCAGAATTTGATTTTGTAATTTTTGATAACAAGAGACCAGTTTTAATTATCGAATTAGACGGTGATGAACATTATCAAGACCAAGCAACCAAATACCGAGATAAGCGCAAAGAGTTAATTTGTAAAGCAGAAGGGTGTAAAATTTTACGCATAAGTAACCAATATTCCCTGCACTATGAGTTGATTAAAAAAGTGGTGATGGATATGGCGAAAAATAAGAATGCCTAATGTGTTCAATTGTCAGCATTATGTCTGATTTTTGGCGTGTCTACGAAATTCGTCATTTTGAGCCGTAAGCGAAAAATCTCTATATTGACAGATCCTTCGCTGCGCTCAGGATGACGATGGTAAAAAATAGAACTAACCTTAAATTTAGATGCACCTTTATGAAAATTATATAAAATTATTCCAAAATAAATAATTATTTTTGATTGAATAATTTTGTATAATTCACACAATGTATGACTTTTTGCAGGGTAAAATATCGTATTTGTCTTGCGGAATAAATTATGCAAAATTATTTTCTACTAAATAATTATTTCTTGATGAATAATTTTATATAATTTAGCTTGATTATGGAGGGAAATACAAATGCAGGAAGATATTCTCTATTACCCACGGCGTGAATTAGCAAAATCGCTCATAGTTAGTCTTAATTCTGGTGTTACAACTGCCATTACACTGTTTGCACCACGGCGTATGGGAAAAACACAATTTTTATTACAAGATATTGTTCCAGAAGCGCAGGCGGCGGATTTGAATGTTTTTTATTTCTCATTTATGGACGAAACTGCGAGCAATATCAGCGAGGAATTTCGCCGTAGTTTGAGTATTTTTGCGCAAAATGCTCAAAAAACTAGCGGAATTAAAAAGTTCCTAGGAGGAATAACACAAGTCGAATTTGCTGGTCTTGGAATTAGCCGAGAAGCCAAACAGATTGAACCAGAGAGGATTAGCGAAATAATCGCCTGCATTGCTAATTTGCCACATTCGACTTTATTGCTTTTAGATGAGGTGCAGGAACTTGCCAGAATTAGTCATACGGAAGGAATTATCCGCTCTTTGCGCACGGGATTAGATGTTCATAAGAATAAAGTAAAGGTAATATTTACAGGCAGTAGCACTAACGGTTTGCAAGCAATGTTTCAAAATTATAAAGCACCGTTTTTTCAGTTTTCACACGCGCTTGATTTTCCGTTACTCGGGAAAGAATTTAGCGATTTTTTAGCTGATATTTACTATCAACGCACGCAAAAACAGCTAGATAAAGATGCCTTGTATGTTTTATTTCAAGATATGAATTCGGTTCCTCTTTATCTTCGTTCGCTTATTCAAGATATGATTATTAACCCTAACTTATCACTTGCAGAAGCTGCTAGTTATCGATTAACTCAACTGAATGATAAAAGCCAATATTTACGGCAATGGCAGCAATTTTCTTTGCTTGAACAGTTGCTTATTGAACTTATTCTGCACGGTAAAAAATCCTTATACAGTAAAGAAATTTGCGATTTAATTGCCGAAAAATTAGGCGTGGATAAAATTAGTCCAAGCAAAATTCAAGCAGCTTTAAGAAAACTCTCTAATCAGGAAATAATCAGCAAGAACAATCAATCCTTCTTGGTTATAAATGATGCACTTTTTGCCGAGTGGATTAAAGAGCAAATTCAAAAATAATTTATTTGTTCTTTAACAAGTCTAAACAAGCAGCTGGTGGGGTAGGGCGCAGGGGCGGGCTAGTGTCTTTAACTTTTGGTTTGGGATTAAGAGTATCAATTCTTTGCCTCTCAATCCAATTGACTAATTCCTTATTACAACCGTCTCCTGGGGGAACAGCTGCTTGATTATTGCATAAAGAGTTGTTAATTGGACAGCGAACTCTTAAATGAAAATGTGCGGTATGTCCTCCCCATGGTCTAATTTTTTTAAGCCAAGAGGTATCTTTTTCCGTATCACATAAATGCTTTTTGATAATCGGATTGACAAATATTCTAGTAACTTCACTATTATTCGCCGCGGTGAATAAAGCATCTCGATATTGCGGCTTCCAAAGCTCTAATTTCATTTTTCCTGTTGCTTTATCAACAACCGCAGGTGCTTCATAATCATCATCAGGTGTCGTTCCGCGTTTGATTGTTGCAAAGTAAATATCGGCATCAAGCCCGTTCTGGTGCGATACATGAGCATAACTCATCAAGCCACCAATCGGTTGGCTTAAATCACCTAGAAGGATTTGTTCAGCATATTTTTTATCTAATTCATGCCCGATATTTTGAATTACAGAAATAGTAGATGGTTGCGAAAAAAAGCGATGACGGTAGCGACGAATATCATAATATCCTATTCCGATTTTCGATAATTCAATTGCGCCAACTTGACAACCGTTAGAATAACCTCCGATTGATTGTGGATGTCCTTTGGCAGGAGTTTTTACTTCACTCCAAATAGTCGGTTGTTCGGTATATTTACCAAATTGTCGTGCTACTTGATTGTTTTGTTTAGTTATTTCCGCTCTTTTTTCCGTATCTTTATATTTTTCTGCTACTACATCGGTTAATTTTTCAGCACAAGAACTGTTAAAAATTAAGCAAAACAGTATAAAAAATTTTGATAAATAGTGCATTTTGTATCTACCCAAAGATTATTTCTTAAATTGCCAAGATTTTATTTGTTTTTCATCTTTTTGCCATAAATTTGGCGGCGGAACATAGTCGAAAAAATAAGCGATATAAAGATAATTTTGCTGCCAAAGATTAGTGGCAAAATTTTCTGCTTTTTCTCCCTGCAATTTTATTTCAATATCGGTATTTTTGATATAAGAGTTTAATTTTTCTTTGCCCGTAATTATTTTCAAAAAATCAAATGAAGAAGTTAAATTTTCAGCAATATTAGCTTGAATATTTATTTTATTTTCCGCATCAAAATTAGCAGCAAGAGTGAAAAATATTTTGCAATCGGCATTTAATATTAAATCCGTAAATGTTCTTGGCTTTTCTTTTACATTTTCACAAGTATTTAATGAGCTTAAATCAAGCTTAATTTTTTCCTGATTTTCATATATTGCAGATGCTTGATTATCAGCGTGATAGTCAAATATTTTGACCGTAGTGTCAATATTTATATCATTAAATAGTGCAATTTTTTCGGCGTAAAGATGTAAAAATATTTGCGCATTTATTTTGAGTTTCGCAGCGAGATTTATCTTGTTTTTTTTATCGTAAAACTTGGAATTAAAGGGAAAAATATGCGAAATTTCAAACTCACCAGCACTAATTTCATAATTATATTGGGGATTAAAAATAATAAATTCACCTTTACGGGAAAATAAAGAATTTTTCTGATGATTAAATTTAATTTGAGTTTGAGGAAATATTTCTCTCTTTTGCAAGTTATCAAAATATTTATTTATCTCATTAGAAATAAACCAAGGAGTGATAAAAAAATATATCAATAGTGCAGTAAAAAATAAGATAGATATTATTTTTATGATTTTTTTAGTTAGCATAAATTTTAGCTTTAAGAAATAAAAACTAATTCTAACAAGATAATTTTGTAAAATAGATTTTTTCACCACAAGAGACCAGAAAAAATTATGGATATTTTTCAAAAATTAAGTCAGGAAATTTCGGCGACACAAACTCAAATTAAAGCAGCGGTTGATTTATTAGATGAAGGGGCAACAGTGCCATTTATTGCCCGTTACCGTAAAGAAGCAACAGGCGGTTTAGATGACGGACAATTACGGCTTCTAGCGGAAAGATTAGAATATTTAAGACAACTCGAAGAGCGTAAATCAACCGTCTTAAAGTCTATTGAAGAACAGGGAAAATTAACCGAAGAGTTGAAAAATAAGATAGAACACTGCGACAATAAAACTGAACTTGAAGACATTTATTTACCATATAAACCAAAACGCCGCACCAAAGCCCAAATTGCCCGTGAACAAGGACTTGAACCATTGGCTGAATTATTCCTAGAAGATAGTTCTATTGATGTGGAAGTCGAGGCAGAAAAATATATCAATCCTGAAAATAATTTACCCGATTTGAAAACGGTTTTAGATGGCGCAAGAGCAATTTTGATTGAAAAATTTTCCGAAAATGCCGATTTGATTGCAATTTTGCGAGAAAAACTTTGGAATGAGGCAGTTTTATCTTCCGAAGTGGTGGAAGATAAAAAAGAAGAGGCGGAAAAATTTAAGGATTATTTCGAATACCGTGAGGCGATTGCCAAAATTCCTTCCCATCGTGCCTTGGCAGTTTTGCGCGGTAGAAATGAGGATATGTTAAAAATTTCCCTGTTATATCAAGAAGATAGCGCGCCAACAACCGAGCAATCGGAATATGAAAAAATCATTTGTCAGCATTTTTCGATAAAAAATTCTGCAAATAAATGGCTAAAAGATACCGTGCGACTTGCTTGGCGGGCGAAAATTTTCCTCTCTTTGGAAACCGAAGCAATTGCAAAGTTAAAAGAAAAGTCCGATACCGATGCAATTGAAGTCTTCTCGCATAACCTCAAAGACTTATTACTTGCAGCTCCAGCTGGAAGAATTTCCGCACTAGGTCTTGATCCTGGCTATAAAAACGGGATTAAAACCGCGGCGGTTGATGATACGGGGAAAATGCTTGCAACCGAAATTGTCTATCTGCACAGGGAAGAAGAAGCAATTGCCCGACTGAAAAATCTTATAAAAAACAACGATATACAAATTATCGCTATCGGTAACGGCACTGCTTCACGTGAAACCGACAAACTTGCGGCGCAAATAATTAAGGAATTGCCCGAACAAAATTTGCGCAAAGTAACCGTATCCGAGGCGGGAGCTTCCGTTTATTCGGCTTCCGAGCTGGCAGCAGAAGAGTTTCCTGATCTCGATGTCGCTTTGCGGGGCGCGGTTTCGATAGCTAGACGCTTGCAAGATCCCCTTGCCGAACTGGTGAAAATTGATCCGAAGTCGATTGGTGTCGGACAATATCAGCACGATGTCGATCAAAATCGTCTAGCAAAAAGTTTAGACGCGGTGATCGAAGATTGCGTAAATGCCGTTGGTGTAGATTTGAATACGGCATCTGCCCCGCTTTTGTCGCACATTTCAGGACTAAATAAAACGCTTGCAAAAAATATTGTCGCTTACCGCGATGAAAACGGCGCATTCAAAAATCGCAAAGCTCTGCTGAAAGTGCCGCGACTTGGGGCAAAAGCTTTCGAACAAGCAGCGGGATTTTTGCGGATTAACGATGGCGACGAACCGCTCGACGCTTCCGCCGTGCATCCCGAAGCTTACGGTATTGTCAAGAATATGCTAAAAAATCTTGCAATTTCAGCTGACAAACTCATCGGTAACCGAGAAATTCTCGGAAAAATTTCTGCCAAAGATTACACCGACGAAAAATTCGGACTACCGACCGTTTTAGATATTTTGAAAGAACTCGAAAAACCAGGACGAGATCCCCGCGGGGAATTCAAAACCGCCGAATTTGCAGAAAATATCAATGAAATCAAAGATTTAGAAGTTGGAATGCTGCTAGAAGGAACGGTTACTAATGTCGCGGATTTTGGCGCATTCGTCGATATCGGTGTGCATCAGGACGGTTTGGTGCATATTTCACAACTGGCGGATAAATTTGTATCCGACCCGCGTGAAATCGTCAAAACTGGCGATATTGTCAAGGTAATAGTTTTGGAAATAGATGAAAAAAGAAAGCGCATATCTCTTTCAATGAAAAAAGACGATAGCGGTAGGAGTAAAAATAATCCGTCAAGTAGCAAAAAGGACTTTAATTATAACCCCAATACTGGTAATAATAATACAAGACAAACCGCAATGGCAGATGCTTTTGCAAGACTTAAGAAATAAAGTTGAGTAAATATTTATAGCTCACATATAAATTTAGTGTTAGCTCTATTTTTTACTCTCGTCATCCTGAACGCAGCGAAGGATCTGTCGATAGAGATTTTTCGCCTACGGCTCAAAATGACGAATTTTTAGACACACCATATAAACAAAAAAAACGGCAAGATTTTTTACACTCTTGCCGTTTTTTTACGGTTATTCAAATTTGAAAATCAATCTATATTCATCGGCATAATTACATAGCGCACTTGTTCGTCTTGTTGAGATGTAATCAAAACGGGACTATTAGGATTTTGAATATGAAGTTCTAAAAAATCACCGCTGATATTATTCGCTGCATCGAATAAATAAAGCACATTTATTCCAACATTACAAGTAATATTTTGATTATTCACAATATCAATTTGCTCATCACCGCTATCGTTACTATTATTATTTCTTGCGGAAATAGAAAGTTTATTTTCCTCAAAGCGCAAAATTAAAGCTTTTTCATCTTTACTATTCAAAATCACTCGAAAACGGCGCAAAGCATCTAATAAAAGCATTCTGTCTAGCAAAATCGGCATTGTTTGTTTTTCGGGGAAAATCCGTTGATAATCAGGGTATTTTCCTTCCAACAGCCGTGTAGTCAAAATCCAATTTTCTCCGCTTAAACTAAGCAATCTTTCACTTAAATTTAAGTCCAAATTGCGTGGCATTTCCGTTTTTTGCGCACGGTTAGATAATCTTTTGACTTTATTAAACTGCTCGATTTTTTCGTTTAACAGGTTAGTTGTTTCAACATCTGTTGCCGCTTTTTTTTGCAAATTTAATTCAGAAATTAAATTATCCAAAGATATTTGCTTAATTAAAGCATTTACCGCTTTGCTGGGAATAATAAAACCTTTTTCAAAACCTGAAATTGCACTATTCGTATTACAACTTGCAGCTGATAATCTATGTCCGTCGGTTGATGCTGCTTCGATGATATTACTTTCATTTTGCGGATTGATATACATTCCGTTTAGGTAATGTCTCGGGTCATTTTCCGCCATTGAAAAACGCACTTTGCTTAATAAATGAGTTAAATCGCCCGCATCAATTGCAACGCTATTTTCGGCATTAAAACTTTCGGGGATAGGAAAATCATCGGCGGGTAAGGTTTGTAATTTATAGTTACCTTTGCCTGCTTTGATAATAAATTGCTCATCTTTTGTTTGACAATTTACGACAACAGCATCGGCAAGACGATTAACTAATTGCGTAAAAGCATCACTTTGCACGGTTATTGTGCCACTTTCAATCACCGTAGCGGGAAGATATACGGTTAAGGTGAGTTCGGTATCGGTTGCAATTAAAGTAAGTTGATTATTTTCCGCTTTGAGGTAAATATGGCTTAATATCGCTTTCGGGCTATTTTTTTCAACAATGCTATTTACATCTAATAATTTTGCCGCGAGTGCTTCTTTCTGGATTTCAAATTGCATATAAATTATTCCTTCTATATTAAAAGTTTCATAATAATAATAAGTGCTGTTAGTTTGTGGAAAACTCTTCTAACTTATTGAAAAATAAATAAAAAACCGTTAAAAATAATGTGCAAAAGTTCGTTCAAATTCCTCTTAAATTCTGTGGAAAACTCGCTGGAAATTTTATCCACAGCTAATTCACCGCAAACTAACACCTTACTCAACAACTTATCCACAAGTTTTCCACAATAGTTGTTTTGGGCGCATCTAAATTCATAGTTAGTTTCATTTTTACCATTGTCATCCTAAACACAGCGAAGGATCTGCTGATGGAGATTTTTCGCCTACGGCTCAAAATGACGAATTTTTAGATGCGCATACATTTGTATTACATCATCTACCAATTGTTGATTCCAATCTTTTATATAACTCATTGAAATTTTCATCTTGTTCTAATCTTTGTCCGATTTTGTCGCAGGCGTTCATAACGGTTGAATGATCGCGGTTAAAAAACGCTCCGATTTCTTTGTATGGACGGTTAGTTAATTTACGGATTAAATGCATTGCAATTTGTCTTGGTTCGTTAATTTCATTGGTTTTTGATTTGGAAGTTAATTCTTCTTTGCTAACCGAAAAATGCTGCATTATTACGGAACAAATGTTATCCATCGATAGTTTTTTATCTTGCGCACTCATCGTATCTTTTAATATTTCGGCAGCAAGTTGCGGAGTTGCGGCTTTATTTCTAAATTTGGAAGCGATATAAATTTGCTTCAAAGCACCTTCTAAATCACGGACATTGGAAGTTATATGTTTAGCGATAAACTGCACGGTTTCTTTGGATATTTCGAAATCTAATCTTTCCGCTTTATCTTGAATAATCGCTGCTCTGGTTTCAAATTCAGGAGTATTTACCGATACTTTTAACCCCCAACCGAAACGGGATTTCAAACGGTCTTGCAAACCTTCAATTTCTTCGGGAAAACGGTCGGAAGTGAAAATTATCGGCACTTTTTTAGTATGAAGAGTGTTGAAAATATGGAAAAATACTTCTTGTGATTTATCGGTTCTTCCTAAAAATTGCACATCATCAATTAACAAGGCATCGGCATTACGGTAAGTATTATTAAATTCCTGAATAGAGGCATTTTTTATAGCGTTGATGTAATCATTAGTAAAATCTTCTGCGGTTACATAAACAACTTTTTTATGACCATTTGCAATTAAAGCATGTCCTGCTGCATGCATTAAATGCGATTTACCGAGACCGATGCCACCGTATATCAGCAAAGGATTGAAACCCTGTTCAAACATTTTTTTGCCCGTTGCATCATTCACACCAATTACTGCTTGCACGGCATAAAAAGCTTCCTGATTAGACTGCCCGATAATGAAGGTATCAAAAACATAATCTTCATTTAATTTATAGTCATATTTTTTACCGTCTTCCTCTATTTTTTTTGCACTATCTTTGTTATTTTCAAAGTCTATTTCAGCTTGTTTTGGACTTTCTATTGCCTGCATTCTTATTTTTATATTTGCGGCAAAATTTTCCTCTTTTAATGCGGATAATACTAGCTCTTGCAATTCTTTTGCTGTATCTTTGGCAAATTTATTTGATGCTGTTATATAAAATTTTCCGTTATCTTCTTCTAATACACAAACCTTTAATTGAGTTAATTCTGACTTCTTAATTTTATCTTCGAGGCGACTTAAAACTTTATTCCAAAGTTCTTTATATTTATCCGTCATATTTTTATACCTTTCTTGTTTATTTTTTACACCGTTGTTATATTTTTACTTATCTTCTGGATTATCAATTAACCACTGTTTTAATGCTTTTTCTAATTTTTGATAAGTATATTCAAAGCCATCTTTGCCGCCATAATAGGGATCAGGCAAATCTTCTTGACCGAGCATCTTGATGATTTTTGCGCGACCGTTGCAGCGCAGGCGTTTATTTTCGGCATAAATTAAATGCTGTTTTGTCGCTGCCATTATGATATTTTCGGCTGGTTCAACATCGGCAAATTCTAGGGGTCTTGCGGTTAAATTGCTGATATCGATACCGTGTTTTTGCATTGTTTCAATTGCTCTTTCATCGGGATTTTCACCTGTATGAAAGCTTTCGCATCCTGCGGAATCAATAATTAAATCTTTGCGATTTTTGCTAAGCGTTTTTAATAAACCTTCTGCCATTGGCGAACGACAAATGTTACCTGTGCAAAGCATAATAATTTTTTTCATTTGAATTAAATCCTAAAAATAGAACTATTTATTCATAATATTATAAACAAATGTTATTTTTATGACTTAAATTATTTACTATAAAATATTATTTTTGACTTGAATCAGGGCTTTTTATGTGTCAATTATTAGCAATGAATAGTAATACTCCGACGGATATTGTCTTTTCATTTTTAGGATTTCGCAGGCGCGGTGGATTAACGGATAAGCATTCTGATGGTTTTGGAATAGCCTTTTTTGAGAATAAAGGATTGAGAATATTTCAAGATAATAATGCCTGTGCAAATTCACCTGTTGCGGATTTGATTGCGGCTTATCCCATTCGTTCGGAAAACATAATTGCGCATATCCGAAAAGCAACACAAGGGGATATTTCTTTGCAAAATACTCAACCTTTTATGCGGGAGTTATGGGGGAGATATTTTCTATTTGCGCATAATGGAAATTTGCTTAATTTTCACGGTAACGGTGTAGAAAATAATCACGAAGACTATGGAAATTTTTATCAAACAGTTGGCGATACGGATTCGGAAAAAGCATTTTGTTTTATTTTAGAAAATTTGCGTCGTAAATATAAAACTGCCCCTGATAACGACACTTTATTTCGTGAAATTGCCAATTTAGCAAAAGAATTGCGTAATTACGGATTATTTAACTTTGTTATGTCTAACGGGGAATGGTTATTTGTGCATTGTCATTCTTTATTGCACTACATAATCCGTGAATATCCATTTGGTAAAGCACATTTATCCGATGATGATTTAGAAATTGATTTTTCACAATTAACCAGCAAAAAAGATAAAGTAGCGGTTATAGCAACTCTACCTTTAACTGATGATGAAAAATGGACGCAACTTGCAATCGGTGAAATTTTAGTGTTTAGTAAAGGTAAAGTTGTTTTTCGAGATAGCCCGAATAATTTGCACTATCCGAGCAAGGAAGAGGGATTAAATATGGCGAAGCAATCTTTAATTTCTTGGGAAAAATTCGCACAATGATGATGGTTAGTATTTGTATTTTTCTATGGATTGTTTGTTTGAATTGTATTTAAGCTGCATTTGATTTTCTTTTATAAACAATTGGGTTTTGTTTCTTTTAATAAATTGCTGTTTGTGGGTATTAAATTTAGGATGAATTTTGGAACAGACGATTGCTGCGTATTTTTTGTTAATAGCATTACCGAAAGTATTTATTGATTGTTCAATTTGTTCTAGTGCGTGGACTGTATTGCTACCTTTTAGTTCGATAAATAAAGCGATATCTTCTAAATCTTTGGATACGATAATGTAATCACAGCGAGGAAAGTTATTTAATATTTGATTATTTGCCTTATTGTCTAAATGTATTTTGCAAAATATTCTTGAATTGCAATTAAAAAATAATACTCTTTTATTCTCTTTGCAAGAAATGGTTTTATCTATTTCTTGTTCTATTTTTAATCTTTTCATTGCTGAATTATTCCACACATTTTATTAAAATCATCTGCAAGTTCATCAGAAATATGGTCTATATATTCAGCGTTGATTAGGTTAATTTCCGTATCAATAATGCTTTCTAGTTCACCGTTTTTTATTGCATATGCCGATAAATTATCGATGTTTAATTGACATTTTTTCGGAACAATTTCGTTTATTTTTTGACTTAATTCATTATTTTGCGCTATTTCATAGGAATATAAAAGATTATTTATAACTGTTAATATATAAGGACTATGGGTTGAAAAAATAATTTCAGGATTATTTTTCATCTCTTGTAATGATGAGAGAAAATAAGTTAAGTTTCTTTGATTGCTTGGAAAAAGGTTTGATTCAGGTTCTTCAATAAGTAATGTAAGTTGCTTTGTTATTTCTAACTTGCCTAAAAATTTGACTAACCGTTCTATCTTATCTTTTTGAAATAATGAATTATTTAATAACAATGCATTGATATTTTTATTAAAACTTTCAGATAATTCGTATTTATCTGAAAAGTAATATGAAATCAATTCTAAAACCGAAGCATTTTTTTCGCCCGAACTTGCATGTTCAAATTTAATTTTTTTACCATTTCTATTGATTAAAAACTGTTTATAACCGACTGTTGTAGAGCTATTTAATTTGATTTCTATGGTATGCAGGGGAAAATTCTCACCGATTGCATCAAATGCCTCGTAGAAAATATCAATCATATCGTCGGTGTAATAAGAAAATTTTGCTTTTCTTCCGCCTGCGGTAGAGAGAATTTCAGCAAGAGCAGTTCTATTTTCGTTGAGAAAAACAATTTTGCCGAGCAAAAAATGGGCGATGGAAATATTTTTATAGTTTGTTTTTAATTTTTTATCTTCGATGGAAATAATAGTTTGATTATCTATTTGCAGTTCAATATAGCTATCTTTTGTTAGATAATCGTCTAACATCGCATCACGAGCAATTTTATCCAAACTTAAACGAATACTGTCGCTTTTAACTGCGCTTGCTTTTAGTAGGTTTTTGTATTGCATTTTTTTATAAACCCACTTCAACATACTAATTGTTCGAAGAATAATGCTTTTTCCGCTACCGCTTTCACCGATTAAGATGGTGAAGGGTTTAATTTCTATTTCACAGTCTTCAATTGGTCCTAACTTTTTTATAATTACTTTTTGCATTATTTTCTCTTTGAATAAAATAAAAGTGTAGTTAATTATAAGTAATTATTTTTATATTAAGAGCCAAAAAATTTTAATCGGAGAGCCAATGTCAGAATTATTAAAAAAATTATCTCGTATATTTTTATTTATATTCATTTTTGCGGTGATGATTTTTGCCGCTTGGGTGAGTTTGCATTTGTCTAGTTCTGTGCAATTTAAGTCGCAAGAAAGTATTGTTTTATCCGAGCGGCAGAAAGCACAGTTGCAGGAATTAAACCGTGATAAGTCAAAGTTAATATCAATTACAATTTATAACGAAGCTAATCCGCGGATTGTCAAATCGATGCGAACAGTTGAGCAAGAAATCCGCTCATTTTTACCAGGAGCAGAATTCCGATTAGTGAATATTTCAAGTGTATCGGAGGACTTGAAACGGCATAATATTCGCAATATTGGTGAAGTTTATGTTGAAATTGCGGGGGAGGGTAAAAAATTGCCTTTTGCCTCGAGTGAAGGAATTTTACGGGCAGTATTTGAACTTTTGAACGATACGACTTTTACGGCGGTGCATTTGCAGGGCTTTGGCGAACGGGCAATTTCGGCGGATACTAGCGGTTCTTGGCGGGAAATGTACGGAAAAATCGCGACAAAAACCTTGCAATTTTCCGCGATTGATTTGAAGCAAACGATAAATATTCCTGAAAACGCTGCTTTTGCGGTTATCGCTGATCCACAAGTTACGGAGAATCAAGGGGCGCATTTGAATGCGGCGGTGGATTCCTTTATTGCGCAGGGCGGTTCGCTACTTTGGACGACGGATACGGATAATCGCTTTCTACCGCCAGTTTTAGCGGAAATTTGCGGCTGTGAAATACTTGACGGTGTAGTCGTTGATATTCAATCGAAGGAATTAGGTTTTGCCGATCCCCGACTTGTTCCAGCGGAAATTAGTAGTAAAAATCCGCTGACGGCGAATATCGAACAACTACCGCTTTTGCCTGGTGCGCTTGCTTTTGATATGAAAAATAAAAGC
Source organism: Cardiobacteriaceae bacterium (assembly GCA_017484165.1). Classification (GTDB taxonomy): domain Bacteria; phylum Pseudomonadota; class Gammaproteobacteria; order Cardiobacteriales; family Cardiobacteriaceae; genus RGIG9182. The sequence goes on along the minus strand of JAFUTP010000041.1, from coordinate 13,738 downwards.
GAAAATTTTGCTTGGAAGATTGAAGAAATTTTGCGCTCTTCCGCTCAAAGTTGGAATGAAACCGAATTTACTACGGGAAAAATTGCTTTGAACGGTGAGGAAAAACGCGGTCCATTGACACTTGGTTTGGAAATTAGCCGTGATTTCAACGGTAAAAAGCAGCGCATAATCATTTTGGGCGACAGCGATTTATTCAGCAAAGAGGCGATGAGTTCAGGTGGAAATCTCGATTTGGCGCGCAATATTTTTGCTCATCTCGCGCCAGAAGCGGGGTTAGAGCAGGTGAAAAAAACTGAATTGACGGATCAATATTTGCAATTTTCTGAGCGACAGGAATTGTTGCTTGCTTTGCTGATGATTGTGTTTTTGCCGTTTTTGGCTGTATTTTTGGGATGGTTCTTGCGTTTTGCTTTTCAACGGAAATATAAATTCAAAGTTGTGAATAAAGCTTAATTTCTAGTCTTATTAGCAGGAAATATATTTTTACTACCGTTGTTAAAATCAATAATGGGGTGGAATTTCTTCCGCAAGAGTGTAATTTCCAACGGCGGAAGCTGATTTTTTTATTGCTCGCAATTCTTTGCAAATTTCGATGATGATTTTTTCCTGCTCGCTGGATTTTTTGTTTAATTCAGCGATTTCTTGGTTTAAGCTTTCGCTTAAATCTTCATAAAAAGCAAGGCGACATTCAAGTTCGTAAATACGCTCTTCGAGTTGTTTTTCTAGTTGGTTTTGCACTTTATTTTACCTTGTGTTTTTTTATGAAATATTTCTAAAATCTTTCTAAATTGCTTCTAAAATAAAATCTGGTTCGATTTGGCTATCAATAATTGCAGCGGAATAATTTAAGCCCTTGAAAAAGCCATAATTTACCGCTAATGCCGTTTTAATTCCAAAATTATTTCCACCTAAAATATCAGTGTGTAAAGTATCACCGACCATCAATGTTCGCTCAAAATTAAAGCTATTATTTTTGGCAATAATTCTTTCTTTTGCAAGATTAAAAATATGTGCAAAAGGTTTGCCGCAAACAAGCAATTTTGTATATAAATTTTCTTCTAAAAGCAGGGTATAAGTTCCCGCTTCAATCGATGCTTCCAAGCCTTTCGGTGCGATTAAATCAGGATTTCCGACCCAAATTTCCCGCGGTTTTTCTTGCAAATATTTTGTCCATATTGCTTGTTTTTCTCTTGTCCAATTCATCGAACCGAGGAAAAGAAAGATATCACTCTTTGTGCCAAAATCAGGATTATCTGGTAGTAAAAATTTATCTTTATTTATAACTTCTTCAATATCATTTTGTGCAAAATCACCGCTAATTATTCCGTAATAATTTTCTGGATTATTATTCACTTCACGGATTAAATATTGCATTGCAACATCACGGCTAACCACAACTTCATCATCATTAAAATTAAAACCCATTTTTTTATAGCGTTTTAAGTAAAACTCACGCGCAAAACCCGCGGCATTGGAAATAACTAGGCAATTTTTACCGCGATTTTTAAGTTCAGCAATAGTTGTTAATGCTTCGGAGATAACTCCGTCAGCGGTATTCAAAACTCCGTAAGCATCAAAAAAGAAATTGTCGAAATCATCGGCAATATCAAGCAGAGTTTTTATCTTTATTTTTGTTTTTTTTGCATTATTTTGCGGCAAGATATTGCGAATTGATTGATATTGAAAATAAGCCAAAGTCGCGGGAGTTGTGCTAGTGAAAATAGACATTTTTCTCTCTTGTTGCCAAATTTTGGTTTGCGATGCGGTTTATTATATAATTTCCGCTCTATTACTATTTGTATTATTTGGAGGTTTTTACCGTGTCGTTTTCACAATTTTTTTCAGATAATTTGATTTTATTCTTATTATTTTTCGCTTCTGTTATTGGAATTATTATTTATGAAATTAAAAATAAAGGCAGCAAGGGGGTAGTTATTGACAGCGCACAGTGTGCTTTGAAAGTTAATAACGGTGCATTACTTTTAGATTTAAGAAGCTTTGAAGAGTATAAAAAAGGACATATTGCAGGGGCAAAATCAATTAGCACAGAGCATTTTTTAGAAACGGTTAATAAACTTGCAAATAATGATAAAAACCGCGAAATAATTATTTGTGATAAAGACGGCTATTTATGCAAAAATCAAGCGGCAATTTTGGTTGCTAATTCCTATACAAATGTCTTTACCCTGCAATACGGAGTACAAGGTTGGATTGGTGATAATCTGCCTGTTGTGAGTTAAAATAAATATTATTTTGAGGATATATGAAAAGTATTGTAATTTACTTAAAACCAACTTGTCCATATTGCCAAAGAGCATTGAAATTATTAAATGAAAAGGTAAATAAAGAGCTTTATGAAATAAAAATAATCGATATTTCAAATAAGCCAGAATTAAGAGCGGAAATGATAGAAAAATCAGGTAGAACTACCGTTCCAGAAATATTTATCAAAGAACAATTTATAGGCGGTTGTGATGATTTATACTCCTTGGAAGAGAGCGGAAAATTAGACGAAATACTGCAATAATTTTTACGAACAGCAGTAAAAAATATAGATAACAGTGTGGTGCATCTAAATTTAAGGAGAGTCAGTTCTATTTTTACCTCGTCATCCTGAGCACAGCGAAGGATCTGCCGATAGAGATTTTTCGCCTACGGCTCAAAATGACGAATTTTTAGACACATCCAGTATAAGTTTTGGCACATTCTTTTTAGGGAATAAAAAAGAATTTTTCACAAAAAGCGAAAGAAGCGGGGGGTTGGGCAGCTGCCCCACAATCCCTTCCTAATTTTCTTATGAAGAACGAAAAAAATGAATTTCATAGATACAGCTCAAAGGGAATAATAAAAACAATGCGATTTTTACCTACTGCAATTGGATTTCGTTATAGCTATGCACGGCGTGGCAGTCATTTTGTTGGTTTGAATTCGATTTTGGCGGTGATTGGTATCACGATTGGCATCGCCGCTTTGATTGTTGTTTTGTCGGTGATGAACGGTGTAGTAAGCGATGTTCGCGACCGCCTGTTGTCGATGACGGCGCAACTTTCAATTCGCGCTTCCGACGGTCGCAGAATTCCGCCAGATTTTAGTCCAGAGCCGTTTTTGCGCACGGATTCACGGATTATTTCCTATGCGCCATATATTGATGGTCAAGCACTTATCGGTATCGGGCAGGGATTTCAAGGTGTGATGTTGCATGGAGTTGAACCGAGCGAAGAGGGCAAAATTTCCGATACTTTCGCGCGCATTTCGCCCGAAGTTCGCGCTCGCTTGCAAGACGGTTCTTGGGATTTGATTTTAGGTAAGGTTTTGGCAGAGAAGTTAGGATTACAAATTGGGGACAAAATCACGGTAATTGTCCCACAAGCTACGACAACTGCCGCTGGTTTAATGCCGCGTTTGAAGCGATTTACTTATGCGGGATATTTCGAAAGCGGCCATTATCAGTATGACAAACAACTAGTAATGTTGCATGCTGCCGATGCTCGTAAGCTGTTGCAAATTCCCGACGGTGTCAGCGGTTATCAAATAAAAATAAAAGATGCGATGGAAGCTCCGCTTATCCGTAAAGCGATTGCGCCAAAATTGCCGATGACGGTTTATATGAGTGATTGGTCGCTGGATCAGGCGGTTTATTTCAATGCGGTGCAGATGGAAAAAAACGCGATGTTTATCATCTTGTGCTTAATCGTGATGGTGGCAGCATTCGGCTTACTTTCCTCGATGTACATGGTGGTTACGGAAAAGCGTCGTGATATTGCAATTTTGCGAACTTTGGGGCTTACTCGCGCTGATATTGCGCAAATTTTTATCTCACAGGGAATGATTTTCGGGATTATCGGCACGGTGCTTGGGGTGAGTTTGGGAATAATTATTGCGCTCAATGTGCCGTTTTTTATGGATTTACTCGAAAAATGGACGGGTTATACCTTGCCTGCGCAAATGTATTTTGTTGAACAACTGACCGCGAAAATTGAACCGTCGGTGGTGATTGGAATAAGTGTGATTACCTTGGTAATGACTTTATTATTCTCCGTAATTCCAGCGATTATTGCCGCGAAAACTGAACCTGCACGGGCTCTTTCTGCCGAATAATTTTTGGGCGTGTTTAACAATTCGTCATTTTGAGCCGTAGGCGAAAAATCTCCATCGGCAGATCCTTCACTGCGTTCAGGATGACGAAGATAAAAAATAGAACTAACCCTAAATTTAGATGTACCCTTTTGTGTAACAGTGTTATTTTTTATAAGAAACAGTGCGAAAATTTTGAATTAAGGTATTAGAACAATGACTGAAAAAAAAATAGTTTTAGCGGCAGAAAATATCTCTTTTTCATATAAAAGCAAAGATGAAAATTTGCAAATACTCAAAAATTTGAATTTAGAAGTGAAAACAGGCGAGAAAATCGCCATCATCGGTGCTTCGGGAACGGGAAAATCTACCTTATTACATATCTTGGCAGGACTTGACACTCCTGAAGAAGGAAAAATCACCCTTTGCGGTGAAAATTTTGTCCTCTCGAATAAAAAACAACACAATCTTCGGGCTAAATTGCGCAATAAATATATGGGATTTGTTTATCAATTTCATCATTTATTAGCGGAATTTTCAGCATTAGAAAATGTTTCCCTGCCTTTGTTAATCCGTGGAGTGAATAATAACGAAGCACAGAAAAAAGCTGCTGAATGTTTGGAACGGGTGGGATTAAAAGACCGTATGCAGCATAAACCTGCGGAATTATCAGGCGGAGAACGACAAAGAGCGGCAATTGCACGGGCATTGGTGGGAAAACCTGCTTGTCTGCTTGCCGATGAACCTACGGGCAATTTGGATACGGAAAATTCCGCGAGTGTTTTTGCTTTAATGAGTCAGTTGGTCGTGGAAGAAAATTCCGCCCTGATTATGGTTACTCATGATGTGCAACTTGCAAAAAAGAACGATAGATGCCTGCGTTTAGAGCAGGGAAAATTGCTTGATGCGGGAATTTAACCGTATCCATAAAATGCTACAATAGTGTCAATTTTTCCGATAAATTCCGTATTTTTGATACTATGATGTATTTTTATGATGACAACGAAGTTCAGAAATTACTGACACAATATTTGCATACGCAACGCAAGAAAAAGCACTTTTCCCGTGATGAATTAGCAAAGCGCTCGGGCGTTCCTGCCAGCACTATTCGCAAATTTGAAAATACAGGGCAAATTTCTTTGCGGCAGTTTTTGGCTCTGTGGTTGGTGTTGGACGATATGGAAAAGTTAGTAGCTTTAAGCAAAGAAATACCAACTATGCCTAAAACTATTGAGGAAGTGCTGAGCAATGAATAATGTCAAAAAAATCAGCGTATTTCGTATTTTGTCTGACGGTCGTAAAACGCATGTGGGAACATTAGCTGAGAATAAACAAGGCATTTTCTTTGCTTATGAAAGAGAATATGTCAATAAATTCAATAACTTATCTCCGTTCAAATTATCCTTTGATACAACGGTGCAATTAGCAGATAGGACAACGCATAAAGGTTTGCATGGCGTTTTTGCTGATAGTTTGCCTGACGGTTGGGGATTGTTATTACAAGACCGTTTTTTTGCAAGTCAGGGTTTAAGCCCTTATCAGATTTCACCTCTGCAACGCCTGTGTTTGGTTGGAGATACGGGTATCGGTGCATTGACATATGAACCGCATATTGATACAGTAAATTCACTAATTGATTTATACACACTAGGGCGAAATGCGCAGCAAGTTTTTGCAGGTGAAACAACCGAGGTTTTGCAAGAATTGTTGTGCTTGGGAAGTTCAGGCGGTGCTCGCCCGAAAGCACAAATTTATGTGCAAAATGATGATTTTTCGCAGTGTTCAACTATTGCGCAAAAAAATAGCCAAGCATGGATTGTGAAATTTACTTCCTCGCATTTGCCATTTTCTCATGCAGAAGGTATTTTAGAAGCCGTTTATTTAACTATGGCAAAGCAAGCGGATATACAACCCGTTGATTGGCGATTATTGCATCAGGGCGAATTTCAGTGGTTAGCGGTAAAACGCTTTGATTGCACAGAGCAGGGACGCATTCATACCGCAATGCTCTGCGGTTTATTAGATGCAGATTTTCGTATGCCATCTATGGATTATTCAGGTTGTTTGAAAGCTACAAAAATTTTATGTAGGAGTAAGCAAGCAGCCGAGTTACAGTTTCGTCGTATGATATTTAACTTATTTGCATGTAATCAGGACGATCACACTAAAAACTGGTCTTTTTTGCAAGATGAGCAAGGCAACTGGCAACCGTCTAATGCTTATGACATAACATTTGCCCCTATGCGACACAATCAACATACAATGAGTTTTCAAAATTACGGTAACAATCCACCGTTAAAAATAATTCAAGAATTAGCTGAAATTGCAGGATATTCATCATGGCAATATGCAAAAAAAGAAATAGAAAAAATTCTGACAAGTATTGCCAACTTTACTCATATCGCCGCTGATTTTGGAGTGGAGAAAACAACCGTGCAGGAAATACAAAATAAATTAAATCAGATATATAAAGATAATTCTGTATTGTGTAACGGCATGTAAAAATATAAATATAAATATAAAAAGATAAAAAAGCTGGGAATAAATCCCAGCGTCAAATTTATTTTTTCAAACTTTGCATATCAATCACAAAGCGGTATTTCACATCGGACTTTAACATTCTTTCGTATGCTTCATTGATATACTGCATATCAATCATTTCCACATCAGGCACAATGTTATGTTCGCCGCAGAAATCCAACATTTCTTGCGTTTCCGCAATACCGCCGATACACGAACCTGCAATGGTGCGGCGTTTGAGTAATAGCGGTGCGGTATTGGCTTCGATTTCTTCGCCGACTACGCCCACTAAAACCAACGCCCCATCAACGGTGAGTGTGGGAATGTATGGGTGTAAATCGTGTTGATACGGCACGGTGTCGATGATGACATCAAACTGATTGGCAACCGCTTTCATTTGTTCTTCATCGGTGGATAACACAATGTGATGCACGCCCAATTTTTTCGCGTCATCAAATTTATTCGTAGAACGAGTGAAAAGCGACACTTCCGCACCCATCGCCACTGCAAATTTAATCGCCATATGTCCCAAACCGCCTAAACCGACTACGCCCACTTTACTGCCTTTGCCCACTTTCCAGTGGCGTAAAGGTGAATAGGTGGTAATGCCTGCACACAATAAGGGGGCGACTGCTTTGGTGTCTAAATTTTCAGGCACTTTGCAGGCGAAAGCGTCTTTTACTACATAGCGTGTGCTGTATCCGCCGTAAGTTTTTTCGCCTGTGCTGTAACGGAATGAGTCGTTATAAGTTTGCACATTGCCTTTTTCGCAATATTGTTCTAAATCGTGGTGGCAGGGATCGCATTCGCCACAGGAATCAACCATACAGCCAATGCCAGCCAAATCGCCTACTTTGAATTTTGTTACATTTTTGCCGACTTTCACCACACGCCCAACAATTTCGTGTCCTGGCACCATAGGATAGGTACTCCACCCCCAGTCATTGCGTGCTTGGTGTAAATCGCTGTGGCATACACCGCAGTATAAGGTGTCGATTTCAATATCGTTATCGCCACAATCACGGCGTTCAAAATCAAACGCTTCTAATGGTTTATCAGACGCTAACGCAGCGTAACCTTTAACTTGGATTGTCATTTGAGTCTCCTTAAAGCTTGAAAATGAAGAAAATGAGTTTAGATATGTCGCTTGTTGAAAATATCCGACAATATCTTGCGGTGTTTATAAATAAAAAATTATTCCCCAATAGGATAAACAGAATTCCTTTAAGTGAAGCGTGCAGGTTTATCGATTAAGATTTTTATTGCAATATCAAATAGTTAGGAAAATTCGCTTTATGTTTCAAGCTAAAAATTCTTATTCCAAAGAAGAGTTAATTGAATGTGCCAAGGCCAATCTTTTTGGTGCTGGCAATGCGCAATTACCCTTGCCGAATATGCTGATGATTGACCGTATCGTCGAAATAAATGCAACTGGCGGTAAATACGGTAAAGGTGAAATAATCGCAGAAATGGATATAAATCCTGATTTATGGTTTTTTGCCTGTCATTTTGAAGGAGATCCCGTGATGCCAGGTTGTTTAGGATTAGATGCGATGTGGCAATTAGTTGGATTTTTTCTCGGTTGGTCAGGCGGAAAAGGTCGGGGGCGGGCACTTGGTTGCGGTGAGGTTAAATTTACTGATCAAGTTTTGCCGACAACGAAAAAAATTTCTTATCACATTCATATCAAACGCGTGGTGATGCGCAAATTAGTTTTAGGTATCGCTGACGCTGAACTTCTTGCCGACGGCAAAGAAATCTATCGAGGCAAAGATTTGCAGGTCGGATTATTCGTTCAACAATAAGGAGATGGCAATGCGACGGGTAGTTATTACAGGAATGGGGATTATTTCCTCGCTGGGAAACAATATTAAAGAGGTATTAGATAGCCTGCACAATTTGAAATCGGGCATCAGTTTTTGTGAGGAATATAAGGAAATGGGTTTGCGCTCGCAGGTTTGCGGTAGCGTAAAAAATCTGGATTTGAAAGCTTTTATTGACCGTAAAACTTTGCGTTTTATGGGAAATGCGGCGGCGTATTGCTATATCGCATTGCAACAAGCAATTGAACAAGCAAAATTGGAGAAACGGCATATATCCCATCCGCGCACGGGTTTGGTTGTCGGTTCTGGTGGTGCGGCGGCGAGTGTGCAAGTTGAGAGTGCAGATATTCTTCGTAAAGACGGAGTAAAACGCATTGGACCTTATGCAGTAACCAAAGTTATGGGCTCGACGACTTCCGCTTGTCTTGCGACACCGTTTGAAATTAAAGGTGTGAATTATTCGATGAGTTCGGCTTGTTCGACTGGTGCGCACTGTATCGGACATGCAGCGGAGTTAATTCAATTCGGTAAACAGGATATTGTTTTTGCAGGCGGCGGTGAGGAAGCACATTGGACGATGACCTCGCTTTTTGATGCGATGGGTGCTCTTTCTACAAAATATAACGATACTCCGGAACAAGCTTCCCGTGCTTATGACAAAGACCGCGACGGTTTTGTAATTGCGGGTGGCGGCGGAATGTTAGTGTTGGAAGAATACGAACATGCCAAAGCGCGCGGTGCGGAAATTTTGGCTGAAATTACGGGGTATGGTGCAACTTCTGACGGTTACGATATGGTTGCTCCGAGCGGTGAAGGTGCGGTTCGTTGTATGCAAATGGCGATGGAACAGCATAAAGCGGCAGGCGGTAAATCTATCGATTACATCAACGCCCACGGCACATCAACTCCTGTCGGTGATACCAAAGAATTGGAAGCGATAAAAGCGACATTTACCGATGAAATTCCGCTGATTTCTTCTACCAAATCTTTAACGGGACACGCTCTCGGTGCGGCAGGTTCGACGGAAAGTATTTATAGTCTATTGATGCTGATAAACAATTTTGTAACCGCATCGGCAAATATCTTCAATCTTGACGAAGCAGCGGCAAATATCCCGATTGTCCGCGAAAATATGTCCAAAACCTTAAATGCCGTTATGTCGAATAGCTTCGGCTTTGGTGGCACAAATGCAACTTTGATTATGTCGAGAATTTGATTTAATCAAACAAGTGCTTGAATTAAAACCTGCTGTTTATAGACGGCAGGTTTTTTCTTATTGGGCATATCTATGAAATTCGTCATTTTGAGCCGTAGGCGAAAAATCTCTATCGGTAAATCCTTCGTTTCGCTCAGAATGACGAGGTAAAAATAGAACGAACCATAAGAACCATAAATTTAGATGCGCCTTATTCGACTTATGGACAAATTATGAAATTTCTAAAACGCTCAATTATTTTTATTTTTGCTAGCTGTTTTTATGCTTTTGCGCTTGCGGCGGTTGTGGTGCAAGATACGAAAGATTTGCTGGCGGAAGCTAACCGTGCTTACCACCAACAAGATTATCCCCGTGCCGCGAAAGCTTTGAAACAAACTTGTGAAAATGAAAATTTAGGCTGTTCTAATCTCGGTTTGTTGTATTTGAACGGATTAGCGGTTGAACAGGATTATGACCGTGCCAATTTTTATTTTCAGAAAGCTTGTGATGCTGATGATTTTTTCGGTTGCTATAACCTCGGTCATTCCTATTTCAAGGGAAGAGCTGTGCCGCGAGATTATTACCGTGCTGCCGAGCTTTACACGCAAGCTTGTGATGGAGAAATGTTTGACGGTTGCGGTAATTTAGGAAATTTGTATCAAAACGGATTGGGCGTGGAAAAAGATTATTCCTATGCCGCAAAGTTATACGAAAAAGCTTGTAATGCAGATATTGCGGAAGCTTGTGGAAAACTTGGTTTTTTCTATGACACAAATTTAGGTGTTGAACGAGATTATTCCCGTGCCGCAGGCTTGTATGAAAAGGCTTGCAACGGTGAATATGCAACGGCTTGTCATAACTTGGGGATTTTATTTTTTTACGGACAAGGTGTAGAGCAAGATTATTCCCGTGCTGCCGAGCTTTATGAACAAGCTTGCGATAGAGGTTTTGTTCATGGTTGCACGCAAATCGGGAAGATGTATTTTGAAGGGAAAGGTATCAAAAAAGATATTTCTCGCGCCGTGAAGTTTTATGAAAAATCTTGCTATGGCGGTATTGAACAGGTTTGCGGTGTATTAGGAGATATATATGCCCAAGGACAAGGTGTCGAAGTAGATTATTCCCGTGCGGCGAAGCTTTATGAACGGGCTTGTGTAAGTAATATTAAGGAATCTTGTCATAATCTCGGCGTTATATATACCAAAGCAAAAAATGTTGAATTTGATTATTCCATTCTTGCGAAAGCCTTTGCTATAGGTTGTGATGGAAAAAATACAGAGGCTTGTCTTGAACTTGGCAAATTGTATGAAGAAGGTAAGGGCGTTAGTCAAAATTATTCCTTTGCCGCAAGGTTTTACGGCAAAGCTTGTGATGCTGAAAATATAACTGCCTGTTACCAATTAGGGATTTTGTATTACGAAGGAAAGGGTGTAGAGCAAAATTATTCTCGTGCCGTTGAGTTATATAAAAAAGGCTGTGATGCTTCCGATATGACGTCTTGTGCTTTGCTGGGAATTGCTTATGAGGAAGGCAAAGGTGTAGAAAAAGATACAAACCGCGCTTTGGAGTTGTATAAAAAATCCTGTGATACTGGTAATACAAAAGCTTGTGAATTCCGCAAAATGTTGCTGCTGTCCTTATAAGCTTTACGAAATTACTCAACTTGGAGGCGCATCTAAATTTAGAGTAGTTCTATTTTTTTCCTCGTCATCCTGAACATAGCGAAGGAGCTGTCGATAGAGATTTTTCGCCTACGGCTCAAAATGACGAATTTTTAGACACCATTGGAGTAATGATGAAATATCTCAAACAAGCAATTTTTTGCGCTGTTATCGGTTGTATTACTTTTTTCATCACGGCGATGGCGAATAATTCGGCACATTTGTATTTGCAGGATGATGTTTCATACAAACAACAAGATTATTCCAGAACTGTAAAACTCAATCGCCAAGCTTGTAATGACGGCAATTTGCCAGCTTGTTCTAATCTTGGAACTTTATATGTATTAGGGCTAGGAGTTGAGCAAAATTATTCCCGTGCTCTGGGACTTTTCGAGCAAGCTTGTAAAGGTGGCTTTTTATCCTCTTGTTATAACTTGGGAAGAATGTATTACGAAGGGCATGGTGTGGAAAAAGATTATTCCCGTGCGGCAGAGCTTTATGAAAAAGCCTGTGGCGATAAGGTTATACAGGCTTGTTCTAATCTCGGGGAGTTATATTCCAGAGGTTTGGGAGTAAGTCAAGATTATTACCGTGCAGCACAGTTTTACGAGCAAGCTTGTAAAGGAGAGGATTTTGCTTCCTGCGCTAATCTTGGATTGTTTTACAGCAATGGATACGGTGTTAGACAAGATATTTCCCGTGCAGCACGACTTTATGAACAAGCTTGTAATAAAAACATTGTGGAAGCCTGCGCAAATCTCGCTATTTTGTATGTGTCGGGAGAAGGAATAGAGCAGGATTACGAGCGGGGGGCAAAGCTTTATGAGCAAGCTTGCCGAGAAAAACATCAGCTAGCTTGTTATAGCCTTGGAGTTTTATATGAACACGGTCAGGGCTTGGGACAGGATTATTACCGTGCCGAAAATCTTTTTGCGCAGTCCTGCCGAGCTGGCATTTCACAGGGTTGTAGTAGTTTAGGAAATATGTATTACAAGGGACAGGGGGGGGCGGCAGGATTATTCCCGTGCGGCACAACTTTATGAACAAGCCTGTGATGGCGGTCATATCGAAGCTTGCGCCCCGTTAGGAAATATGTATGCCGATGGAAGAGGTGTCGCGCAAGATTATTACCGCGCTAGCAAGTTTTTCCGTATTTCTTGTGATGGCGGAAATGCGGCGGCTTGTTTTAATCTTGGAATTGCTTATAGAGATGGCAAAGGTGTTGAGCAAAATATTTTTCGTGCCTTAAAACTATTTACGCAATCTTGTGATAGTTCAGATGCAGAGGCTTGTTTTATTCTTGGTTTATACGAAGAAGAGAAAGAAGTTACGGCAGATTATTCTCGTGCGGCAAGTTTTTATGAAAAAGCTTGTGAATTGGCACATACAAGTGCTTGTTACGAATTAGGACAGTTGTATTACGAAGGAAAAGGGGTAGAGCAAAATTATCCCCGCGCCGTTGAGCTATATGAAAAAGCTTGTGATAACGGTGTTATTGCGGCTTGCGCTTTGCTGGGACTTGCTTATGAAGAGGGTAACGGAGTAGAAAAAGATGCAAAGCGCGCCTTGGATTGGTATAAAAAAGCTTGTGATGCGGGCAATGAAAAAGCTTGTGAGTTTCGCAAAACATTGCTTTTGTCGTTATAGATTTTTACTCCCTCACCACCCAATTTTTGAGCGTCCTTAATTCTTCATCAAAGCAGGCACCGATTTTGTAGAGTTTTTTTGTGCCCTGTTCGTATTGAATTGCATAACCTTTTTCGTCAATTTGGGCGAGTGCTTCTTCTGCCGTGCCGTGGAGCTTGAATTCGAAGAGAAATACTGCATCGCGAGTTTCAACTAATAAATCAATCCGACCGTTGGCGGTGCATTGTTCGGTGCGAGTGTTGAAGGCGGTAATCAGTGTAAATACAAGGTAGAACACGGTTTTATAATGGTTTTCGTCCTGTTTTTCCGCGTTGTAAGGAATTTTGGCAAAAAACTTTTTCATTTCTTGCATCGCCGTTTCAACATCGTGATTTTTAAGCGCACGGTTGAAAGTGCGGATAAATAAGCTATTTTCATCGCTACCCAAACGGCTGTAATACGGCATCAGACCTTCAAGAAAACCGATGCGGACTTCCTCATTCGGAAAACCGAGAACATATTCGCCATCTTCGTAATCCTTAATCGTCAAATATCCGCTCTGATAAAGCACTGGAATTGGGGTTTCGGCATATTCCGTCGGCGCGTCAAAACTGTTTTGCGCTGCATAAAAACCTTCTAAATTCTCGGGTGTTAAGCGAAAATTCGCAAGCATTTCGGTCAAATGCGTTGGTGTGCCAGATGAAAACCAGTAATTACCGAGTTTGCGGCTTTGCAGAGCATTCATCAAACTGTATGGATTGTAGATGTCAGGACAGTTTTCCGTGAAGTGATAACCGTCGTATTTTTCTTTTAATTTCAACATCATTTCTTCAAAATCG
>JAFUTP010000040.1 GCA_017484165.1 Cardiobacteriaceae bacterium | reverse complement strand
GAAAAAATTCTTCGCCAAAATTCCCTACAACGCCGAAAAGCAGGATGAAAATCACTACAAAACCGTGTTCTACCTTGTATTTACGCTGATTACCGATTTCAATGTCCAAACTGAACAATGCACCGCCAACGGTCGGATTGATTTACTGGTTGAAACTCGCGATGCGGTATTTCTCTTTGAATTTAAGCTCCACGGCAGCGCAGAAGAAGCACTCGCCCAAATCGACGAAAAAGGTTATGGAATTCAATACGAACAGGGTGCGAAAAAACTCTACAAAATCGGTGCCTGCTTTGATGAAGAATTACGGACGCTCAAAAATTGGGTTGTGAGGGAATAGAAATAACGGTGGAAATTAAAAAACTCCCGCTTAAAAAAGCGGGAGTTTTTTATTCGTAAAAGAGAAATTACTATCAGGTTTGTCTTTCAAGCAATTTCAATTTGATTTGAGCGATTGATTTCGCTGGATTGAGACCTTTCGGACAAGTGTTCGAGCAGTTCATAATCGTATGGCAGCGATAAACCTTGAACGCATCTTCGAGGAAATCCAAGCGTTCGGCAGTTGCTTCATCACGGCTATCTTGCAACCAACGGTTAGCTTGCAGCAAAATCGACGGTCCCAAATATTTATCCGAATTCCACCAATAACTCGGACAAGAAGTCGAGCAGCAAGCGCACAAAATACATTCATAAAGTCCGTCCAATTTTGCACGGTCTTCTTTACTTTGCAGGCGTTCGCGTTCTGGATCGGGAGTTTCGGTTTGCAGCCAAGGTTTGATAGAAGCGTGTTGCGCATAGAAATGAGTTAAATCCGAAACCAAGTCTTTCACCACTTTCATATGCGGCAAAGGATTAACGCTTACTTTTCCGCCTTTTTGTACATCTTCAATCGCGCAAGTGCAAGCCAAAGTATTTTTACCATTAATGTTCATCGCGCACGAGCCGCAAATACCTTCACGGCAAGAGCGGCGCAAAGTCAAAGTGCTATCGGTTTCATTTTTGATTTTCAGCAGAGCATCAAGCACCATCGGACCGCAATCGTCCATATCGATGTCGAAGGTGTCGTAGCGAGGATTTTCATTTTTACCTGGGTCATAGCGGTAAATTTTGAATTTCCGAACATTTTTCGCACCTTCAGGAGCAGGAAAATGCTTGCCCTTCTTAACCACAGAATTTTTAGGAAGAGAAAATTCAGCCATTGTTTTGCTCCTTAATAAACGCGTTTTTTCGGTTTGACATATTCAACTTCATCCGTGCCAGTAAATGAATGCACTGGACGGTAATCGATAGTTACCTTACCGTCATCGGATAGCCAAGTCAGAGTATGTTTCATCCAGTTAGCATCGTCGCGGTCAGGATAATTTTCATGAGCATGTCCGCCACGGCTTTCATGACGATTTTCCGCCGCCGTAATTGACACTTGCGCACAAGCAAGCAAATTCGCAAGCTCGAAAGTTTCGGTCAAATCGCTGTTCCACTGCAAGCTTTCATCAGCAATTTTGACATTTTCAAATTGCGGATAAATCTCTTTCATCTTATTTACGCCTTCAACAAGACTTTCCGATGTGCGATACACAGCAGCATGAGTTTGCATTGTTTTTTGCATTGCCAAACGGATTTCAGCGGTAGAAGTCGTGCCGCGCGCGTGATGAACTTTATTGAAGCGGTTGAGAGCTTTTTCGATTGCCGCTTCTGGAATAGCTTCTGGCTTGGAATCTCTCTTAACTACTTCCCGAGCCCGCAAAGCCGCAGCCCGTCCGAATACCACCAAATCCAGCAATGAATTTGAGCCCAGACGGTTAGCACCATGCACCGATACGCAAGCTGCCTCACCGATAGCCATCAAACCTGGAACTACATAATCAGGATTGCCGTCTTTTAGTTGCACAACCTCACCGTGATAATTGGTCGGAATACCGCCCATGTTGTAATGCACTGTTGGCAACACTGGTGCTGGTTCTTTGGTTACATCAACGCCTGCAAAAATTTTGGCAGTTTCCGCAATACCAGGGAGTTTTTCCTGAATAGTATCCGCGCCGAGATGTTCTAAATGCAGGTGAATATGGTCTTTATTTTTACCGACACCGCGACCTTCACGGATTTCCATCGTCATTGAACGAGAAACCACATCGCGAGAAGCCAAATCTTTCGCCGACGGTGCATAGCGTTCCATAAAGCGTTCGCCTTCGCTATTAGTCAAATAACCGCCTTCACCACGACAACCTTCGGTCATCAAGCAGCCTGAACCGTAAATTCCCGTTGGGTGGAATTGAGTAAATTCCATATCTTGCAAAGCCAAACCAGCACGCAAAACCATACCGTCGCCGTCGCCTGTGCAAGTATGCGCAGAGGTGCAAGAAAACCATGCCCGACCGTAACCGCCAGTTGCTAGCACGGTAATTTGCGCATTAAAGATGTGTAATTCACCAGTTTGCAAATCCAGAGCCAATGCACCGACACAGCGACCGTCATCGGTCATCAATAAGTCAGTTGCGAAATATTCGATAAAAAATTGAGCGTTATGGCGCAGAGCTTGTTGATAAAGCGTATGCAACATTGCGTGTCCAGTGCGGTCAGCCGCCGCGCAAGTGCGTTGTGCAGGTCCTCCTTCCCCGAAATTTTTAGTCATACCGCCGAACGGGCGTTGATAAATCTGACCTTTTTCATTGCGCGAAAACGGCACACCGTAATGTTCAAGCTCAATTACCGCAGGAATCGCCTCACGGCACATATAAGCAATCGCATCTTGGTCGCCGAGCCAGTCAGAACCTTTAACCGTATCGTAAAAATGCCATTGCCATTTATCTTCACCCATATTCGCCAAAGCCGCTGCAACACCGCCTTGCGCTGCAACCGTATGCGAACGGGTTGGAAATACTTTGGTTACACAAGCAGTTTTCAAACCTTCCAACGCCATACCGAAAGTCGCACGAAGTCCCGCACCGCCAGCACCAATAACTAATACATCGTAAGTATGTCTATTTATTTTGTATTCAGCTGTCATATAAACCTCAAGCTATAAAACCTAATACGCTTAATTTAATAATCGCAATCAAGGCAACCAGAGCGCAAATAAAACAGCCGCCCTTCACTACCGTCAAACAAAGCCAATTCAACAAATGATGATGCACATAGTCTTCAATAATCACTTGCATTCCCAATGCACCGTGATAAAAACCAATACATACCAAAGATGCCGCTAAACCGCTATTTATCGGATTTGCAAACCAATGAATAACCTCATCGTAACTATCGCAGCCAACCAAAGCCACAACTGCATAGCAGAAATAAAGCACAAGCGGAATAAGCATAATCGCCGTGCCGCGTTGCACGATGAAATGATGCGTGCCGTTATGCCCTGAACCTAAACCTTTCGCACCTTTCAAAGCTTGAAACAAACTATTCATACATTCCTCACTTAACCGCAAAAATCGCAATCCAGAACACTACCCACACCACCGCAGTCGCGAATATTGCAATCCAAGAAGTGGTTGATGCTGCACCTTTTGCTAACCCGATAGTTAAATCTGCCAACAAATGCCGAATACCGTTACAGAGGTGGAAAAATAAGGTCGCCGACCAGCCCATCATCACCAAAATCACGAACCAATGTCCGAAAATTGCTTGTCCGAGCTGCCAAGCGTCTTCACTGAAAGAAGCCAGTGCCAGCCAAGCGGTAACTAACATCAATCCGAACACAATCGCCACACCAGTAATGCGGTGAAATGTGCTCATAAACATCGTTACTGCCCAACCGTAGATTTGTAAATGCGGCGAAAGCGGCCGCGTATCTTTGTTTTGCATCGTTATGTCTCCGATATTGCCTGAATTAAATTTTGCGGTTTATGCAAGAACTAACCGCCAAAATTCGATGAAAATCTTTAATAAAAGCCTTCAATTTGATAAAAAAACCGCGATTTGTCTAGAAAATCAGGGAAATTTTAAAAATCAATACATCTACCCTTATATTCCCAATCACCGTAACGAGTCGGCTCTAAACCGTCGCGACCGCCGATTTCTTTGGGCATTTCTTCTTCCATGAAAGCGGATTTACGAGGATTTTGCTTTGCTTGAACATCCTCCTGCGCACTGCAATTTTCTGTATTAGCGGAAAGCTCTGCCTCATTTTGCAAGTTTGCCGTATCCGTATCAGTAGTCATAAATACCTCTAACTTAAAAAATTATGCAAATTTGATTATAACACTCTGAAATAAGCTCAAAATATCAGTTTTTCCATAAACCCAAAGGAATATTATTTTTCTCACAAAACTATCATAAAAAACGCCGTTCTTTGCACAGCAATTTGTTTATTTTCTTCCCTCATTTTGTTCCGTAGGATGAGAAACCTTGCCCAGCAAAACAACCGTCATTGCAAGCCTCCAACGGCAAGGCGTGGCAATTTCCTCACCGCCGCCGTCATTTTGAGCCGTAGGCAAAAAATCTATCGACAGATCCTTCGCTTCGCTCAAGATGACGGCAGCATTGTTTGGCAGTTTTACCGTCAGCCGTTAGCGAAAAATCTCGCCGCCGCCGTCATTTTGAGCCGTAAGCGAAAAATCTATCGAAGATCCTTCGCTGCGCTCAGGATGACGGCAGCAGTGTTCGGCTTTTATCGTCATTTTGAGCGAAGCGAAAAATCTTGCCGTAATCTTCTTGACAATTTTTTCTTCTTAATTATTATTCCCAACGCTCTATTTATAGAGCGTATTTTTTATTCAAGAAAAGGTAAAATTTATGCAAAAAAACTTGACTTTTTCCACAAAATGTGGTATAATTTCAGCGCAAGAGCGCAAGAGCGCAAGAGCGCAAGAGCAAAATTAAAATTAAAACAGATGAGATTTTTTCGGCTAATAGTAGAAGAAAAAAATTCATACAGCAGCAAATTCTTAAATCATCTTTTTTACTAACTATGTCTATTTCATTAACTGCTTGCGGAACTATTACGGGACTTCCTTCCCACGGCGGCGGGAAGCGGTTTGCGATAGAGCAAGAATTGATTGCAAGCTCTGCTCGTCAAGCGGTAAAGAGTATGGATTTATCGGCGTTAGAGGGTAAAAAAGTAGCACTTTATATATCGGTCATCGGTGATCAAGGAAGTGGAAATTTTACGGGCGGCAGATATTCAATTACTAATTTAATTCGCGGTGAATATCAAAACTTACCGAATTCAATTACCGAATATTCTTATCCTGAATAT
>JAFUTP010000039.1 GCA_017484165.1 Cardiobacteriaceae bacterium | reverse complement strand
CATTACAAAACCGTGTTCTACCTTGTATTTACGCTAATTACCGCCTTCAACACTCGCACCGAACAATGCACCGCCAACGGTCGGATTGATTTATTAGTTGAAACTCGCGATGCGGTATTTCTCTTTGAATTTAAGCTGCACGGCAGCGCAGAAGATGCTCTCGCTCAAATCGACGAAAAAGGTTATGCCATTCAATACGAACAGGGAAATAAAAAACTCTACAAAATCGGTGCCTGCTTTGATGAAGAATTACGGACGCTGAAAAGTTGGGTTGTGAGGGAGTAGAAATTAGATTTTTACCGTCATCGCGTTCGTAGCACGGCAACACAGCACAAATCCAGTCTTGACAAAAAAAAACACGAATAATTCCTTGCAGTTTCCGTAAAAATATTTTTTTTGCGGATTTTTTTAAGCAAAAAGGAAAATTCAAAATGAATAAATCATTCAAAACAATATGCAATTCATGCATAGCATTTTTATTAGCAATCAACATTTGTGCTAATGCCGAAGAAATGCCCAAAGCACCAGTTTTGCAACCATTTCAAGAACTACTGGCAACAGAACTTGAAAAAAATAAAAAATACATAGAAAGCAAAATCAGCCAAAAAGACGGAAAAACTACTTATTTTTTCGATAAAGATGGGGAAAAAATAGATAAAAAGTAACGGGCGGATACTATCGAGTGATATTAGGAAAAACCGTCGAGGGAGATTGTGCAGTGGAAGATTTTTATGTAGATAAGAATGTTCTACACAACAACATAATTGTTGCCAAAAAATATTGTGCGGAGTTTGGAGTGATGCCATTAGAAGGTGTTGCATATTCCTATCATGATGACCTCCACCAATCACTATTTCTGTTCAAAGATTCTCATATGTATGCCTGCACTCTCAATCAAGATAATCTTGAAAAATATATTGATTTTTCTAATGAAGAAAAAATTACTGTTACACTGAAAATTTCCGACAGCGATTATTCACTGATAAATTACAACAAAGATGGAATAATTCAAGACTTCTATCGATTTAAAAATAATAATGTAGAGATTTTTCGATTTACCAATGCCAGAGCAGATTATAAAAAATCGAAATTCTGGAAAGATGGAGTGGAAGATGTTGTCAATAAAAAACTTTCAATAATTATATAAAGCCTAGGGAACGACAGTTGAGAGAAATTGACACAGCTTTGATGTTGCAACAGCAATTCTACGAGAAAATACTTCTCCGATTATCTGAAATAACGGTGGATTTTTTTCCGCCGTTTTTTATTCAAACAGTAGCAAAAAAATCATCAAAGAGTGGAAAAAATTAACTTTTGTCAAAAACCTCATCAAGCAAAACGGTGGCAAATGAACCACGCGGTAAAATAAAATTTAAGCGCATCGTTCCTTGATCTAAATATTCATAAAAGAGATTATCAGGAGTAAAATTTGCAGGGCGAAAATCACTTTGCTCGGCATATTTGCGTAAATAATCAAATTCTTGTTGATATGGAGCTAAAACTTCATTTGTCCGCTGAAAAATGTCTGTATTTTCCGCAAAGTATTCACTTTTACCAATTAAACAAACACTAGGTTTTATTTCAAGCTTTTCTGCACGGATATTCAAGCTATTTATTTCCTCTTCTTTTACCGTAAATCTAGCATTAGAGTGAGAAAAAATTGCCACATCACCGATGATAAATTTATTCAAGAGACCATTTTTTATCCGCATTGCAATTTGAATATTAGCTAAATAAGAACGGAGCACGGAAAAAAGCCAAGTTCGCTCTTGTTTTCGCGGTAATTTATCAAGCGTAACTAATTGGCGTATTTCACCTAAATTATTATAGCCAAAGCGTTGATTTCCAAAGAAATTCGGGAATATTTTCTGCTTTAATTTATATTCCGCATAGGTTTTAATTTTAGGGGAAATATTACGAACGATAATCTCAAATTTATTTCTTTTATGCGAGCCGATTTTGAGCTTTTTACGGTGCAATTTTTTATCCAAAATCTGCCAATATCCGCCCTCTTCTGCAATATTTTTGCCAATATCTGGCAAATTTTCCGTATATTTTTTATTGATACTTATCCATTGCCTTGTTATTGCAAATCTATCTTTCAAGCCTGAATAAGCGATTTCTCTCACGGGAATTTGACAAATATCGGCTAATTTTCGGCATAAATATTTAGTATTCAAATTATTCTTTTCGATATATAAAAAAAGATGCTCACCTTCGCCTTCAAGTTCAAAATCTAATAATTCCTCAACTATAAAATCGCTGGGATATTTTTTAATTTCTACCATTTATTCTTAATCCTTTTAAGTTATAAAAAAACCGCCAAACGGCGGTTTCTACGGTAAATATTTGTATTAACACAAGCCCAGCCAATGCCAATAAGTTGCGGAAAACAAAAGTATTAGCAAATATGCGGCAATGGTTAGCGGTATTCCCGTAATTACAAATTGCCGCACCGTGAAAAAGCCAGTCGAAAAAGCAATCATATTTTGCGGCGCATTGACAGGCAAAATAAAACCAAAGCAAACCACAAATTGCAAAATCATCGTCATTCCCAGCACATTTATTCCCGTCGTCTCCACACTTTGCAACACACTTATCACAATCGGAATCATCGCCGAAGCAAGAGCCGTTGCTGACGCAAACCCTAAATGCACAAAAATCAAAAACGCGCCGAACACCGCAATAATCATCAATGCCGACATCGATTTAATTCCAAAAATATCCACAATTTGATTACCGAGATACGCTGCCGCATCGGTTTTAAGCAATGTCGTGCCCAAGCCAATCCCGACACCGAAGAGCAAAATCGTCCCCCAATTTATCCGTCCGACCGCATCATTCCAGCTCATCACCCCGAGTTTCGGTAAAAATAAATATGCGATACCAGCAAGAGTTACCGAATTAGTATCAAAAGGATGCAATTTTTTCTCCGTCGCCCAGAAAAATAACAGCAAGAAGGAAACCACCAAAAGCTTAATTTCATTGCTGCTAATTTTTCCCATCTCCGCCTGCATTTTGGCAATTGTGTCGCGACCGCCTGGCACTTCGTCAATTTCTGGCGGAATAATTTTGATGATGATGAAATACAAAACTACCGACATCACAATCGCATAGGGAGCCGCGGCAATTAGCCAATCCAGCCAAGAAATCGTCGTACCGAGCATTTTGTCAATAAAACCAAGTGCCACCTGATTTTGCGCCGCTGCCGTCTTCACTCCGACATTCCACAAGCTATCCGCCTGCGCGACCGCAATCATCATCACCGCCGCAAATTTCGAACCTTGCTTAACCCCAAACGCGCTAATCATTCCCAAAACAATCGGCACAACGCAGGAAACACGCGCCGTCGTCGATGGCACAAAAAAGCTCAAAATCGCACCGATGAGAATCGCGCCAATAACCATATTTTTCGATTTCGTCCCGACCAAACTCATCACCCAAAGCGCAATCCGCTTATCCAGCCGAGTAATCATCATCGCAGCCGCTAAAAATAAAGCTGCCATCACCAAAGCCCAAGCAGGAGAAGCAAATCCCGAAAGACCGAGTTTTAAGGCATTGCTCGTGCCGTAAAGCTTTTCGGGATTATCTACCGCGGGTGCAAGACCGCAGCCGAAGGCAATCAAAGCAAGTATCACAAATGCACTCACGGGATAGCTCATACATTCACTTGCCCAAACGATAATCGCAAAAACCAAAATACCAATCGCCCGCTGACCTACTACTGGCACGCCTGCAAATGACGGTAAAAACCAAATAATCAGCATCAAAATCGTGGCGATAAAAAGCCCGTATCTTTTGAATATTCCTACTTCGGAAACTTGAAGTTGCGTTTCAATTTCAGACATTGAATAAAATTCCTTGAAAATAAGTTGATATATAACTGTTGATTTATTTTGTAAGTTGTTTTCTCCGTATTTATAAAACTCATAAAACGGAAAAATTTTTTATCTGACATTTCTTGACAATGTCATTTACGAATTTTAATCAAGCTCTACATACTCACAATTTCAAGGAAAATTTATGCAAAAAATCGCTTTAATCACTGGTGCTTCCGCGGGTTTCGGCAAAGTTGCGGCAGAAAAATTAGTCCAAAAAGGCTGGAAAGTTATCGGCACAGCACGGCGCAAAGAACGGCTCGAAGAATTGCAAAATAAGCTCGGTAAAGATAATTTTTATCCCATTGCCTTCGATATCCGCGATATTTCTGCAATCGATCAAGCCGTCGATAGCTTGCCCCAAAATTGGCAAAATGTCGAACTACTGATTAACAATGCAGGACTAGCACTCGGGCTCGAAAAAGCTCCCGATTGCAATCTCGACAAATGGCTAACAATGATTGACACCAATGTCCGCGGATTAGTCGCAATGACGAAAAAAATTCTCCCCAAAATGGTCGCTAAAAATTCGGGACACATCATCAATATTTCCTCAATCGCGGGAAATTATCCCTATCCTGGTAGTAATGTGTATGGCGCTTCCAAGGCATTTGTAACACAATTTAGTTTGAATTTGCGAGCGGATTTAATCGGCACGGCGGTCAGAGTTAGCAATGTCGAACCAGGGCTTACCGACGGCACAGAATTCTCCGATGTCCGCTTCGATTGGGATTCCAACCGAGCTCGCAATGTATATAAAGGCGTTATGGGACAAAATATGACCGCCGAAGACATCGCCGAAATCATCGTCTGGATTGCCGAACAACCAGCACATATAAATATCAATCGCATCGAAATAATGCCTGTCGCTCAATCATTCGCAGGTATGACAGTCGCAAAAAATACTTAATCCCCCGCGACCGCGCGGGAGCGAATCCTTATTTGCATCTACAAATATCGTTTTCGGTATTTATTCGCAAAAGAAATCCGCTGTTTTTAGGGCGGATTTTTTGTCGCGTGCCACAATCGGTAGCACCGACGGGCAATCTTACTTTACATCTATCAAGTTCCGTTATTTGTATTGATTTGCAAAACAAATCCGTCGTTTTATTTCAGCGGATTGGTTATTTTCATCTTGTTGCATTGCTTAATAATATTTATAATAATTATCATTTTTTAAGCAAAAGGGAATCAAATGAGCAACATCTGTTTCAAATCACTAACAAAACTATCATTTTCAACACTATTACTACTAGCAAGTTATACTTATGCCGTAAATAAAAATTCAGAAAGTGCTATGCCCACTGCACCAGAAGTTAGAGATTTTCAAGAAGTAATGGAAGAAAAAATTGAGGAAAATAAAAAATATATCGAGGCACAAATAGTCAAAAAAGATGGCAAAACTATTTACTTTTTCGATAAAAAGAATAAAGAAAACAAACACCCAAAAACAAATGAAAAAGTTGCAGATGGTTACTATCGTGTAATTTTGGGAACAACAGCTGAAGATAATTGTGTAATACAAGATTTTTATGCCAACAACGATAAAAAACAATGCGAACCAATAATCGTCGCCAAAGAAGATTGCGATATTTTTGACTCAAAAGCTTATGAAGGACTTTCAGTTCCCTACGACAAAGAACAAAAAGCAGACTTTATGGCTTATTACAAAAATGGAAAAGCCTTAAATTTTGCCTTCACCGCTAGCAATCGGACTCTGTATGCCGATATCTCTGACGATAACAAAATTATCTCCAAAGAAAAACTAGAAGACGCAATTTTCGTAACTACTTACGACAATGAAGAAATAAAAGAAATTACTGTTTTTAGAGGTAAGAATGTCAATACTTTCCGTTACAGCGATGGTCAGGGAGATTTTGCAAATTCCAAAATGTGGTCAAATGGAGAAGAAAGAACTATGTTTAAACTAGGTTTTGATCTATTTATTGAAAAAGTAACAAAAGATTTTGTTCTAATAGGAACATTGTTAAACGCAACTAAAAAGGAGTTGAATAAGTAAAAGCAAAATTATATAAAACTATATTTAACCTCCTAACAGGGAGGTTTTTTATTGCCTATAACATAATTTTTTATCATAAAGAGATGAATTTTTTAACACTAATAGTAGAGAAATTTTAGAACTAGAAGCATAAAATCTAACGACAAATCTTTTCGCAGGGCACTCCGTCGCTATCGCCGTCTAAACGATATTCTCCACAAACTTCGAGAAAATAATATGCCTCCCTGCACGACTGCATTTCAGCGCAGCGAGACTTTGTTCGCAAGCTGCGTCTTCTTCATCATAAACTTCTGGGAATTGTTCAGGAAATTGAAGAGGCAGAATACGGTCATTAAATTCTCTGGCATCTTGCTGCGCATTGGTATAGATATCCCATAGTTCATTGTTTGAAGATGAACGAGTTCTCTTACGAGTAGAAGTCGCGGGAACATAATTTACGGGACGGTATTCATAATTTCCTGAATAGTAAGGACTGGTGCAACTAGCTAATAGAAAAATACCGAGAAATAGGCAAGATAGTTTCAGATACATAAATTAGATGGTGCCGGAAATAGGAATCGAACCTACGACCTTCGCGTTACGAGTGCGCTGCTCTACCAGCTGAGCTATTCCGGCTTTATTTAGTAAAGAATTTCTTAATAAAAGAGAGGCGGCGATTATACGGACTTTCCATAAAAATAAAAGCCGCGGTGATTTTTTCCACGGCTTTCATATTCCTTATGAATTATTTTTTCTTACCTTGATTTGCGACGGCTTCTTGCAATTTACGGATTTCTTCGGGATCGCCTAAAAATTCGTCGCGCAAGAGATTTAAGTCATCATCAAATTCAAATAAATACGGAATTCCCGTCGGCAAATTCAATTTCACAATTTCTGCCTCACTAATTCCCTTCAAATGTTTCACAATCGCACGCAAACTATTACCGTGTGCGGCAACCAAGATTTCGCCTTCACGATCGAGTGCTGGTTTGATATCAGATTCCCAATAAGGAAGAATTCTTTCCACCGTTTCTTTCAAGCTTTCGGTAAGCGGTAATTCATCAGGATTAACTGCCGCATAACGAGCATCACACATCGGCGAACGCGGATCATCTTTATCCAAAGCGGCAGGCGGCACATCGTAACTTCTACGCCAAATCAAGACTTGCTCTTCACCGTATTTTTCAGCGGTTTCGGCTTTATTCAAACCTTGCAATGAACCGTAATGTTTTTCGTTAAGCCGCCAATGTTTTTCGACTGGAATCCAATCTAAATCCATCGCATCGAGTGCGTAATTGAGAGTTTTTATCGCTCTTTTGAGATAGGAAGTGAAAGCGCGAGAAAAATGAAATCCTTCTTTTTTCAAGGTTTGCCCCGCACGAATTGCTTCCTGAATACCTTTTTCGGTTAAATCGACATTTGTCCAGCCCGTGAAGAGATTTTTTTGATTCCACTCGCTTTCGCCGTGTCTTAATAAAACTAGTCTTTTCATTTAATTTCTCCTTGGTTTTTTGAATTTTGAAAAACTTTGCTTACTCCACAATCCGCATTTCCAAGCGGTTAGTTGCGCCTTCCTGCCCCATCGGTTTGCCGCTGGTAATTACATACAAATCGCCTTTTTCCAGCACTTTTCGCCATTGCAAATAAGCTTCGACTTCACTCAAAGCGGCAGCGTGATTTTTGCTAATTTCTAATTTCATCGGACGCACACAGCGAAAAATGCTCATTTTGCGTTGAACTTGGGTGTCGCCAGTAAGCGCATAAATCGGAATATTCAAATCGTGGCGACTGATAAGACAAGGTGTTGTGCCGCTTTCGGTGAGAGAAACAATCGCTTTTGCCCGTAATTTTTTCGCACAAGACACGGCGGAGGCAGCGATTGCGTGATCGATGCGTTTGACGGAAATGGGAAAATTTTCTTCCTCATCGGAATTAGAGCGCGCTTTTTCGGTAGCGCGGCAGACGGTCGCCATCGTATGAATAGTCTCGAAGGGATATTTTCCCACCGCACTTTCCGCCGAAAGCATTACCGCATCGGTTCCGTCTAGCACCGCATTTGCAACATCGGATACTTCGGCACGCGTCGGCACGGGATTGTTAATCATCGATTCCATCATTTGAGTTGCAGTAATTGAGAATTTACGGGCACGGCGCGCCATTTTTATCATTTTCTTTTGGAGTTCTGGCACGGCAGCATTACCGACTTCCACCGCCAAATCACCACGAGCCACCATAATTCCGTCGCTGGCAGCAATAATTTCTTCAAGATTTTCAATTGCTTCAATTCTTTCGATTTTGGCAATCAAGCCTGGGGCAAGTTTGCTGCGATTTTTACAAGCTTCGCGGATTAAATCCGCTGCCTGCAACATATCTGCCGCTGATTTCACAAAACTTACCGCGATGTAATCAGCACCGATTTTCACTGCCGTTTCCAAATCGCGCATATCTTTTTCGGTAAGAGCAGGTGCTGACAAACCGCCGCCCTGTTTATTTATTCCCTTATTACTTTTCAAAACAGCCGAATTTTCAACCCGTGCATAAATCTCGCTGCCACGCACATCTTCGACGGTCAGCGTGATAAAACCGTCATCGAGCAAGAGCACATCGCCTGTTTTCACATCTTTCGGTAAATCACGATAATCAAGCCCTACTCTTGTGGAATCACCCTCGCCTTCAAATGCAGCGTCCAAAATTATTGTTTGCCCTTCTACAAGCTGTGCTTTACCGTCTTTAATTTTTCCCACTCGAATTTTTGGACCTTGCAAATCCGCAATGATGGCGACTTCTCTCTCTGCACGCCGTGATGCTGCACGGACAAGTTTGGCGTTTTCACGGTGTTGTTCCGCCGTTCCGTGGCTGAAATTAAAGCGCACTACATTCAGTCCCACACGAATAATGCGCTCCAAAATTTCTGGTTCAGAACTGGCTGGTCCCAAAGTTGCAACAATTTTCGTGTGATGACTAACCCTCGTTTCGTCTCTGCTAAATGACATAAATAACCTCAAATTTTTTATTTTTTATTGTTCAAACTTCATCAATACCTGTTGGGAGTATCTAAATTTAGGGTAGCTCTATTTTTTCACCATCGTCATCCTGACGCGCAGCCAAGGATCTGCAGATAGAGATTTTTCGCTTGCGGCTCAAAATGACGAATTTTTAGACACACCATATTTTCTATCTACGGTAATAGCCGCCTGGGTAATAAGTTCCTCTGGAAATCGTAGTGTTGCCGTTTTGGTAAGTCGTGCCCTGATAACTCGGCGCGACATAAACAGGAGCGTGATGATGGTGATGCACAGGAGGTGGCGGATTATTTCCAAAACTCACCCCGCCCTGCACTTTATTTCCCGTTACTCCAATTGCGCCAACAACTGTGTTTCCCGTGCCGCGCCTCCAACCAGAACTCTGTTCCGATACGCAAGAGCCGCCGTCAAAACATACGGTATGTTGGTCAAAATATTGCTCATCAGCGCAGGCAGAAAGCAATAAACATAAAAAACTAAACGGCAAAATTTTCATTTTTTCTATCTCTTGTAGCAGCGGAAAAAAGAGCGTATCTACAAATGGCGTGTCTAAAAATTCGTCATTTTGAGCCGTAAGCGAAAAATCTTTATCGGCAGATCCTTTGCTGCGCTCAAAATGACGAGGGTAAAAATCTTCGCATTAGCTCATTTATCGAAACTTGGCAGGAACTTGACGGTGAAAATCCGTAACTTGCTGATATTTATGCGCCAAATTCAAAATACGGCTTTCCGCGAAGTGCGAGCCAATCAATTGGCAACCGACTGGCATTTCATCGACAAAACCGCAGGGATGCGCCAGCCCTGGCAATCCCGCTAAATTCACCGCAACCGTAAATAAATCACTCAAATACATCTCAACTGGATCGGAAGTTTTGCTACCGATATCGAATGCAACGGTCGGTGTAGTCGGTGCAAGAATGACATCGCAAGCAGAAAATGCCTTCTTAAATGAATTCAAAATTGCTCTTCTACCGCGCCGTGCTTGCTCGTAATAAGCGTCGTAATAGCCCGCAGAAAGCGCATAAGTTCCGAGCAAAATACGGCGTTTAACTTCCGCACCGAAACCTTCATTACGCGAACGGCGATACAAATCGTCGAGATTTTTCGGATTTTCCGCACGATATCCGTAACGCACGCCGTCATAGCGGGATAAATTCGAACTTGCCTCGGCGGAAGCGATGATGTAATAAGCGGCAATCGCAATATCAGAATTTTCTAAATCAATATCGACAATTTTCGCGCCCAATTCCTCGTATTGCCGCGCCGCAGCTTGAATTTGTTTGGCGATTTTCGGGTCGAGTTTTTCGAAATAAATCTTCGGCAATCCGATTTTTACTCCCTCCAAATCGCGGTTTAAGTAGGTTGTGAAGTCGTATGACTTATTCGGCGCACAAGTTGAATCCCGCTCATCTCGTCCTGCCATTTTTTCTAGCACTAACGCACAATCTGCCGCCGTAGTCGCAATAACTCCCGCTTGGTCAAGGCTAGACGCATAGGCAATCATTCCCCAGCGCGAACAAACTCCATAAGTCGGTTTAATTCCCGTAACTCCGCAATAAGAAGCTGGCTGACGAATTGAACCTCCCGTATCCGAACCAGTTGCGTATGGAACTAAACGCGCCGCAACCGCAGCAGCCGAACCGCCCGAAGAACCGCCTGGAATTTTTGCCGTATTCCAAGGATTTTTCACCACACCGAAAGCCGAGTGTTCATTAGACGAACCCATCGCAAATTCGTCCATCGATAATTTGCCGAGCATTACCGCACCAGCATTTGCAAGTTTTTCTGCAATCGTTGCCGTATGCGAAGGCGTGAAATTGGCAAGCATTTTTGAACCAGCGGTAGTAACCACTCCTGCCGTGCAAAATAAATCTTTATGCGCCATCGCAATACCGTCTAAAAGGCTCAACACTTCACCTTTGGCACGGCGAGCGTCGCTTTTTTCTGCTTCATCGGTTTCGGTAGTGCGTAAAAAAGCACCGATTTCAGGATTAAATTTGGCAATCCGCGCGAAAAATTCTTGGCGTAATTCAACGGCGGAAATTTCTTTTTTATTTAACTTGTCGGCAAGTTGATAAATATCTAATAGATGTAAATCGCTCATTATTTTTTGTCTCTTGAATTTCTATTTTTCTGTATTAAAAACAAATACGCTTGTATGAATTTAGTGTTGAATAACCTTGGGAACGGTAATAAAACCATCTTCTGCCAAAGGAGCATTCCGCTCAATCACGGCTGCTAAATCACGATTTTGTGCGACATCATCGCGCAATGGCTGGCTATATTCCAAAGGATGTCCGAGAGCTGGAAGAGAGGAAATTTCTTCGCGATTGAGAGTAGAAAAAAGATTGAGAATATTGCCCAAATCTTCTTGCAATTGCTTTGCTTCTTCTTCGGATAAATCAATTCGGGCAAGATTAGCGGTTTTGAAAACCGTATCGATAGAAATATTAGTCATAAGTTTTAAGTCTCATAAATATTTAGTTTTAGATAAAAAAATGCGGCTACTATGAACTCTCACCGCGGATTTGAATAAATTATATATGTATAAAATATTATTTATAAATTTAGAGATATTTATAGGATTTACATATGTCAAACAAGCTATTTTTTACCGCATCATTAAGCCTATTTTCAATTTTATTTAATATTTCATTTGCCGAAGAAAATATAAAAAGAGTAGAAAATAATTATGCAAACAGTGCAACAGTTCAGCAATTTATTAAAAAATTTTCCCAAAAAAATAATATTCCGCAAAGTGAATTAAACAAGCTATTTTCACAAGTTAAAAGAAACGATGAAATATTGCAAAAAATATCAAAACCCGCAGAAAAAACCAAGCCATGGTATGAATATAAAAAGATATTTTCCGATGAAGAGAGGTTAAATAAAGGCGTTGAGTTTTATCGTCGCAATCAGCAAAATCTCGAAAAAGCGCAAGCTCTTTACGGCGTTGATGCCGCAATCATTACCGCAATCATCGGAGTTGAAACCAGATACGGCGGTTTTACGGGAAAATATGAAGTGCTCGAAGCACTTTCCACTTTATGCTTTGATTATCCACCGCGGGCTGAATTTTTCTGCGCGGAATTGGAGCAATTTATCAAACTCGCGCAAAGAGAAAAATGGAATTTTGCCGAAATTAAAGGCTCATACGCAGGCGCAATGGGAATTGGTCAATTTATGCCGTCAAGTTATTGGAATGACGGAGTTGATGCGGATTTTGACGGTAAAGTCGATTTATGGAAAAGTGAAGCCGATGCAATCGCTTCAGTTGCTAATTACTTAAAAAATCGCGGTTGGAAACAAGGCGGCGATTTTTATTACCTCTTACCCGATAATTCATTAAACGACGGACTGGAAATCGGCAAGTTAAGTCAAGCCAATTTCACACTTCAACAATTATCTCAAAGGAATAATTGGCAAAATTTACCGCAAGTCAATTCCGATGAAAAACAATTCGCAACTTTGAAGTTAGAAGAGGAAGACAAAATTCTTAATTATTTGATTTTTAATAATTTTGTAGTGATTACTCGCTATAATTCCTCGCCGATGTATGCGATGAGCGTTATCAATCTCGCCAATAAAATTCGCAGTAATGTAGAAAATTAAAGAATTCAATATTTTTAAGTTTGAGGAAATAATTATGAAAAAAATACTTATCCCGATGGTTGCCGCTGTTGTTTGTGGGACAACTTACACACAAGTTAATCACAAAGTCGTCAAAACCATTGATTTCACAAAAAAAGACGGCGGCGTGCCCAGAGTTGAAAATCGCAGTTCTAACGGTCAAAGCCGCATTGTGAAAAGTTACGATTTCACCAAAAATTCTGGCAGTATCCGCGGCGCAACGGTTATCGGTAGAGAAAACTTATCCCGTCCCACACAAACTTCCCAAGCACGCAAAACTCAAACCGCAAGCACTCAAACATCTCCTAAAACCACTCAAAACAAAGCGCAAATTCAAAAAACAAATACCGTCAATACCGTAAAAACCAGTAATACAAAACAAATCACAACGAATGCAAATTACGGCAAAAAAAATACAAATATTCAAACTGCAAGTAAAAATACGGCAAGCAATACCAAGACTGTCAAAACAGCAAATCGGCAAACGGCAAAAACCAATTACGGCAAAGCGAATTATCAAAACGCGCCGAAAGTTGCAAATACTCAAAATTATCAAAGAAATACTCAAAACAATGCCGCAAAAATCAAATTGCAATCTGCCGAACCTCAAATTGCCGACCAGCAAGTTCCAACCCCAAAAAGCTCTTACAACATCACTTTGGGCAGTCAAGTTCCTGCAAATAGCAATTTAGGCTCTTCCACAACGCTTGCCGAAGCAAGTTATCAACAGCCGCAAGCTCTGCCGCTCAACTCACAACCCGCTCGCGCACCTTCTAATCTCTATGCTTTCGAGCAGCAAACCCAAAGCCGTCCCGTTCCAGCGCAGATTATTACCGCGCTACCAATCACCAATGACGGTCAAATTCAAGCTTATTCAGCCGATCCTTATGCTTCACCAAGCGTTGCTGCACCAGCGATTACTGATAACACAGCAGCAACGGCAGCGACCACGGCGACTGCGCAAAATAACGGACATTTCGCCAATTTAGCGGCAGGAGGCGCACAGGTTGTTCGTTCAGAAAAAGTCTCCGAGCCGTATAACGCAAATTCCTTTTCATCGGGATATTCAAGTCAGGAAGTCCATTTAACTCAAAATGTCAGCACGGCAAGTTATAATCCAAATTTAGGTCAAAGAGTGCGATTAAATTCTGGCAACAGTGTAATTCCAAACAACGGAGAGGGTGTAAAAATCAAGCTCAATCCGATGCCTGAAATTCAAACCCGCAATTTAGTTTCACCAAACGAGCACGGTTCGGTTATTTTGGTGCAAAAAGGCAAGGCTTCTTACTACGGCGCAAAATTCCACGGCAAACGCACGGCAAGCGGCGAACGCTTCAATATGTATGGTTATACCGCCGCACATCCGACTTTACCGTTCGGAACAAAAGTGCAAGTTATAAATCTGCATAACGGTCGCGTGGTAACCGTGCGGATAAATGACCGCGGTCCGCATTCCAGCGAAAGAATTATCGATTTATCAAAAGCAGCTGCCGATATGCTGCAAATGGGCAAATCTGGCACGGCTTTGGTGCGGATTAAGGCTTATCAATAAAAAAGTCCACATTTAGAAACCAAAAAGCCCGTTTTTTTGCGGGCTTTTTTATTTACTTGGGCGTGTATGTGTATAAAACTTCGTCATTTTGAGCCGTAGGCGAAAAATCTCTATCATCAGATCCTTCGCTGCGTTCAGGATGACGCGGAAAAAATAAATTCAAATGCGCCTTTACTTATTATTTTTTACCCTCTTCTAGCTTTTTAATATAGTTTTCAAGATAAATATCAGCTTCATCCTTCTTAAATTTTTTCGCCACTGTTTGCGGATTTTTTCGCAGCTGATTACTACTATTTTCCTCATAATTGATATTAAATTCAAGATATTTACTTATCACTTGACTAGCAATATTTTGATTTATTTGCCGAGCAGAAATAATATCATCACTTCTACACCGTTTGCTATTTTTTTCTCTACTGTTATCCGTCAATTCCAACTCATTTTCTCCTCGAGAAATAAGCAAATTATTAATATATTCTTCCGCTTCTTCTGGCTTAAATTTCCTTCTTTTATCCCAAGATGGAATATTTGATTTTCTAGTATTTTCCTTTTCCGTATCATCTAAAAAATCATAAGCATCAAGTAATTCCTGTGCTTGATTAAAATTTATACTCTTTGCAGTAAAAGGCGTTTTTTGTATCGGCTTAATATACAAATCCTGCAAGGGTTCATCTATAACATCTGATAGATATTTATTCAAAACTTGCAAAGCATCATTTTTTGCTAATTTCTGATATTTAGCGATATTTTGAATCGCTCGCGACAATGTTTTCGGTAAAAATGGATTAACCGTAATTTTGAATTTAACCGCATAATTGCAATTATTTTTGATATTTTTTTCTATTTCCGTTGCTAAAAATCTTAATTTAACCGCTTCATTAGCTGTTGGCACTTTAAGTATCCAAAAAAGATGTTTTTTTATAAATTCAGTTTTATATAAAAAAACTCTACCAAGTAAATCAGGCGGCAATGCTTTATTCAAAATATTTTGCAAATACATTTCTTTTTTCACTTCGGAAAATATTTCTTCATTCAAAAGCACTTGAAATAAAGCATCGGTTTTTTTAATTTTTCCTACTCTTATGCCTTTTTCTACTTTATATTTTTCTGGTTTATACAGTTGAATATTCATAAATATTCCTAACTATCGATAAAATTTACTGCTGACATTTTCACAAACAAATCATATGGATATTCCACAACTTGCACAAAATTCCCTTGAATTTCCCGATATTTACCAAGCAATCAGAGAGCGCAACGGTTTTGTTGCTTTTGGCGGTGATTTATCGGTAGCACGACTAGTTGCCGCGTATGAGCGCGGTATTTTTCCTTGGTATAGCGAGGACGAGCCAATTTGTTGGTGGGCAACCAGTCCGCGCTTTGTGCTCTATCCTAAAAATTTGCGAGTTGCCCGCTCGCTGGCAAAAAAAATCCGCAATAGCAAATACCGCATCACGCTTGATTTTTGCTTTGCCGATGTAATTCAAAATTGCGCCGCACCGCGCAAAAACGAAGCTGGCACTTGGATTACCGCCGATATGCAAAAGGCATACATCGAACTGCACCGCCAAAATATCGCGCATTCCTTTGAATGCTGGTATGAAATTGACGGTGAATTACTGCTTGCTGGCGGCTTTTACGGAGTTTTAATTGGCAGGATTTTCTGTGGCGAGTCGATGTTTGCTAAATATTCAAACGCATCAAAAATTGCCTTTGCCCGTTCGGTTGAGTTTTTAGCAGAAAAAGGCATAAAACTCATCGATTGCCAAATGCAAACCGAGCATCTCGCCCGCTTCGGCGCAGAAGAAATCGATTTTTCCCTGTTTGAAAAACATCTTGCCGAATACAAAGAGTCGAAAATCGAACTCGCACGAGAAATTATTTGTGGGAGCATCTAAATTTATGGTTAGTTCTATTTTTTACCTTCGTCATCCTGAGTGCAGCGAAGGATCTGCCAAGAGATTTTTCGCCTGCGGCTCAAAATGACGAAATTTTAGATACGCCCTTTTGAAAATTTTTGAGGTTTTTATGCTTACAACCGCCTTAATCATCACAACTTTTCGCCGCCCTGATGCGCTCGAAAAGGTTTTGCAATCTGTCTTAAATCAAAGTGTTTTGCCGACAGAAATCATCGTCGCCGAAGATGACCTGTCCGATGAGACGGTAAAAATTATCGAAAAATTCCGCGCCCAAACTTCCACGCCAATTTTGCATATCAGGCAAGAGCACAACGGTTTTCGGCTGGCTTTAATCCGTAATAAAGCAATTTTGGCTGCGAGTGCGCAATATTTAATTTTTATCGATGGCGACTGCGTTTTGGAGCGAAATTTTGTCGCAGACCACCAAAAATACGCTAAACAAAACTGCTTCCTGCAAGGCTCACGCGCATTGCTTAATAAAGAAAAAACCGAAAAATTCCTCAAATCCGAAGAAATAAAAATTAGCTTTTTCGATGCAGGCTTTGACGGCAACCGCAAAAACGCGCTTCGTTTGCCATTTATTTCAAATTTCCTAATCCGCCGCCTAGACCAAAAATTAAAAGGAATTCGCGCTTGTAATTTCAGTTTATTTCGCACGGATTGCCTTCTTGCCAACGGTTTTGATAGTAGCTTTATCGGCTGGGGACGCGAAGATAGCGAATTTATCGCACGGCTTTACAACAACGGTATCTACCGTCGCAAAATCAAATTTTCCGCGCTGATGTATCACCTCTGGCACGAACCAAATTCCCGCCAAAACCTCAAAGAAAACGAGGAAAAATTATCAAAAACCATTGCGAGCCAACTAAAAACCACCGCAAATGGAATTAAACAATTAGCCGAAAACTCTTCATAGAGCGAATTTTTAACGCATAAAATCGCTAAAAATCCTTTCCCATCAACCAATCATCAAGGAGATTTTTATGAGCAATCCAACCGTAGATTTAATTCTCAATCACCACAGTGTCCGTCATTACGCGAGCCGCAAAATTGAGCCAGAAATCATTTCAACGCTGGTTAAATGCGCGCAGGCGGCAGCAACTTCGCACTATGTGCAACCGTATTCCATTGTGAGCGTAACCGACCCAGAAATTCAAAATCAACTCGCCGCAATTGCAGGACAAAAACACATTCCCAATGCTGCACATATTTTCGTTTTCGTCGCTGATTTCAACCGCCACAACAGTTTTATCAACGCTTCCGATGATATTTTTGCTAATGCCGAAAACTTGCTCGTCGCCGCAATTGATTGTGCACTTGCTGCACAAAATCTCACGCTCGCAGCGGAAAGTTACGGTATCGGTTGCTGTTATCTCGGTTCTCTGCGCAATGATTGCCGCAAAGTTGCAGAGTTGCTCAATCTGCCGAAATTAACTTTTCCCCTATTCGGCATCGCTTGCGGCTATCCAGAAGGCGACCGCGCCACGAAAAAACCACGCCTACCCGAACAAGAAGTGCATTACGAAAACCGTTACGACAGCAGCAATCGCGCGGAAAATCTTGCCAAATACGACCAAGAAATTAAGGAATATTACGAATCTCGCAACTCTCGCCAAAGAATCGAGAGCTGGACAGGAATGATGCGCGATTTTTTAAGTAAAGAAGTACGCAAGGAAATCAGAGAAATTCTGCGCGAACAAAAAATGCTCGACTAATTTCTTTTTTATTACCGAATAAATACGGAAAAACACGGTTTTGACACCGTGTTTTTTTATGAGGAAAATTCGAGGAAAAACTGCGTTTTTGCTCGAATTGAAAAATAAAAGTTCAATAAAATCAACGCAATTAGCAAAAAGAAAGAATTTTTTCTTGACAAAGATTTTTACCGCGATATAGTGCGCGCCTCAATTTTCGGAGTATAGCGCAGTCTGGTAGCGCAACTGGTTTGGGACCAGTGGGTCGGGGGTTCGAATCCCTCTACTCCGACCATTTTTTATTTCCTTTTTCTATCTTGGCTTATCTAACCAGTGCCCGTAGCTCAACTGGATAGAGCAACGGCCTTCTAAGCCGTAGGTTACAGGTTCGAGTCCTGTCGGGCGCGCCAGTTTTTCAGGTAGAAATTCAATGGTGGATATAGTTCAGTTGGTTAGAACGCTGGATTGTGATTCCGGAGGTCGTGGGTTCGAGTCCCATTATCCACCCCAGCTATCTTTCCTCTCGCTTTTTCTCTTCTTTTCTCTTTTAGAAATTTCCGCCATCTTTTTGTATATTCACTGTATTTCTTAACATTCACCACAAGGTATAAAAATGATTTCTTGGTTATCAGGCAAAGTTATTCATCGTCAAGCAGGAGAAATAATCATCGATGTCAATGGTGTTGGTTATGAAGTATCGGTGCCGATTTCTGCTTTGGATAATTTTGTAGTAAATCAAGAAGCGCAATTGTTTATTCATTACGCCCAGCGGGAAGACGGAGTTTATCTTTACGGTTTCAACAGCTTGGAAGAGCGCAAACTGTTCCGTGAATTGTTACGGGTTTCTGGTATTGGCCCGAAATCGGCTTTATTGATTATGTCGGGAATGAGTGGCGCGGAGCTTTTGCAAACCGTCAAAAATGGCGACACTTCCGCTTTAATCCGCCTGCCAGGTATCGGTAAAAAAACTGCCGAACGCTTGATTGTTGAGTTGAAAGACCGTTTCAATTCCAAAGCACATAGCATTAAATTTGACAATCAAGAGCTTGCTACAAGCGCAAATTTACCGTTTGCGCAGTCAGAAGCGATAGAAGCTCTGATTGCTCTGGAATTAAAACCGCAGGAAGCCGCTGATTTAGTCGCCAAAGCCATAAAAATAAATGCGGAATTGGAAAAAGCCGATACCGCGGTAATAATTAAAGCCGCTCTTGCTTTGAAGTTAAAAAAATAGCGTAAGACTGTGATTTTTTATCCCAAAGAGTTAAAAAAAATATGAATTTTGAATCTGATCGCCTCATTGCTCAAAACTTGCTTGATAACTCCGAAATGGCGGCAGAACGCGCTGTTCGTCCCAAACATTTACGCGATTACATCGGGCAAGAAGAGCTGAAAAATCAATTAGAAATTTTCATCGAAGCGGCATTAAAACGCGGTGAGGCACTCGATCACACTTTACTTTTCGGTCCTCCTGGACTGGGAAAAACGACGCTAGCCGCGATTATCGCCGCCGAACTCGGGGTAAATTTGCGGCAAACATCAGGACCGATTATCGAAAAAGCTGGCGATTTAGCGGCAATTTTGACTAATTTAGAGCGCAATGATGTGCTTTTTATCGATGAAATTCACCGTCTTTCGCCTGCGGTGGAAGAGGTTTTATATCCCGCGATGGAGGATTATCAAATCGACATAATGATTGGGGAAGGTCCAGCGGCGCGTTCGGTAAAAGTCGATTTACAGCCATTTACGCTAGTCGGTGCAACAACTCGTAGCGGACTTCTAACCGCACCACTGCGCGACCGTTTTGGCATTAGCCATCACTTGCAGTATTACAGTGACAAGGAATTGTCCGATATTGTTAGACGCGCTGCTGGTTTAATTCATATTCCGATTGAGGAAAGCGGTGCAGACGAAATCGGCAAACGCTCCCGTGGCACACCTCGTATTGCCAATCGTCTTTTGCGGCGGGTGCGAGATTATGCGGAAGTGCGCGCAGGCGGTGTCATCAATGCCGAAACCGCAAATGAAGCCTTGGCACTACTAAAAATCGACTCCCGCGGTCTCGATGAGCTTGATAAACGAATGCTTGCACGCTTAATTCAAAATTTCGACGGTGGTCCTGCGGGAATTGAGGCAATTGCCGCTGCGGTTGGTGAGGAACGCGGAACTTTGGAAGATGTCGTTGAACCGTATTTAATTCAGCAAGGTTTGATTCAAAGAACCCCTCGCGGCAGAGTTGCAACTTCTCTGGCTTATAAAATTTTGGGAATTGAAAAACCGTCGGATAAATAGAACAAATGTCATACATTGTTCAATTCCATCGATATTTTTTTATCTACATATAAAAAATTCGGTGATTTTTTTGCATTTAGCAAGGTTGATGTAAAAAAAAATCAGGATTTTTTTACATATCACCGTTCTCATATAAAAAATTCCGCGAATTTTTTACATAAAAAAACTAGCAATTTTCTCTGATTTGTTTTTACTGATAATTGCCGCTCTTAAATATTTTTCTCAAATTTTGAAGGAAATACCGTGTCAAAACGCATTCATAATTTCTGTGCAGGTCCTTGCACTCTTCCGCTATCCGTTTTAGAAAACGCACAAAAAGAACTGCTTGATTTCCAAAATTCTGGAATGTCTTTGATGGAAATTAGCCATCGCTCGAAAATTTTTGAACCATTGCACGAAGAAACTTTGGCTCTTGCATGTGAAATTCTTGCTGTTCCTGATGATTTTCAATGTTTATTGCTGCCAGGTGGTGCAAGTCAGCAATTTGTGATGACGGCAATCAATCTTTTGGAAGACGGTAAAACTGCCGCATTCATCGACTCTGGACATTGGGCGCAGAAAGCACAAAGTGAAGCAGCGCGCATCGGTGAAACGGAAATTGCTTGGTCGGGTAAAGATAAAAATTACCGCGAATTGCCAACTTCTAATGACATCAAAATCTCTGACCGTGCCCGTTATTTGCATATCACTTCTAACGAAACCATCGGCGGAATTCAATTTCCTAAATATCCAGAAGCGCGCGTTCCGTTGGTTATTGACGCATCTTCGGATTTTTACACCCGCCCTATTCCTTGGGATGCTTGCGATATCGTTTATGGCGGTGCGCAGAAAAACCTTGCTCCTGCTGGCATCGCGGTGGTATTCGTCCGTAAAACACTTCTACAAGACAAAAAAACCGCGCCGAAGTTCTTGCTATACAAAACTCACGCC
The DNA here is from genome assembly GCA_017484165.1 of Cardiobacteriaceae bacterium. Lineage (GTDB taxonomy): Bacteria > Pseudomonadota > Gammaproteobacteria > Cardiobacteriales > Cardiobacteriaceae > RGIG9182. The sequence goes on along the minus strand of JAFUTP010000039.1, from coordinate 4,081 downwards.
GACAGCAATTCGCTCTACAACACACCGCCAACTTGGCAAATTTATATTTTGAACGGCGTGCTCAAATGGATGAAATCATTGGGCGGTGTGCCGTATTTCCAAAAATTTGCGGCGGAAAAATCTCAAAAGCTTTATGAATTTATCGATAAATCGGATTTTTACCGTAATGAAATTCCGAGTGCTTTCCGCTCCAAGACTAATGTTGTGTTTTTAACTCCCAATGCCGAGCTAGACACAAAATTCTGGCAAGAGGCGGAAAAAGAAGGTTTATCGGGCTTAAAAGGACATCGTGTTGTCGGCGGCTTGCGGGCGAGCATCTACAACGCAATGCAAATGGAAAGCGTCGATGCACTCATTAAATTTATGGAGAAATTCGCACAAGAAAATAAAGCTTGATTTCGCTTTAATTGCAATACCGAAATCCGCTGTTTTAAGACGGCGGATTTTTATTTTTTTCGCGTTTTTATGGCAATCTTGAAAATAACTAGAAAATCGGCATAAAAGGCGGCGTTTTTATGGTTTAGACGGTATTTTGCACCGCCTTGCCGAGCTCCAAATTCAAAAATAAATTGGAATAAATAAATGCTTTCCGAAACTCTTGAACAAGTAATCGACCGTGCTTACAAAAAAGCACAGAAAGAACAATGCGAATTTTTAACCATCGAGCATCTGCTGCTAGCACTGCTCGATGAAGAATACATCGCCAAAATCATCAAGCATCTCGGTGGCGACAACGACGAATTAAAACGCGAACTCCGTTCTTACATCAGCGAGCACTGCCCAAATTTAAGCAATTTACAGGCGACACAACCGACGGCAGCTTTTCAAAGAGTTATTCAACGCTCGGTTTTATCCGCCCGTGCTGCGGGTCGTGATGCTGTAACTTGCTTACACGCACTAATTTCCATCACCAGCGAACAAGACAGCTACGCCGCATATTTTCTCCGTAAGCAGCAAATTTCCCAACGCGATTTAATGAGTTTTAGCGGCAAAGTATCCGAAGAAGAAAGCGAATTTTTCACTATTTCCGACGAAAGCGACGAAGACTTCGAAGAGGAAAATCTCGACAAAGCACTGGAATTATTTACCGTCAATCTCAACCGCAAAGCGATGGAAGGCAAAATCGATGTCCTAATCGGTCGCGAAGAAGAATTAAACCGCACAATGCAAACTCTCTGCCGACGGAGAAAAAATAATCCGATTTTGGTCGGCGAAGCGGGAGTTGGTAAAACTGCGATTATTGAAGGGCTTGCCTTGGCAATTGTGGAAAAACAAGTTCCTGCCGCGCTAGAAGATGCAGAAATTTATAGCCTTGATATTGGAAGTCTCGTTGCTGGCACGCAATGGCGCGGTGATTTTGAAAGAAGAATTAAAAAAGTTTTGGAAGAACTTGCCGAAAAAGAAAAAGCAATTCTGTTTATCGATGAAATTCACACTATTATCGGAGCTGGTGCTGGTAGCAATAGCCAGCTTGATGTTTCGAATCTAATTAAACCTGCCCTTTCCAACGGTTCACTGCGCTGCATCGGTGCGACAACCGACAGCGAATACCGTCGTTTTTTCGAAAAAGATCACGCCTTGGCGCGGCGTTTTCAAAAAGTTGCCGTTAATGAACCATCGCGCGATGAATGTTTGCAAATTGTCGGAGCAATTTCTGGTTATTACGAAGATTTTCACGGTATTGAATACACAGACGATGCAATTTATGCCGCCGTCGATTTGAGTAACCGTTACCTGCGCGACCGTCAAAATCCCGATAAAGCCCTTGATTTACTCGACGAAGCTGGGGCACAAGTTACCCTCAAACGCGGAATTTTCGCGGAAAAAAGCGATACGGAAGAAATTGTCGCAATCGGTGCGGAAAAAATCGAAGAAATCGTCGCCAAAATCGCGGGCATTCCCGAAACCAAAGTTTCACAAGATGACAAATCCACGATAAAAAATCTCGAACAAAATCTCAAAAGCAAGGTTTTCGGTCAGGAAAAAGCAATATCAGAAATTGTGAGTGTCATCAAACTTTCACGGGCAGGACTTCGGGAAAAAGAAAAACCTGTCGGCAATTTTCTTTTTACAGGACCGACAGGAGTTGGCAAAACCGAAATCTGCCGCGCGCTCGCCGAATGCTTGAATATCAAATTACTGCGCTTCGATATGAGCGAATATATGGAGCAGCACAGCGTTGCAAGACTCATCGGCGCGCCTCCTGGCTATGTTGGACACGATAAGGAAGGACTGCTCGCGCAAAAAATCCGTAAAAATCCCTATGCCGTGCTCTTGTTGGATGAAATCGAAAAAGCTCATCCCGATATCAACAACATCTTGCTACAAATTATGGATAACGGCATATTCACCGATGCCGACGGTAAGGAATGCAATTGCCGCAATCTCATCATCATTATGACTAGCAATATTGGTGCATTTGAAGCGGATAAAAACCGTATCGGCTTCGGTGAAAGCAATAACGCGGCAGCAAAATCCGCAAATAGCGAGGCGGCAATGAAACGGCATTTTTCACCAGAATTCCGTAACCGCCTCGATGCGGTAGTCAATTTTGCCCCGCTTAATAAAGAGCATATTTATTCGGTGGTGAATAAATTCGTCAAGGAATTAAAAGACAATTTACAAGCTAGAAATATTCATTTAGAATTATCAGAAGATGTCAGAAAATATCTCGCCGAAAAAGGTTATGACCCGAAAATGGGGGCTCGTCCAATGGCAAGACTTATCCAAAAAGAAATCAAAGAAGCTCTTGCAGACGAATTACTATTCGGAAAACTAGCCAATTTTCAAACCCAATATGACCAAAACAAAAATGCGGATAAAAGCGCAACTGTGCTAGTTAAATTGCTAGATGGAAAAATTCATTTTGAAATAAAAATACAACGAGCAGCACAATTGCTTGCAAACGGTAGCGAAGAAGAAAAACAAAAAATTCCTGAAAAAACAAATTGAGTTTTTTGAAATCCGTTCTAGAAAAAATCGGGGCTCTTATGCCCCGTTTGTTTTGCTACATTATTCAAGGAGAAAATAATGAAAAAATATTTTTTACTTTTAATCACATTTTTAATTTGTAATGTTTTTGCTGAAAATAACACAAACGGTGTAATTACCAAAGAACAAAGATGCCAAATCGCAGAAAATAATTTAAGAATTTTGTCGGATATTTCCAAACCGATTTACCGTCGAGATATTAACGGTAATAGTGTTGAAATGACTTATGCGGAAATATTAAAAGAGCGGCAAGATAGTGAAAATTTAATCAAAACAGTATGTAATTCTAATAATGTAAATTATCAACAAGAGAACAGAAATTTTGGCGCAACACTAATAAATCGAGCACAACTTGCTACTCCAAAAGATAGCATAACAGTGGTAACTCTTATCGCCATAAATTAGATACTTCTGATAGGCATAATTTGATTTCAAGTAGGAGTAAAAAATGCAAAAACTTGTTGATTTTCAAGAAAGACTATTAGGCATTGGAACAGTATTTCGCTTGCCAGCTGTTTATCCTTATGAAGATATAGTTGATTTTATGTTGATAGATGTAGACGGAGAATTGCAACTTTGTGTATCTTCTGGATATAAAACAGGAGCAATAAGACAAGTCCTTCCAAAAGAGGCTTATGCTAAAAATGAATACGCTATTAGCACAAAATGGATTATAGAAAATTGGAATAAATGGATTTATTTGGAATGTAAAGCAGAAGAGGTATTTATTTTGCCCAACGGGTATAAAATTCCAAGCTTGATACAAAAGCCAAATATTGCGAAATATCAAAGGCAAAAAAATCTACTTAAATATAATCATAAGATTATGTCTTATGGTAGAATTTTTCGCTTTCCAGCCAAAGAACCATATGAGGAAATTGTTGATTTTATGTTATTAGATAATATTTATACAATGGAATTATTAGTATTATCTGGAAAACATTGCGGGAAAATAGTTTTTGTTTTTCCAAAACAAGCAGAATTTAAAGGTGGTATATGTGGAATTAAAACCAGCTGGATAATTAAAAATTGGCGAAAGATTTATCCAGATTGTGCAGCAAGAGATGTATTTGTTTTGCGCAAGAACTAT
>JAFUTP010000038.1 GCA_017484165.1 Cardiobacteriaceae bacterium | reverse complement strand
TATATTTCCTTGCAAACGCCGCAATCGACTTCGTGCCAGTTATCGGCGATGCCAAGGCACTTTATGAAGCCGAAGGTCCGATGGAAACCACCGCTGCCGTCGCAAGTGTCGTCCCACTGGTTAAAATAGTAAATAAAGGTAAAAAAGTTGTCAATGCAGCTGATAATGCAAATAATGCCAAAAAAACTACCGCAACAGGGGCAAAAAATACAGAGAAGAGTGCGGGAAATTCTGGTAAAAAAGGTAGTGCAATACCGCATCCAGAGAAAACTCCTGTAACAACAAAGAGTGGAGAAAATTTATACTACCAGTCGCATACTAAACATACGCCTGGGCAACCTGGTTACAGCCGAAAAGCAGGGACAGAACCAAAAAATTCACTTGAATTATTTGAAAATTCTGTTCAGTCAGGCACAAAACGATACACACAAGATACTGATGGGAACATACACCAATTTCACAATAGCAATGGCACTTGGCATTGGGCAGGAAGCACTGGTGATAAAACCGTTCCCTTGAAATTAGAAAATGATGTCAAATCAGATTTACGCAAACAAGGAATGAAAGGGAAGATATTGAAATGATTATTGGCGAGCGTTCAGACTTTTTTTTGCAATTAGACATCGTAGAAAAAACTGATGACAACCGTTGCCTTTATGGTTTGTTTAATTTTTGGATTGATGACTATCCTTATCCTGGAAATGGCACAAATATCACATTAACTTCAACAAGTTGGCATCTGGTTGCTGATTATGCAGATATTTTGAATTATGAATATGACGGTTCAAATATTCCATTCGAACAAATTAACTTTGAAGAAGAAGATAATTATGATGATGAAACAATCAAACATCATTTATTCAATCGTAGTTCTGGCGAATTATGGGATTATGGACTACATACAAAATTCGAAATCGTCGGTGAAACTTTACGGTTTTTCTATTCGCAAAATGAAGGTTTGTGGCAATTAAAAGAAATCCCTCTAATTTATTATGAAAGCATAGTTAAAGAGCTTGATGAATTGATTAAAGATAACTTCCAAGCTTTAATTAAAGAGCGATTTGGATAAAAAATAAAAGCGGAAGAGTTTTCAATTTTCTTCCGCTTCTTTTCATCAAATAGTGCAAAATATATAATAAAAGACAGAATGCAAGATAGAGGAATTTTACCCAGTATCGTAAAAAACACTATCCACAATGGTATTGCAACTCAACAAAAAAATGGAAAATAATCCAGAAAATATAGCCAAAAATCCAGCTAATTTTTCCAGCTTTGTAATTACTATGGAGGAATTATTAAACCATTCTGATTCCATATATGAACTCTGGGAAGAATTGGAAATAATAAATGCTTCTTTTCTTGCAGATAGCACACAATCTTGGGAAGATATTTATCAACAACAGGCAAAAAATGCAGCTGAAAACTTCCTTAATCAATTAAATATTTTCTACGATAAAACTATTCACAATATAGTTACTAATCAGAAGAAGTTATATTTATTGCTAGATATTTTGCAAAAAGATGAATTCTTTTTATCAAAATATCAAAAAGATTGGCAAGAGTTGGAGTATTTATATTTTCTTTTCAATGAACAAAAAGTAAATCTTGAAGAATGTAAAGAGAAAATAATTCTTTTATTGAAAAAAATTATTCGATATTACCCTCACAAGATACTTTCAATTCTGTAAAAAAACGGCAAGAGGCTCAAAACTCTTGGGCGTTTTTTTATTTCGCGATTTACGACTTTATCCGTTTAATTTCCGCAACATCTTTTATTTGCCGAAGCCGATCCATAATTCTGGACAGTTGTGCTACATCAGCAATTTCGATACTGATTTTTCCTTCCAAATCACCGCGTTGATTGTGCGACAAATCAATTTTAGAAATTATGGTTTTCTCGTTCGCGATAACTTGACTGATATCACGCAGCACACCGATGCGGTCATAGGCATAAACATAAATATCAGCAACATAGCGACCTTGACTTGCCGCATTCCACTTCGCTTGCAAAATCCTCTCGGGATGTTTAGCGGCAAGATGTTCGGCGTTTTGACATGTTTTGCGGTGAATATTTATTCCCCGTCCTTGGGTTATAAAACCGATAACCTCGCAAGGCGGAACAGGACGGCAGCAACTCGCGAAATTTATCGGTAAATCCACCCCACCCTCTATTTCGATATCTTGTTTTTTCGAATTTTTCGCGGCTTTGACTGGAATTTCTGCGAGCCGTTCGCCAAGAGTTTGTTCTTTTTTCTGATTTTTGATTTGCTCACGAGAAATTTCATGCGCCACCGCAAGCACACCCAATCCACCGTTACCGACAGCCGCAAGCAAATCATCTTCGTTTATCAAATTAAATTTACGGGCAACAGCAGCAAAATCGATGCTTGCAGCGGAAATATCTAAGCGTTTCATTTCCCGTGCAAGCATTTCCCGCCCCGTTTCGATACTCTTTTCCCGTTCTTGTTTTTTGAAATAGCTACGGACTTTGGCTTTCGCCTTGCCAGATTGCAAATAGCCCAAGTGTTCCGCCAGCCAATCGGGAGACGGTGCAGGTTCTTTACGGGTGATAATTTCCACCGAATCGCCATTTTTCAAAGCAGTAGTTAGCGGAACTAAATATCCATTTACTTTCGCGCCCTTGCAACGGTGTCCAATTTGAGTATGAATGTGATAGGCAAAATCAAGCGGTGTCGCGCCTTCTGGCAAATCGACAACCCTCCCTTCAGGACTTACGGCATAAACGCGATCGCGAAAAGCTTCGTTGCGGAATTGGTCGAGAATTACATCGCCGCGTTTTTCATCACCTTTACCGTCGAGAATGCGACGCAACCATTCGATTTGCTGCTCAAATTGCCGTGAATGCTTAACACCTTTCTCTTTATATTTCCAATGCGCAGCAAAACCGAGTTCTGCCTTTTCATGCATTTTGCTAGTGCGAATTTGCACTTCGAGCATTCGATTTTCAGGTCCAATCAAGGTCGAATGCAAAGATTGATAACCGTTCGCCTTCGGATGCACGATGTAATCATCAAACTCTTCCATCAACGGCTGCCACAGCTCATTTACCACCGATAAAACACGGTAACAATCCTCTTCTGTCTCAACCTCCACCCGCACCGCACGGATATCGTTTAGTTGATCAAAACGCAATCTTTTGCGCTTCATCTTCAAATAAATTGAATTTATATGCTTAACTCGACCGTAAATACGGTTGATTTTTATCGATTTATTTTGTAATTCATATTCAAGTTCGGAAATTATTCGCGCGATATAGCGTTCGCGATCAACTCGTTTTTCTTCCAAATTTTGCGAAATTTCCTGATAAATATCAGGCTCTAAAACCAGCAAAGCACCGTCTTCCAATTGCCATTTCAATTGCGCAATTCCAAGACGGTTAGCAAGCGGAGCAAATAAATCACGGGTTTGCAGTGCCATTTTCTGCTGCTCTTCAAGCGAAAAACGGTGAATTTGCCGCATAACTACAACTTGTAGCGCAAGCTTCAAAATCACCGCCCGCATATCCCTTGCCATCGCCAGCAACATTTTGCGCAATTGCTCAATATCGCTTTTTTCACGGTCAAGCAAATTGTCAATCAAAGAAAGCGCATCGAAAGCTTTAAGTAAATCCATCACTTCCGCCGAACACTCTTCTTTTATCTCTTCATCAGTGATTTTTTCGTCCAGTCGGGCATAAAACAAAATTCCCGCACAAAGCAAAACGCTATCAGAATGCAATTCACACAGCAATCTGCATAAAACTGCCTGATTTTCCTGCTGCTTATATTCACCGCAATTACTAACTAAACGCAATGCCCGTAAAAGTAAATCTTTCGCTTCAACACTCGGATAAATTTCTAAATCAAGCCAATCTGGCTGCAAGGAATTTATAAATTCATTCATATTCAATTTAAGTTATTCAGATAAGTAAAAAATAAACGCCAAACGCTTACAGCTCAAAGCACCGCATTATAAGTCGCTCGCTGCTACCCGACACGGTCGGGAGCGAATCCTACTTCGCACCTACGAGTGCCATTCTCGGTATTTATTCATTCACAACACAAATCCGCTGTGTAAAAACGGCGGATTTTTTATTTTTACCATCAATTTCCGCCCTCTTCCGTCATTTTGAGCGTAGCGAAAAATCTATCGAAGATCCTTCGCTTCGTTCAGGATGACGACAATATTGTTTGGCGGTTTTACCGTCATTTTTCACGACAGGCGGAATTTCTTTTATTTATAATCGCTCTTGCTTTATTGATAAAGCGTATTTTTTTATTTGTAACAGGAAATTTATATGAAAAAATTATTGACAAATCCGCAAAACGATGGTAGAATGAGCCATCGGATG
>JAFUTP010000037.1 GCA_017484165.1 Cardiobacteriaceae bacterium | reverse complement strand
TGTTAAACCAGACTTTACAACTCCTCATAAGGAATATAAAAACTATCTCGTAAGCGAAAAATTTAGCGATAGTTATAAAGATTTTGAGGCAAAGAGTGGTGGTTCGGAAGCTGTTGCTAATGTAAAACCCGACCCAGTAATTGAAGCTCTTAATCAAGCTACACCTCTGGGGAATAGACCTAATCAACTCGCAACAAAATTGGATGACGGAACTTTGGTTATTTTTAGAAAAGATTTTGGGGGAAAACGCTCACGGCTTATCTGACCCATACGGAAGAATTCAAGATAAGGGCAAAATAGACCATTACAACATAGAATTACAAAAACCTTCTGTTATACCAAATAGATACTTACCTGCACATTCTGATTGGCATATTGTTCCAACTGATGATGGTGGAGTTGTTATATGGGATTCTAAAAATGAGCAAAAAGGTAAGAAAAAATGATTAGTAAAAAATTACCTACTTATATTCATTTATCACCAGATGAAAATCCAGCAGGAGAAATAATCGCTTATGACCAAAAACATCAATTAAAAATAACTGTGGACGAAAACAAAAATAATCCAACCAGTAGTTACGCAAGTTTTTATTTTTCTTCACGAGAAACTCTGTATGATTTCGGTTTATCGTTGGTTTGGAATGCTGTTTATGGCAATCCAAATGAAATGGAATGTCTTTGTTATCTAAATAGCGATGGCATAATAAATGTGGTAAATGGTATGCGTATGTCAGTAGATAGCGCAAGATTATTCATATTTGTCGATGAATAACAATATAAAAACGGCGGAAATATTCTTCCGCCGTTTTTATTAAACAGTGCAAAAAAAATCTAGAATAAAAAACATCAACACACTTGACAGTAAGTAAAAAGAGTTAAATTTCAATGCGCGGTATGAAACTGATAAGCCTCATCGATAGTAGGGAAATGATGCAGTTTGCCATCGTATAAAACACAAGCTTTATCACAATACTCTTTTATAGCCGCAAGGGAATGCGAAATCAAAATTAAAGAACGATCTTTGCGCTTTTCAAATAACTCATATTTACACTTATCCGAAAATCGCTTATCCCCCACCGCAATAACCTCATCGATTAAATAGCAGTCAAACTCCACCGAAAGAGAAATCGCAAAAGCAAGACGCGCTTTCATTCCCGAGGAGTAATTTTTAATCGGTTCGTAAAGGTATTCACCAAGCTCGGAAAATTCCAAAGCAAATTGATGTGCACGCTCAACATCTATCCCATAAACACGGCAAACAAAACGCAAATTATCCAGCCCCGTAAGCGAAGTTTGAAATGCACCCGAAAACGCAAGAGGCCAAGAAATACTCATTTGCCGATCAATAATCCCAGAAGTCGGCAGTTCAACGCCAGAAAGCAATCGCACCAAAGTAGATTTACCCGCACCGTTCTTGCCAAAAATGCCGATTTTTTCACCCTTTTGTATCGTAAAACTAATATCTTCAAATACTTGCTTCCATCCCTGTTTAGTGCGATATCTTTTACTAACTTCTACTACTCTTATCATTTTATTTTTACCCTCTTCATCTTATTTTTATTACTATTTAATATCAAACTTCCTTTTCGGCAAATCTGGTAGCGGTTCATCAATTGTTTTTAAGTCCAACATTAAATGCCAATAATTCCAGCTACGGATATCAAACCAACCAGCTTGTGCATTTTTGATTGCCAAAAGCATATCTTCTTTGATTTTCCATAGCAGAGGAAATTCATCAACATCGTCATAACACATTGCCTTTGCCACTACTCTTTCAGGTTCTAAAATTGCCTCTTGTATATTTTCCACCAAATATATTTAGCAAAATATTTAAGAATATCTTCCCTATTTGATACTTTTCATAATCTATGGGAGTTATATTCATTTCGGTTCAATACCTTTACTGATTTTGCGAATTTCACTCATACCAAAAAGCAACATCGCTAAATCAAAAATAATCAGATAAGCAATTCTTTCGTGAGTAATAACCGTATCACCAAAATAACCGTGGCGAAACATTTCCGTGCCTGAAACCATCGGAATCCACAAAAAGAATTCCTGCGCCTTTGGGGGCAAGCTATGCACATAAAAAAACGCACCAGAAAGCGGCATCATCAAAAAGCTACCAATATTCCAAATTTTGCCAAATTTATCAAAATGATAGGCTATCGCGCAAATAATTGTGCCTAATCCCAAAGCAAAAAAAGCCATTAAAGTCCAAGCAGCGAGCATATAAAATAAATCCGCTGGCATATCAATCATACCGATAAAAATCAGCAATCCCACTAATCCAATTTGTGCCACCGTCGCACCGATTACTTCCAACAAAACGCGGCTAAATAAAGTATCAAAAACTCGCACATTACGGTGATACATCAAACTCAAATTTGCTTTTACCGCACCGATAGCGCGATTTGAAGCATTGCGCCACATTAAAATCATCGGATATCCCGTCAAAATAAAGGCAACATCCATATCAAAAAAAGTATTCATTTTGACTGCTTGACGGACAAAAACAATCATTAGAGTGAATAATAACGGCTCGATAAATAACCATAAAAAGCCAAGATTTCCTCTACCGTAACGAGTAAGAATTTCCCTCATTAGCAGCGCAAAAATCACCCTCCCCTGTATTTTTAACGCCTCTGCTAGCGATGTATTTTGACCGTATTTCATTTAGTTATCCGCTGATTTTGAAATTTTTATGGCTTGAATTATGGCTTTAATTATTATGTTCACGGATTGCCGCAATAAACAAATTAAGCACTCCGTAGATAATTAAACTAATTAGAAATATTGCCACTGTGTTATAAATTCGGCGAGGTTCTTCTGCCCAATCAGGCAAGGACGGCGGATTGATTACTTCAAGATAAAGTTGATGCTGTTCAACCGCTTGTTTTGCGCTATGCAAAGCCGAAATTGCCGCGGTTAATTCCTTGCCTGCAAGTTCATAGTCCAAAACTAAGCGTTGATATTCACCCGATTGGGCAGCAAGCGAATTATCCGCGCCCGCAAGCTCTTTCGATTGCGCCGCCAATTCACGATTTAGCTTATTCTGCCGACTTCTCAACGCCTTGATTTGCGGATTATCAGGTGCAATCGCTTGAAGTTGCTCAATCTGCGTTTCGATGGTAATAATCTCCTGCTTCAAGCTGGAAATTAAATTAAGTTGCACAGTTGATACCGCAGGTAAATCAAACAATTTATTTTCAATCCGATAATTTGTTAGCTCTTCGGAAGATTTTTGCACCCTCTCCTCTGCATCTTTTACCGCTATTTGCGCATAAGTCAAGGTATCTTTTCTGGCCCGTTCATTCAATTTATTTATCAATTCTTCCGCTTGTTTTAACAGTTGTTGATTTATTTTTTTACCCTCTTCGGCATTAAATGCACGGATAAATAAGGTTGAAATTCCAGAAACACTGTCAAAATTTATGCTAATTCTTTTACGAAAATATTGATAAAAAGCTTCATTTGAATTGTTTAATCCAAAACCGTTAAAACGCGCAAAAATATCACCCTTATCACTATAAAAATTTCGTATCGGTAATTTTTGCTCTAATGCACTTAAAGCTGCCTGCGATTGCATAAACTCCTGCACCGTATATGAATCATCTTGCGCTCTACCAATACCAGTGGTTTGCAACAAAGCCCCAACCTGACCGATACCCTGATTACCATTGGGAGTTCTCACCACAAAACTTGATTCGGAAATATAAATTTCAGAAGCAAACAATGCGTAATAAACGGCGGCACATAAAGTCGGAATAATGACAATCAGCCAAAACAAAGGTCGAAATTTCCGTTTGACACTTTGCTCATATTCTGCTTTAACTTTGCGTGCTTCTTCGCGGCGTTGTTCTTCTGCGAGTAGTTTTTGTTTTTCTGCCTCTATTTTGTTTTTTTCATCGAGAGTTTGTTTAGCCGCTTCTGCTTGTTTTTTTGCCTCTTCTTCCGCTTTTTTTAGCTTTTCATCAATTGCTTTCTTTTCTGCCGCTAGTTTATTTTTTTCATCTAATGCTTGTTTTGCTGCTTCTGCTTGTTTTTTTAGCTCTTCTTCGGTTTTTTTTAACTTCTCTTCGGCAGCTTTTTTTGCAGCTTCTTCCTGTTTTTTCTTCTCTTCGGCTTCTTTTTTAGCCTTCTCTTCGGCTTGTTTTTTTGCAGCCTCTTCTTGCTTTTTCTTCTCTTCCGCTGCTTTTTTGGCTGCTTCTTCTTGCTTTTTCTTCTCTTCTGCTTCTTTTTTCGCCTTCTCTTCGGCTGCTTTTTTGGCAGCTTCTTCCTGTTTTTTCTTCTCTTCTGCTTCTTTTTTAGCTTTCTCTTCGGCAAGTTTTTTCGCGATTTCTTCCTGACTAACTTCTATTTTTGTATTATCCACAGACTTATCGGTAGTACTTACTTCTACCGTTTTATCATCTTTTTTAACTTCATCTGTCATAAATATTACTTCTCTTATAAATCGTCAATTTTACTAACCGTTCCAATGCCTTGTGAAGTCATCGAAAAAATCATAGATAGGAATTTTTGGAATTCAGCCAGCGGTGCATTTGAAACATAAATAACATCCTTATCTTCAATCGGGAATTTTTGGATTAAAAATAAAGTCTGCGGATTTAATAAATCAACTCGATAAACCGTCGGAACATCTAAACCTTCCGCATAACCGCGTGCTTTCCACTGCTCTTGTTCCTCTTTTGGCAGGCGATGAAACGGAGTTTGCCGAAACACGAACACCCCCCGCGAATCTGAACGGCTATCAATCAAACCACCCATTTGCGCAATTGCTTCGGCAAGATTTATCCCTTTGGTTGAAAAACGCACCTCTTTGGTGCTTTTTACTGCCCCCATACCCGTAAAACTATAAGGATTATGGATTAAAGTTACCACATCACCCGAATTCAAAACAATATTTTCTCTTGCATCGCTAATTAAAGTGTCAAGAGATATTTTTTTCACTTCATTACCGCGAGTAAGTTGCACTGCCATTTCATTAGTTTCAGCATTGCCGCCACCCACTGCTGCCACCGCATCAAGCACTTTTTCACGATTAACCGTCAGCGGCATTTTCATACTTTTTCCTTGACGGATAATCGTAACCGTTTGAGCGTTATTATTACTTATACTGACTAAAACTTGCGGTTGATTAGCTTTATTTGCCAAAGCTTGACGAATATACTCTTGCACCTGTTCGGTAGTTTTTCCTGCAACTTTAATATCACCTACAAAAGGCACGCTAACCATACCTGAACTATTCACTGTTTGGATTGGTAAATCAGATTTACCAGCACCAGAATTTGCCGCAAGACCTCCGCCGAATAAAACCGCAGGCGGTGCTTCCCAAATCTTTATTTCAATGCTATCGCCAACCCGAATTGTTTCACCATAAGCCGATTTATTCTTAAATGCAGAAAAGCGTTCTTCTTGTTTAGAATTCATAATCGCTTGCACAATTTCAGCATTAACATCAACTATTTTGACTTTATTTTGTAAGTCTTGTTCTTCTTGTAATTTTAAGATTTTGCTATGATTTGGTCCTGAACCTGGCAACCAACTACATGCAGATAAAAATAAACTTAAAAATAAAACAATTTTTGAAGTATTAGTCATAAAAATAAAATTCTTTTTAATTAAAAGCTGCATCATAAAAAGATTTACAATCCTTGTCAAGTATTCTTTATAATTTATTCTTTGCAATTTTAATAGGAAAAATTGGGATGCAAATTACACTCAACAGTATTGAAATATCTAATCAAAAGCCCTTTGTATTATTCGGTGGAATGAATGTTTTAGAAAGTTCTGAACTGGCACTAGAAATCTGTTCAGAATATACACAAATATGTCGAGAACTGAATATTTCATACATCTTTAAGGCTTCATTCGATAAGGCAAACCGTTCTTCAATTCATTCATTTCGCGGACCTGGACTTGAAAAAGGATTAGAAATACTCGCGGAAGTAAAAAGCAAATTTAATGTCCCAATAATTACCGATGTACATGAACCATTTCAATGCGCAGAAGTGGCAAAAGTAGCCGATATTTTGCAACTTCCTGCTTTTCTCGCTCGTCAAACTGATTTAGTTAAGGCAATGGCTGAAACAGGGAAAATAATCAATATTAAAAAGCCTCAATTTTTAAGCCCAAATCAGATGAAGAATATAGTAAATAAGTTCCAAGAGTGTGGAAATGATAAGCTGATTTTATGCGAAAGAGGTAGCAATTTTGGCTACGATAATTTAATTGTAGATTTTCTCGGTTTTTCGGTAATGAAAAAAACTTGCAATAATCTTCCGATTATATTTGATGTAACGCATTCACTTCAATGTCGCGATGCAAATGCCGCAAGTTCAGGCGGTAGAAGAAGTCAAATTTTAGAGCTGGCACGGGCAGGAATTGCCACCAAAATTGCAGGTATTTTTTTAGAAGCACACCCTAATCCCAATCAAGCTAAATGTGATGGTCCTTCTGCCCTACCGTTAAATAAACTAAAAGAATTTTTAATACAACTAAAAACCCTTGATGATGTGGTTAAAAAATTACCTGAAATAAATATCGAATAAATCATTACGGCAATAAAAAAACGGGATATCACAAATCCCGTTTTTTTATATCATATTGGCTTATATTGAGCTTAAACCATAATCAACCAGCAATAGCATCATTAGCAGTTAATTCGAATTGTTTTAAGGCTAATTTTGCAGTCTCATCCCCCTGATTTGCCGCTTTTTCATACCATTTTTGCGCTTCCAATTTGTCTGCTTTTACCCCTAAACCCTGTTTATACATATTTGCAATACTGATTTGCGCGGATAAATAACCCTGTTTAGCCGCTTTTTGATACCAAATAAAGGCTTCAAAAGCACTATTTGCCTGCATTAAATAATTTGCATAATGATATTGTGCTTCGATATGTTCCGATTTCGCGGCTAACTCAAACCATTGCAATGCCGATTTAGTATCCAACTCATCCCTACGCCTTTTGTGATAGAAGTAACCCAACTTAAATCTTGCTTCAACATCACCGTAAATAGCAAGTTTTTCTAATTCTAAAAACTCTTCACGAGTAACTTTATGACTAGCGGATAAGATTTCAATAATATTTTTCATAATTACTAATTACCTACAAGTTATGTTTAAGAAAATAAAAATACCGCTTTTGCGGGTATCTCCAAGAAAACTAAATTTGCCCTTCCATCTCATTTTTTTTCGCATTTAACATTGCAAATTGTGCACTATCAGCATTTATTTTTTCCACCATTTGACTAGATTTTTCATCCTTTTCAGTATTTTCATCAATATTTTTTATCTGCAATTTAAGAGTAAAAATTCTTCTTTGATTAGCTTTTGCCACCGTTATTTTTATTCTCTCTGATATATCTAAACTTTCACCATTGACAGGCATTCTTCCGAACTGCTGCAAGACATAGCCGCCAATCGTATCCGCATCTTCATCGGGCAATTCACAATTAAAGTATTGATTAAATTCCTCGATTGGCATTAAAGCTTTCACCCAAAAAATTCTTGAATTTAATTTACGAACTTGTGTTTCGGGAGTTGTATCATGTTCATCATCAATTTCACCAACAATTTCTTCAATTGCATCTTCAATAGTCAATAATCCAGAAACCGCACCGTATTCATCAATAACTATTGCCATATGATGCCTCTTAACCTTAAATTCTCGCAGCATCGCGTCAATAGTTTTACTCTCTGGCACCAAAGTTACAGGTCGAAGTATGCTTTTCAAATCTATTTCGGAGTTATATTTATCCGCAAGTAACGGTAATAAATCCTTGGTTATTAAAATACCGATAACTTCTTCTTTTTCCTCATTAAAAACAGGGTAGCGAGAATGATGCGATTCAAGAATAACCGAAAGAATTTTTTCCAAATTCCAATTTTCCTTGATTATCGTCATCTGTGCGCGAGGAATCATAATATCCCGCACCTGCGTTTTACCGATTTCCAACAATGCTTCCATCATTGAAGCGGTATCTTCATTGAGCAGATTACGCTCACAAAATTGCTTAATTTTCTTTGTAAATTCACGGCGAGAAGCTTCTTCTTCACCGTGTTTTTGCTGCATTAAAGGCATTGAGGTAGATAAATTTTTCAGCTTTTCATAACTTATTTTTAATAAATTGCTTATTTTATCCTGCTGCCTCGACCCTTCAATATCATTCATTATCAAATTCCTACTTAATCTATAACCTAAAAAGTATATTACTCCACATAATGAACAGCCATTATTTCCAACGACTTCTTACCATCTGGAACGACTAAATCAACCACATCTCCTTCTTCTTTACCCATTAAAGCGCGGGCAATTGGAGAAGTATTGGAAATTAACGATTGATTTATATCCGCCTCATCTTCGCCGACGATTTTATAAGTCATTTGCTCGCCGCTATCGACATCTTCCAATTCAACGGTAGTTCCAAAAATAACTCTGCCGTCATTTTTCATCTGGGTTACATCGATAATTTGCATATTCCCGAGTTTATATTCAATATCTTGAATTCTACCTTCAATAAAGCCTTGTTGTTCGCGAGCGGCATGATATTCGGCATTTTCTTTCAAATCACCGTGTTCGCGTGCTTCGGCAATTGCTGCAATCACTGCGGGACGCTTATTTGACTTCAAATCTTCTAATTCAAGTCTTAAAGCTTCCGCACCTTTTTTGGTCATTGGAATTTTTTTAGTCATTACTCTTTTACCTTAAAAATTATACTCTTTTATTTATTTTTCCATCTTATTTGTGATTCTTTTATCACCTGTTTAGCTTCTTCTATATCACCCCATTTTTCTACTTTGGTAGTTCCTGCTTTTTTCAAATCTTTGTAATGATTGAAATGAAATTCTATTTGTTTAATCAATTGTTCGCCTAAATCGGATAATGATTTAATTTTATTACCAGTATTTCTATCATCTTCTGGCACTACAACGATTTTATCATCGACTTCACCGTCATCAACAAATTTCATTACTCCAATCACTCTTGCGGACATATAAACACCTGTTGGCAGAGGTTCTTCGGTAATAATTAAAGCATCTAATTCATCACCGTCTTCATCTAATGTTTGCGGAATAAAGCCGTAATTAGTCGGTTTAGCAAATATTTTCGGTTCAACTCTATCGAGTTTCATTAAAGCTAATTTTCTATTCCATTCGATTTTATTATTCGAACCTTGTGGAATTTCCACTACAACATTGATAATTCCATTATCAACATCACCAGCATCAAGCACTTGATTGTAGTCTGTCATTGATTTTTCTCCATAAATTAAAGATATTAAAAAGCATATTCTACTTAAAAAATTTCTTCACTCTGTGAGTATTTTTTTCCAGTTGTTATCTGTTTTTATTTGCATTATTCCCGTCATTTCAAGCCTTTTAGCAATTATGGAAATTTCTTCACCGTTAATGCTAATTTTAGGGTCTATTTCCATCAGTGGAACAATTACAAAATTCCTCTCTTTTATATATTTATGCGGAATAATTAAATCTGCACTGTTAATGCTAATTTCAGCATTATTTCCGAATAATAAAATATCCAAATCAAGGGTTCTTGGAGCATTCTTAAAAGGTCTTTCTCGCCCTTGTTTTGCTTCTAATAATTGGCATATTTCGAGTATTTTTTCTACCCCCCAATCGGTTTTATATCGCACTACCGCATTAAAAAAATCAGGCTGTTCGGTATATCCCCAAGCAGCTGTTTGATAAATATTTGATGCTTTTTCTTCGATTAAACCGCAGGCACGCAAATTATCTCTTGCCGTTTTTAGCTGTTCGAGCGGATTATTCATATTAGAACCAAAAGCAATCCACACTCGCTGCAATTTTTTATTCATTTTGAGCCTATTTTCTGCGTCTGCGACGGCGGATTTTCCGCATTTCTATTGCTTTTGATTTTTTATCAACTGGCAAATTTCGTTCTAATTTGTCTATCGATTGACCGTCTCCCAGCTCATCAGCATTTTCTAAAAACTCCTGCCACCAGTTCAAAAGTTCTTCGGCTTTTTCTTCTCCTGCTTGCTGGCGCAACTCTAAAAAGTCCATTGCCGCGCTAAACCGTTGTTGATAGAGCAAGGAATTTGCTTTTTTCGGTTTATTTTTTCCCAATTCCAGATGTGCTTGCAACACCCAAATATCGCGAATCATCGAGCGCAATTGCACGGGAATGCTGATAGTTTCCAATAAAGCCAGCATCACGATATCGACGGATTCGTGCATTGCGCTGTGCCAGTTATCGTTATTTTTACAAACACCCGTGTATTGCAATTGATAGACACTCCAATAAAAAGCGGCTAAAACAAAGGCAATTGTTACTGGCAGTCCGTCTTGCACCCGTTCATCGCTATTTCTTAATGCCGAGCAAATCAGCTTTTCGGCATATTCGGCTAACTGCTGGTTTGGGTGATGAAAAATCCGTTCGACATCGGGAAATAGCTGGGCAAACAAGCCGTATTTCCGAAGCGCAATAAATGATTTTTCCCCGTAACCGCTCAAAAATAATTTTTCAATTTCAAACAGCAGACGCGCTCTGGATACGGATTGCAATTGTTTTAAGGAAAATTTGATGGCATTTTCGGTATCTTTATCGAGCTCCATACCTAATTTCGCGGCAATTCTTGCGGCTCGAAGCATTCTGACGGGGTCTTCCTCGCAACGCTTTTCGGCTTGCCCGATAAAACGGATTATTCCCTGTTTCAAATCTGCGATTGCATCTAAACAATCGATAAGTTCTTCGCTTTCTGGGTCGTAATAGAGTGAATTGATGGTGAAATCGCGGCGCAAAACATCATCTTCAAATGTGCCGTAATCGTTATCGCGAACCAACTGCCCCGTTTGGGTTATCACTCGCGAATTGTTTTTATACAGCTCTCTTTTTTCTAATTTGCTAATTCCGCTTGCCTGCATTTCGATATTGCCGTCGCGGCGGAAAGTTACGACTTCGAATAATTCGCCTCCCACGGTGATATGCACGATTTTGAAGCGTTTGCCGATGATGCGAGCTTTACGGAAAATTCGCACAATTTCCTCTGGCGTAGCGTTGGTAACGATATCTACATCTTTTGGTTTTTCGCCGAAGAGACAATCGCGCAGGCAACCGCCAACAAAATAGGCTTGATAGCCGCTTTTATGAAGTCTATGACAGATTTCTACCGCATGGTCGCTGAAATTATCTCGGTCAATACCGTGTTCTTCTGATGAATAAATCCGTTTTTGCACAGTTTTCAAGTCCGTTAAAGACTCTCCTAAATACGAAATACGAGCGTTTCTGTGAGCGAAATGTTGGTTTTTCAACTTTTTACATAACAAAACGGCTGCAAATCAATAAACATCGCGGAGAAATCTTTTTTCATTTTTAAGCTTTTCGAGATATTCCGCGGCTTTTTCTCTCTCCATTTGCCCATATTCTGCGATGATTGATAAAACTGCCGCTTCAACATCTTTTGCCATTTTGCTTGCATCACCGCAAATGTAAAAAACCGCGCCATTTTCGAGTTCAGAAAATATTTCACGAGCGCAAGCTTGCAATTTGTCCTGCACATAGATTTTTTCTGCTTGATCGCGGGAGAAGGCAAGTTCCAAATGGTTTAGCACTGCGTTTTTCTGCCAATTTTCGAGTTCTTCCTGATAGATAAAGTCATATTCACGGTTACGGTCGCCAAAAAAGAGCCAATTTTTACCCGTATCGCCGCGTGCTTCTCGTTCTTGTAAAAAAGCCCGAAACGGTGCAATTCCCGTGCCTGCACCGACCATAATTGCCGTTTTATCGGGATTTTCAGGAATTTTGAAATTCGGGTTATGGAAGAAAAACACGGGAATTTCTGCGCCATTTTCAATTTCAGCCAGCCAATTTGAGGCAACACCGTATTTTTTCTCACCGTCAATTTCATAAATCACCCGCCCGACGGTAAGGCTCACCGTATTTGAGCTAACTAAACCTGATGAGGAAATTGAATAAGCGCGGAATTTAAGCTCTGGCAAAACCGCAAGAAATTTTTCGACGCTAAACGGAATATCGGCGAATTCCCGAATGAAATCGGCAGTTTCTTTACCGTAAATATATTTTTTCCAAGCCTCGCTTTTCGGTTTGGATTGCAGGCGTAGAAAGTTGCCATCTTCGGTATGTTCTGCGATGTAATCAAAAAATTCCTTTGACGGAGTTCTAATTTCAAACTTTTCTGCCAGTAAATCGCCGATTTTCTGCGTCTTGCCGTCAAATTGCACATCGCTTTCCACGCTAATTTTTGCCGCTTGGCAAATTCTTTCCACCGCCAGAGATGAATTTCGCGCTTTGATATTGAGGATGTCGCCTGCGCGGTATTCTTCCTCCATTCCCGTTACATCAACATCGAGATGGATTATTTCCTTACTAGAACCCGCGCCCGACAAGCGAATGCGGTTTTTTAGTTTTGCCATAAATGGTTTAGTTGCGCTGTATTTTTCTTCGCGGATAGCAATTTCGCCGTCTGTCAAGCTTTTTACACCGCAACTTGTAATTTTTTCTGCCTCAATCAGGACTTTATTTATCCATTCGGCGGATATTTTTCGGCTATCACCGTCAATTTCTGTCCGTGCGAGGATTTGTTTTGCGCCTAATGCGGATAGTTTTTCGTCGATGAGTTTTCCTGCGCGGCAGAAATTCGGATATTCACGGTCGCCGAGCGCGAGCACTGCGTAATACAAATTACCGAGTTTTTCTGATGATTGTTCGATTTTTTTCCAGAAATAGTGCCCGTTGTCGGGAAATTCTCCGTCGCCGTAAGTTGAAGTTACAACGAGCAAGCGGTCAATTTGCGCAAGTTTTTCGATTTTTGCGGAATTCATCGGCAGAACTTCTGCATAAAAGCCATTTTTTTGCGCTTCCTGCGCGAGTTTTTTCGCGATTTTTTCGCCTGTGCCCATCTGCGAGCCGTAAATAATGCTGATTGATTTTTTCTCCATACTGAATATTTCTCTCTTCTTCTGAAAAATAACGGTTTTCTTGCAGGAAATTATCTCCTCACAATTACTAGCAAATGTGTGAAGAATAAATACAAATGAATGACAAACTGGCATATCTAAAAATTCGTCATTTTGACCCCTAGGCGAAAAATCTCCATCGAAAGATCCTTCGCTGCGCTCAAGATGGCGAGGTAAAAAAAATAGAACTAACCCTAAATTTAGATACGCCCAAAAAGAATTTTCCGAGTTGAAAAATTAACTTTTTTGATAATTATTCTTATCTCCAAATAATAAATATTATTATTAAGAATATTTTTATCCATCAACAATGAGGAATTTTCTATGCGTCTAACAGCACTATTTTTAGGAATTTTTTCCGCCTTTACCTTATTAAATGCTAGTGCCTTTGAAATCCAAACCAAAAAAGGTGCAGTGGAAATCAAAGAAACTCCCAAAAAAGTTGCCGTCCTCGATGTCGGAGTTTTAGACAATCTCGCCGCACTTGAAGTGGAAGCTGCGGCAACGCCCGACAAACTCCGCCCTGATTTTGTCGCCGATGCGCATAAAAACGCTAAAACTTTCGGTTCAATGCGCGAAGTTGATTTTGCAAAAATCGCAAATGTCGAACCCGATCTCATCATCGTTGCTACGAAAAGCGCAAAAAATTTCGATGAAGCGGCAAAAATTGCGCAAACCATCGATTTATCAATGGATGGCGACAGTTTTACTGCTACCTTAAACCGCCTTGCCACTCTCGGAAAAATCTTCGGTAAAGAAGAAAAAGCCGCCGAAATCACTTCCCGTATCAACAAATTATTCGCGGAAACCAAAACCGCCGCCGAAGGAAAAACAGGCAAAGCTTTAATCATTCTGGCTAATGACGGAAAACTCTCGCTTTTCGGCAAAGAATCACGCCTCGGCTGGATTGAAAAACTAGGCTTTGAACTAATCGACAAAGAAGCGGAAAAACAAGCAGACGGCAAACCTGCGCGCAATCACGGTGGCACTAAATCAATCGATGCGGAATTTATTAAAAACGCGGATGCCGACTGGATTTTCGTTGTTGATAGAGCAAAAGCTATCGACCAAAAAGATGCGGAAAAAGCCGAAGAAACTCTCTCCAAAGCTGGAACTCTCGATAGCAAAGCAGCTAAAAATAATCGCCTGATTTACCTCTCTCCTGCTGAAATTTATATCGACTTCGGCGGAATAATCGCATTAGAACGCACCTTGAATGAGCTAAAACAAGCGTTTTCAAAATAACCTGCACGCAATAATAAAAAGCAGCTAACAACCACCAACCTATTGATTTTTAAGGAATTATCAAATGATTGATTTTTTAAGACAACATCTTGACAACATTATTTTTATCGTGCTCGGAATTATGAGTTTCATAATGATTTGGAAAACCATCGAACGGTCTTGGTTTTATGCGCAAATCGACCTCGAACTTTATCCCGATATTCATCAGCTCGATAACGCTCTGGAACGCGGTTTAACCCCGATTTACACCATCGGTTCAAATGCACCGTATGTCGGACTACTCGGCACAGTTGTCGGTGTTTTGATTACTTTTTACGACATCGGGCAGCAAGGCGGACAAATCGAAATCGGCAAAATTATGGTCGGTCTCGCTCTCGCCCTCAAAGCAACCGCACTCGGTATTTTGATTGCGATACCGTCAATTATTTCTTACAACTTACTTACTAATTCCGCCAATGTCCGCCGCCGCAAATGGCATTCCCAACACGGCAATAAAAACCAAAACGCAGCAAATCCACGAGAAGAAAGCGTTTTTTCAACGGATAAAAGAGTGAAATTTCGCAATTTGAGCGAAGAAAACGAAGCAAATGACGAGGAAGTTTGGGCAGCACGGCGCAATTATGAGGGCGGCGAATTATGAAAAAGTTCGACCAGATAAATGTCATACCGTTTATCGACATAATGCTGGTGCTGCTTGCCATCACGCTGCTTACCGCCAGTTTTACTCATAACGGCAAAATCGATGTATCGCTACCTGCCGCTGATAACGCCGATCCCGTCGAAAGCGAAAAATTACCGAAAGTAATCACCGTCGATAAAGAACAACACTACTACCTCGACAACTCCTCCGAACAAATAAGCCTCCAACAAATCGAAGCGGAAATGAAATCCTGGGAAAAATCCCAGCCGATTTTGCTCAAACTCGACCGCGAAGCACCGTTTGAAACTTTCGTATCGCTTTCTGAACTGCTCAAAACCTATCAACTCAAAAATATTTCCGTGCTTACCACGCCGAAGTCATAAGGAATAACTATGTATACCCATCACAAATATCAGGAATATTCCTCATTCACCATCACGGCGGCAATTCACGCAGCTGTTGTGCTGGGAATTATGTTTCTTCTCAATAAAACACCAATTCCCAATTCCGAAGCGACCAGCATCGACTGGGAACAAATAACTCAATTGCAATTAACCGAAACCGACACCCTCGCCGAACATCAGGAAGCCGAACGCCAAGCAGCCGAAGAAGCCGCACGGCAGGAAGCAGAGCGACAAGCAGCCGAAGAAGCAAGACGGCAAGCCTCCGAGGAAGCCGCTCGACAAGAAGCAATAAAACAACAGGAAATCGCAAAACAAAAAGTTATTGAAGAAAAACGAATCGCCGAACAACGCGAGAAAAAACGCAAAGAACAAGCAAAACAACGGGAAAAACAAAAAGAAATCAAACGCGAACAAGCTGAAAAGCAAAGACAAGAACGCTTGGAAAAAGAAGCTCTGCGCCGCGAACAAGCCGCAAGAGAAGCCGAAGCAAATGCCCGTGCCGAAGCACAAGCCAGAGCGCAAGCCGAAGCAAATCGAAAAGCCGCAGCAGAAGCTAATGCCAGAGCACAAGCCGCCCGCGCCGCTGCCGCCAAAGCACAAGCTGCACGCGCTGCCGCCTCCGCTGGTAACGATAAAAATTACAAACAAGGGCTTTATGCCGCAATCCAACGCAATAAACGCTATCCCAATCGCGAACAACAACAGGGAATAACGGGCACGCCAGTTATCGCATTTACCGTGCTCCCCGACGGCACAATTAGCAATGTCCGCATTGCGCGCTCATCAGGAAATACTGCGCTCGACCAAGCGGCACTCGAAGCCGTGCGTCGCGTCGGTCATTACAAACCAACGCCCAATTCCACGGCAATGAATACTTCCGTCGGTTTGGAATTTGTTATCAGTAGAAGATAAAGATAAATATCAACTTAAATAAATAATTAAAGACTGCGCTTAACCTCAAAATTTAAGCGCAATTTTTATAAATTGAAAATCATCATTCAAGGCATAAATCATCATTTTTGTATTCAATACGGAGACACAAACAAAATGCAACGAAGAAGATTTATCCAAAGTGCCAGTTTTTTGACATTCGCAAGTTCATCTTTAAGCCTTTTCGCACAAGATAAAAAAGAAAACTACTGGCAAAAATATCTCGAACTCAAAGCCGATAAAGCGCATTTCTATCCCTATCAAGCAGCTGAAAAATTAGGCATCAGCGAATGCGAATTGATGCTTACAAATCCCAATGCAACATTTTTAGGCGAAGGCTTTGAAGTTATCCGCGATTTAATCACACTGCGCCTTGAAAATTTAGGCAAAGTTATGTCCATCGTGCGTAACGACAACGCAGTACACGAAAAAAACGGTGTTTATGAAAAAGTCAAATTAAGCGAAAAAATCGGAATAGCCGTCAATATCAAAGGCTTAAATTTGCGTATGTTTCCGAGCAAATGGAAATACGTTTTGGCGGTAAAAGATACAAGCCGCAATATCGCCTCGCATTCAATCCAGTTCTACGATGATTGCGGTCAAGCGGTGCAAAAAGTTTATTTGACAGAACAAGACAAAATCGCCGAATGGGAAAAAATCACCCAGGAATTCAAAAAAACAAAACCAGCTCTCTCGTTCAATAAAAAAACCGTGCCAGAGCGGCAAATCAAAGAACTATCCGCGGAAGAAAAAGCAAAATTTCAGCAGGAATGGTTGGAATTAAAAGATATTCATCAATTTGGCGGAATAATTAAACGCTACGGAATTGACCGTATTTGCGCTTATGAACAAGCTCCAGAAAATTGCGCGTTCAAGCTTTCAGGACAAAGTTTTGAAAATGCCTTCAACTTAATAAAAGAAGCTGGAATTGAAGTGATGATTTTTGTCGGAAATTCTGGTTTGGTGCAAATTCATACCGCCAAAATCCACAATGTCAAAAGAATGGGCGATTGGCTCAATATCTTGGATCACAAAGAAGAGGATTTCAATCTGCATCTGCAAGACAAAAACATTAGCGAAGCTTGGGTGGTGCGCCGTCCAACCATTGATGGTTATATTTCATGTCTTGAAGGTTTTGATAAATACGGACAAACCGTCTTGCAAATTTTCGGTCGCCGTCAAGAGGGTGAAAAAGAAATCGAAAAATGGACGGAAATCACCGATAAGTTAATCGTCGGTTAAGTCCGTAAAAAATTCAAATAGTTAAAAGGCGGAGCAATTCGCCTTTATTTTTTATATTTTTATATTTCTTATGAAATACAGCGCGTATTTTGAAATATTCAATCAGTCCGTAAATCTAATACTTCTTAACTATACTTTTAATTTCATCAACAGTCATATCAAGTAATACAAACACCATGCGTAGAACCAAAGAAGAGGTCGAAGAGACCAAAAATTTAATCATCGAAACGGCTATTAAATTATTCGACGAAAAGGGCTATAAATACACCAAAATGTCGCATATCGCGGTGGAAGCAAATATGACAAGAGGGGCGGTTTATTGGCACTTCAAAAATAAACAAGAAATTCTCCGCGCTCTTTGCGAACAATATCTAAAAAACGACATAAATGAATTACAAAAGCTACTAAACGGGCACTATTCTTGGCAGCAAACAGCGGAAATTTTTGCCTTATTTGTCGCTGATTTACCTAATTTTGCAATTAGATTACATTTTGCAAGAATATTTTTTATCCGCCAAGAACAACTCTTAAATCAGGAATTATCAGAAATCAATTCTTTATTTTCGCAATATCGCTTAATTATCCGTCAAGAACTCCGCCGTCTCATCGAGCAAAATATCAAAAGCGGAGAAATATCCGATAAATATAGCGTTGATTTGGTGCATTCATACCTGCAAAGCATCTTAACTGGGGTTGTTTGCTCACTTACTGATCCATTCTCTCAAGATATTATTAAAAGCCAGGCAAAAGAAATTATTTTGCTTGCTTTTGAAGCATTTAGTGTTACAAAATTTAAGTAATTCAATAATAAAATCACACCTTAAAAACAAGCTAATGACTGAAAAAATAAACTTCTCTGGGGTGCAATATTTAACCGTAGATAAGAATAATATCGGGCAAAGAGTAGATAATTTTCTCATCAACAGGTTAAATAATTTACCGAAAAGCAAAATATATAAAATCTTGCGCAAGGGTGAAGTTCGAGTTAATAAGAAAAGAATTAAAGCCGAATATAAATTGCAATTAAATGATGAAATCCGAATTCCACCGCTTTATCTCGAAGAAAAAAAAGAAATTTTCATCCCCGATTATTTCCTTGATTTAATCCAAAAGAGGGTAATTTTTACAGATGAAAATTTTCTGATTTTCAATAAACCCGCTGGAATAGCAGTGCATGCTGGTAGCCAAAGAGAATACGGCTTAATCGATGTGGTCAAAAAAATCTGGGGCGAAAACTACGCGCATCTTGCCCATCGCATCGACCGCGACACAACTGGCGTGTTGGTGCTCGCTAAAAACCGCCCTGCTCTCAACGCTTTTCAACAAGCTTCCAAAGACGGTCGCATTACGAAAAAATACATATTCCTTACAAATGACTGGCGAGAAAATTGCCGCGAAATCCAAATTTATCTAAAAAAAACAGAAATAAACGGCGAAGAAAAAATGCTCATCTGCAAAAAAGATGAACCCAATAGCAAATTAGCCATAACTCAATTTGCAATACGGCAAAAATTTCTCGGCGCAAAACTCGTCGAAGCCAAACTTTTAAGCGGCAGAACACATCAAATCCGCGTCTCGGTTAAATCGCAAGGTTTCGGCATCGCAGGAGATAAAAAATACGGCGATTTTCAATTCAACCGCAAAATCGAAAATCTCGGCTACAAATCAATGTTCCTGCACGCGGAATTTATCGAATTTGAATATCAAAACAGAAAAATTTCCGTCCGAGCTGAATTAGGTGAAGAGGAAAAAAAATTGCTCGCCAAAATTGCTAATAAAAATTAATGCGCATCTAAATTTAGGGGTAGTTCTATTTCTTAACTCTCGTCATCCTGAACGCAGCGAAGGATCTACCGATAGAGATTTTTCGCCTGCGGCTAAAAATGACGAATTTTTCGATATGCCATTAAATAAAAAAAGCGGCAATTTCTGCCGCTTGCACCGTAAAAATCTTGGCTTACAAACTACCCTTCGTCGATGCAATCTGATCGGGGTTTCTTTTATCAATCCGAACCGCTTGCCGCAAAGCACGACCGAATGCCTTAAAAATACTTTCAATAATGTGATGATTATTTATTCCGTGTAAGTTATCGATATGTATCGTCGCCAGCGCATGATTAGCAAAACCTTGGAAAAATTCCGCAAAAGTTTCCGTATCAATATTGCCGATTTTGTCGCGAGAAAAATTCGCCCGAAAATGCAAGCTCGGTCTGCCTGAAAAATCAATAACCACCCGCGACAACGCCTCATCTAACGGCACATAACTATGACCAAAACGGCTAATTCCGCGCTTTTCACCGAGTGCTTGCCGCAAAGTTTCACCAAGCGTAATTCCCACATCTTCCACCGTGTGATGACAATCAATATGCAAATCGCCTTGCGCTTCCAAAGAAATATCAATCAGCCCGTGTCTTGCGGTTTGGTCGAGCATATGGTCAAGAAAACCAATCCCCGTATTGATACTGCTTACTCCCGTGCCGTCTAAATTGATGCTGGCAGAAATCCGCGTTTCTTTGGTATGACGATTAAAACTTGCTGTGCGCATTGTTGCTCTCCGTTACTCTATTCAAAATACTGAACACATCTAAACATCCATTTCTTTTCATTCTTCGAAAAAATTGAGAAAGTTGTGGGGCTGCTGCCCCATTCCCCGCTTTCAAATTTTTTCAAAACCAACAAATGACTTAAATTTTTAGATAAACCCTTTGCTCATCATTGTTTTTATTGAAGGTAGTGTCTAAAAATTCGTCATTTTGAGCCGCAGGCGAAAAATCTCTATCGGCAGATCCTTCGCTACGCTCAAGATGACGAGGACAAAAATAGGACTAGCCTAAATTTAGATGAGCATCGAAAACAAAAAAGCGAGATTTCTCCCGCTTTTTTGCTAATTAAAAACAATAAAACAGTGCAAAAATCACTATTCAATCATTTTAATTTCCCGTAAAGATGTTCTAACAAACGCACCAGCACATTCATTAGCATCTAAACCAACTCCCGCCTTACCAGCGCTGGACAAGTTCGTGAAAGCACCATAAGTGTTTTTCTTCACACAACTATTACTTTTCACACTAATCGCGCTGTATGGTTTTGAACCGTTGAGAGTTGCGTCATAAACACCGCCAAGACTTTGCTGCAAACCGTTACCGATATTGCCGTTTTCATCAACTGCATCAAGGACGCTGTCGTTTGATGAGAAGTCAATAATCGTGAGAGCAGAAGCAATGTTCTTGTTGTTATTGTCTTTGCCTGACTTGTCGGTTGTGCCGCCGTGGTCATCTGCGCTTTCTTCTACCACTTCCATACCAGCATCTAATTCAAAGCCAACAATCGTTTCCATTCCCGCTTTGGCTTTATTCAAAGACTTACCAGTATCTTTATCGTATTCAGTCATAAATTGGAAGCGAGCTTGGTCGAGAGTGCCGCCTGTGAGCACATTAAAACCAAGAATCCAAGAAGTTCCTATACCAACATTTGCTCCTTCAACCGTTTCTTCTTGGTTGCAAGTTTCTGGTTTATCAGCGTTATCTTTGCCAATTCCTGACAAATCGATTTCACCAT
The DNA here is from genome assembly GCA_017484165.1 of Cardiobacteriaceae bacterium. Taxonomy (GTDB): domain Bacteria; phylum Pseudomonadota; class Gammaproteobacteria; order Cardiobacteriales; family Cardiobacteriaceae; genus RGIG9182. Next base: position 54,940 of record JAFUTP010000037.1, on the reverse strand, counting down.
CGCCGACGATATAGCTACGAGTGGTATAGAACACAGAATTTAAGAGCAATTGCGGACGCGTTACTACCCGTTCGCTGGAATATTCAATAACTTCCTTATCACCACCAACATCTTCTGGTTTGACATCAGACGGTCTGCTCGGCAACAACTCCAAATACCAACCTTGTTTTACTCCCATTGGGCAAGTTGTCGCTGGGTTATTCAAAGCTTGCGTTTTTTGTCCGTCAAAATCACAACCTTCAATTGCATTTACTCGGCGGAATGCAGGTTCTTGTCCAGCATTAAATCCAGAGGCGAATTTATGTTCGCGCTCGGTTACCGTCAGTTTGCGTTCTAACAATTCGGCATCGGTTTTGGTTTTGCCAGCAAGGGCTAAATCGTCATAAATACCGTAAATCCGTTGCACATCCTTAGCACCGCCGCCGTCTTCATCTGACAAATCTTTCGGATAAATATCGCTGCCTGTGCCGAAAGTTACGACATATTGCAAATTACTTACACCATTTATCCGATAAACCGCAGGAGCAGAGGTAATCGGACGAGTTTTGTCGCCAGAGAAGATTTTGTATGCCTTCCAGTCTTTATCGTCATAGCGCAAATCAAAGCGATACATCGAACCAGCAAAATCCCCTGCATAAACCACATCAACGATACCGTCGCCGTCAGAATCAAGCGGAGTTGGTGATGCCAAAGCCATAACCCCATCGCGTCCCGCAGTTGCATCGCCAATTTGCACCGCTCTAATCAATTTACCAGCTGCATCACCAGTTTTCTTCGCAAGCGATATTGCGTTTTTATCCGCATCTTCGCCCGTTTTAGCGTTACCGATTTCATATCCCAAAGCTTCGAAAACATACAAAGTCGGTGCAGCATCGTGATTTTCGTTACCAGCAGTTGGATAACCATTTGCAACAAAACCAACTAAACGCACATTTTGGTTCGCACAAGCAACCGCACGAGTTAAATCGGTGTCATATTCCTCACCTGAACATTTCGTGCTAGGGCGCGTTTTATCGGCATCTTTATTTGCTTCGTCGTTCGGATTAACAATTGCGGATGCAGGAGTTGCCCATTTATATGCAAGTTGAGCAAACACTGGAATACCAACGGTATAACCAATTTTTACGCCAGCATCACCGTTTTTGATTTGATACATCGGAACATTGGCGGTGTAATTGCCAGCATCGATACCGACAGCTTTTTTCGTCGCCGAAGTTGCATCGTTACCGCCAATTTTCAGCGCGAAAGCTCCGCGTCCGCCCTGCCCCATATTGGCAAGCAATAAGGTTTCTTGGAAGCGACCTGGCAGCGTTGCAGTTGTGGTGTAAGCAAGACCGCCATTAACCCCATAAATATGTGGCAGTCCGCCCGTTGCTTCTACCGTCGTATTTTGTTCGTTTTGTCCCGTGCCAGCATTAACTGTATCGGTAGTTTCTGTCTTGATTTTTTTGTATTCCTTACCGTAACCAGTTTCCGCCGTAGTCGGCAAAATTTTGCCTAGCGTGTAATCCTTCTCACGCGGCATATCAACAGGAAGGTAGTTCAGCACGAATTTATACGGAGCAAATTTGTCAGTTTGAGTTGCAGCATCTTTTTCTGCCCGTTGGAAGATGTAGAGCATTCCGTCGTTGCTACCCATAATCAAATAACGAGCACGGTCGATGAGTTCATCTTTTTTATTGCCTGAAAATTCTGGATCGTTCAAATCAACGGTGGTGTCTTGAATCGCAATCGGGCTGGAATCAATCACATCCCCCATCATCCGCTGCATTTTCGCTTTTTCGTCATCTCCACCCATAGAAACAGTTGGTGAAGTGCTAGTGGCATCATCTTTCACTTCGTCTTTTGCAGAAGAACCTTTGATACGGTCGCGGTATTTCGCAATTTTTCTCGGACTCAAACCTTCAATCGCTTTTTCAATATCCTGATCCGCTGTGAGACTTGCACCGCCTTTGCGAGAAAGCCATGGGAAGAAAGCTTTGGCATATTCTTCCTGGTAGTCTTCATATCCGAACAAAGCCGCGTGAGTTGAGCTATCGGTTAGTTTTTCAAAGCCGCCAGTGCTTGGAATAATGATGGTGCGCTCGGATTCATATTTCGGGTGATAAGTTTTGCCGTCTTTTTCTTCTTCCAATTTTTTGCTATCAAATTTCGAGAAAGATAAAGTTGATGACCAGTTACCCGTGCGAACATCTAATGCCGCAACCCAAGTCTTATAAGTTTCGTCGGCATCAGAACCAGTTTGCAAATTTCCAGCCGATACATTCACAGGAGCAGCAACGGAAGTTTGAATGATGTCGGTCCCCATTGTCAGCTCCATATCCTCTACCGCCGCAGAGAATATTTTCGAAAAAGCATCTTTCAATGTTTCTTTTTCAGTTGCGATGAATGCACCACTTTTATTTGGATCATTATTTGCAAGACCTACACGACCAGCTTGCTGCAAATATTGCCAAGCCAATTGTCCTGATGATGATCCATCGGCACCAACATCTGCACCAAAACCAATCGCATAAGTTTGAATATTTTGCTTGCCTTCAAATGGATTTCCTTCTATATCGGTTTCGGTATCGGCTTTGAGATCCGCTTCACCGCCACCGAACAGTTGCCGTGAGAAATAAGCAATACCGTGTCCCGAGCCGTCGTATCTCTTTCCTTTATAAATTTCGAATTGAGAATTGCTAGGGTTGTAGCCGCTATCCCAGCGGTAGTGATAAGCACCATCATTCGGTGCAATCCAGTTATCACCAAGCACAGCTCTAAGCGGTGAAGCAACAGAACGATTAGTGGTTTGTTCAACGCGATTACCATCCGAAGCATCTTGTCCCTGACCATCGTTATTTGTTTCACCGTCAGAAAGCACGATGATGTAGTTCTTCTGGCAGGCGTATTTGATGCTGTTGAACATTTCATCTGCCGCAGAAACATAAGCCGCAGTCGTTGGTGTAGAGCCTGAAACATATAAATTAGCAAACTCATTCATAAAACTCGCGCCATCAACAAAATCTGGAAGAACCGCTTTGCTGTTGATGGTGTTATCAGAACCATCAGGCGCGCCACCTTCTTTTGGCCAAATCGGTAGGTAATTGAATTTGATTTTCTTGTTGTATTCAGCACCATTTCCAATCAACTCATTGAGCACGGAATACAAAATCCCAATTCGAGTAGGGGCACAAGCAGGATCCCCCGCTCTTGCACTGCCATAAGACCAAGCACGACAATCTTCTGGTGAGCCTTCTTCATAGTTAGTCCCATCGGGATAAAAACTCATCGAACCAGAGTTATCAATTAAAAGCATCACCCGCGGACGAACGGTTGGATATGAAATTGATGCGGATTGTTCAACATCTAAATAAGCAGGAATTACCGAAAACGGAGATTTTTCCTCGTTTTGTGCGGCAGAATTTGAAATACCAGTGTCAGGCTTTTCACAATCAGAAACGGTGGCACTGTCAGGATCTTGATTTTCGCACTTACCAGAGTTTCCAGATGATGAATTTGAATCGTCTACTTGCTGGTCGTCACTATTTAGATTCAGGTTGTTGTTACTATCACCATCACCAGCAAAAACTAACTGCGCGGCTGCAACAGCCATGCTAATTGCAAGCGTGATGGCAGCAGGATTAAATTTATTAAGCATAGGTTTAGTCTCCAAAAGTTTTATGTATGTGTTGCAAATATTTGCAAAATTTGGTAAAGCCGTCTGGCTTAACTAAACCTTAAATCATTATTTTCTGAATGTATTAACTATTAAGTTTTGTTTGTTTTTTTACAGAAACATCGCTTGAACATCAGCTCTCATCTGCTTTTAGGGCGCATCTAAATTTATGGTTAGTTCTATTTTTTATCTTCGTCATCCTGAACGCAGCGAAGGATCTGCCGAGAGATTTTTCGCCTACGGCTCAAAATGACGAATTTTTAGACACGCCCTTTAGATTATTTCTTCTCACATTTCCCATGTTCTGCATCAGCAAAAAGCGACATTTGTTTTTGCGAATTAACTGCATTCTTTCGGTTCTTTCCTTGAAATGCCAGCAATTTTGGATATTTCGCACGGCGTTTTTGTAGGTATCGCCACAGGGAAAATCGCCACAGAAGATTGATTAGCAAATATCCCAAAACAGCAACCACAATACCGACAAAAATTGAACCAGCAAACAGCGGGAACAAAATCGAGCCTTTCATTTCCAGCAAATTTTGGCTGGAAAAATCAACATTGAAGAGCGGCAGAAAAAACAATTTATCGAAAAACCATTGTCCGACGCGGTAATTCATATAAAAAACTATCGGAAAGGTAAATGGATTTGACCAAAGAGTGAATAAGGCTGCCAGCAACACATTTGCCCGCAAAACTCCCGCTGCAAAAACTGCACAGGGAATTTGCCCCACCATCGGCAATGCTCCGAAAAACAAACCGCAGGCAGTCGCCATTGACACGGTATAACAGTTGACTTGCCAAATCTGGGAACGGTCAATTTTTTTCAGGATATTTTTGAGTGTTTTAGAGCTAAAAACTTTGTCTGGCTTGGGCAAAATTTTTTTGAAAAAGAATTTCACGCATTTCTTCCATTTATTTCATCTTTTTATTGCTGCCGATATTCCGCCATATTTCTTATTTATCAAGCACTTACAGCCAGATTCTCAATCGCAGTAATTTGCGCTTGACGGATTTGTTCGCCAAGTTCTGCTCCCTGATACTTACTAAATTCTGGATTATTAGCGCGAATTGCGGTTGCTGCCTGAATTTCTGTGCGGATTTGTTCGTGGATTTTTTCATCAATATCAAGCAAGCGCAAAATTTCAAATACCGCCGTATCTTTTTTGAAACTTCCAAGCTTTTGCAAAACGCTGAATTTTTCTCGCGCACTGATATTTCGCCAATTTTGCAAAGATTGCCCTGCAAAATTCAGGCGAGAAATAGCCTGCACAAACAAATTCGGCAGGTTCAAATTTCGCTGCAAACTGTCAAATACACCATCTTCCTGCCACTGCCAAATAGCTAGCCGCCAATGGGCATCGGAAGTATTTTTTCTGTAATGCGCAAGGCGCAAATTCATCGCATCCAGATTGAAATTAGAGCTTTCGGGAAGAATGACGAACAAAGCTCCAACGGCATTTAATCCTTCGAAATATTTCTCTGGCGCGTCGGTTACTAGTGCTCTTGCGGTTTCATTCCAAATTCGCTCGCGAGTTAATTCCTTGATTTCACCGCTTGCGACAATTTCACGGCAAAGCTGCATCGTTTCAGGCGCAATCGAAAATCCACAAGAAAAAAAACGCGCCCAAAAACGCATCAAGCGCAAAACTCGAAGCGGATCTTCGGCAAAAGCGTGAGAAATATGGCGCAACACGCGGTTTTGTAAATCTTCCACACCGCCGTAAGGGTCAATGAGATTGCCGCTCTCATCTTCGGCAATTGCGTTTATCGTCAAATCGCGGCGGATTAAATCTTCTTCCAGAGTTGTATTAGCGGAAAACTCAAAACTAAATCCGCAATGTCCCTTGCCTTGTTTGCGTTCCTGTCTGGCAAGTGCATATTCTTCCTTCGTCTCGGGGTGTAAAAATACGGGAAAATCGCGCCCAACCTGCATAAATCCGCTGTTGAGCATTTCTTCTACCGTTGCACCGACAACAACAAAATCACGGTCTTTGACTTTCACACCGAGCAATTTGTCGCGCACCGCACCGCCGACGAGATAAATCTGCATTTTTTACTCCCTAAACAACACAAAAAAAGCACGACCCAAATCGTGCTTTTTTGTGCAAAAAAATAATTTCACTCAACTTACGGGCAGCACCGCGTTTAATAATCCGCTTTCGCGCCAAGCTTTGAGTTCGTCGCAACTGACGACAAATATTCCTTCACCGCCGTGTTCTAATTCTGCCCATTCAAAACCAATTTCAGGATAGGCATTTTCTAAATTCACCCAATTTGCTCCGACTTCAACTACTAATAAACCGTCATCGGTTAAATAATCGCAAGCTTCGAGCAAAATCCGACGGACTAAATCCAAACCGTCTTCGCCAGAAACCAAAGCGTGGCGCGGTTCGTGGCGAAATTCTTCAACAATCGACGACATTTCAGCCGCTTCAACATAGGGCGGATTGCACAAAATCCAATCGAATTTACCTTCCAAATGTTCGAACAAATCGCCGTGGCAAATGTCGATGTTGTAGCCTTCCATTCCGCACTTGGCGATATTTTTCTCCGCAACTTTCAAGGCATCGCTATCGTCATCAGAGAGCACAACTTCCGCTTGCGGATAACGGTATTTCGCGACAATTCCAATTGCACCGCTTCCTGCGCATAAATCCAAAATCCGCTCTGGGGCGCGATCGCCTGTCCAATAGGGAGAAAGTCCTTTTTCAATCAATTCGGCAATCGGAGAGCGAGGAATTAAAGCCCGCTCATCGATGTATAACTCATAGCCTGCATACATTGTGCGATGAGTGATATACGGAACGGGAACTCGTTCATCAATTCGCGCTCGCAAAGAATTGATAATTTGCAATTTTTCAGGCTCGGTGAGATTGGTTTGCAAATAATGAATATCTAATCCAAACGGCAATTGCAATACCCCAATAACTAATGAAGCTGCCTCGTCAAGTGCATTGTCGGTTCCGTGTCCGTAATAAAGTTCAGCACGCGACATTTCACTAGCGGAATAACGGATATAGTCAATTATCGTGGTGAGATTTTTCATCTATTTATCCTTATTTTTGATTTGCAGGTAATGCTCAAAAAGTATAAATTATTTACACTCTTCTATATTTTTCCAACCATCTTTATTTCAAAAAAATTAAATCATTTCCAATATTTCGGAGGTTTTGTGAATTCATTTTCTGGTCGCTTCTTTTGGCTATTTTTTTTCATCTTTTGCGGTTTTTTATTTTACCTCTTACGCCCAATTTTAACCCCCTTTCTCTGCGGAGCATTTCTCGCTTATTTAGGCGACCCTCTTGCCGATAAATTAGAAAAATTAAACTTTTCCCGTAACGGGGCTGTTATCACGGTTTTTGTATCCTTCACGATATTGATGTTGGTGGTGGTGCTGTTTTTAATTCCTACTATTAACTCGCAAATTTCCAACCTTATGCTCAAAATGCCCGAATATTTAGAATGGATTAAAAGCCATACTGGCGACACTCTTCTGCGTTTTATCGGCATTGAAAACGGTGAATTAAATAGCGAAAAAATTCAGGCTATTTTGAAAAATAATTTGGGGGATAGCTCAAAAATAGCTAGCTTCTTTGTCGGTTCAATTCAGGGCTCTTTTAATATTTTATTTACCCTCACCCTCTATATTTTTCTCATCCCTGTGGTTACTTTTTACCTTCTTCGCGACTGGGATATTCTCATTGCCAAAATCAATTCTCTCATCCCGAAAAAACATCTCGCAACCGTGCGCACACTCGCAATTCAAAGCGATACCGTGCTCGCTGGATTTATGCGCGGGCAGTTTTCCGTAATGATGGCTCTGGGGATTATTTATTCCGTTGGACTTTCGATTATCGGTTTAGATATGGCAATTGCTATCGGAATGTTTGCGGGGATGGTGAGTTTTGTGCCGTATCTCGGTTTAATTATCGGGATTTGTTTAGCAGGAATTATGGCTTTATTGCAATTTCAAGATTGGTTGCATCTGCTTGAAGTGGTCGTAGTTTTCGGTATTGCACAAATTATGGAAACCGTCATTCTCACGCCAAAATTTATCGGCGACAAAACTGGTTTGCACCCTGTTGCGGTTTTATTCGCGGTAATGGCTGGCGGACAACTCTTCGGCTTTACGGGAATACTTATCGGACTTCCTGCCGCTGCGGTAATCAATGTATTTCTGCTTTATTTCAAAGATAAGTATCTCGCAAGCGATATTTATAACCAACAAGAAATAACAACGCCAACTAAATCAGCAAATAAAGTAACTAATAAAGCTAATAAAAAGCCGCGCAATAAACAATAAATACGGGGCACATCTAAATTTATGGTTAGTTCTATTTTTATTCTCGTCATCCTGAGCACAGCGAAGGATCTGCCGATAGAGATTTTTCGCCTACGGCTCAAAATGACGAATTTTTAGACACGCCCTACGGTCTTATATAACGGTCTTATAAAATCCCGCGCATTTTTTGCATCAGCATTAATTTGCATCAGCATTAAACGGAAATTTTCAATGAAAAAAACTTGCAATTTTTTACTTCTAACCGCCTTTTTTATTTTGACTGCCTGCACTAGCGCAATCGATGAAAAGGGCTATACCAAAGATTCCTTGGAAGGTTTTAACCGCAAAGTTTTTGCATTCAATGAAATTGTCGATAAAACCGCATTCAAACCTGTTGCTCGTGCTTATGAAGTCGCTTTACCGCAATTTATGCGCACGGGAATTCATAACTTTTTCGGCAATTTGGGTGATGTCAGTTCATTTACCAATGCTGCCTTACAACTTGACGGTCCCGCAACCGCAAAAATCGGAGCACGGGTCATTAACAATACGGTTATCGGTCTCGGCGGTTTGATTGATGTTGCAACTCCGATGGGTAACGAAAAAATCAGCCGTGATTTCGGCTCGACTTTGGCGCGTTACGGAGTGCAATCTGGACCATTCGTAATGCTGCCGTTTTTTGGTCCAAGCACGGTGCGTGATGCGGCAGGAAAAATTCCCGATGCTTATCTCAACCCTGTTTCCTACATCGATAACGACACAACTCGCTACTCCTTGATCGCTCTCAATACCGTTGATACTCGGGCAACACTTTTACCAGTCGAGAGACAAATGGAAGGCGCAACAACGGATAAATACGCTGCAATGCGCGATGCTTGGCTACAACACCGTTGGGGACAACTCGGCACTCCTGTAAATCAAATGCAATCTGATGATATTGATGCACTTTTTGCGGGAAGTTCAGCGCCTGCCACAACGGATACAACTGCTACTACGGCTAATAACAATGCGGTAAATCCAACTCCAACTACTACTAGTCCGACAGCTACCGCTCCAATTCCTGCTAATCAAACAGCTGCTGCTCCAACTAATACTAATTCAACGCTTACCGCTACCGCTCCTACTACCGCCGTTACGGTAAATTCTCCAATTACGCAAACTCCAGCAACTACACCACTTGCGGAAGATACGATTGAATATATAGCAGTTCCAAAGTACACAGATAATCTATCCGCGCCGAATATTCCTTCGGTTACGAATAGTCAAATAGAAGAAGCTATTCCAGCTGCTACGCCTGAATATTTAGATGCTCTGCCAGCGGACTATGAAAATACAGCTCCGACATATTTCAACGAGCCAGCACCGTTTTTGTTCTAACTCCAAACCTTGTGAGGGGCTAGCCCCCTCGCTTTTTTCTCAAATCTGATGCCCAAAATAACTAAACAGCAGCAAAGAAGAATTGTCGAAAACAAAATCCGCGAAAGCAAAAGAGATGACTTAATTGCAGCGATTGTGATTGCTCATTTCGGCTATGAAGTGCTGGTGGAAGTCGCACGCGGTGATGCTTGGCAGCAAATTTCCTGCGACTGGCGGCAAAATCTGGGAGAGATTAGCGTCGGCGACCGTGTGCAAATTGCAATGCAGGGCGAAAAAGCCGTCATCGAACACATCGCTGCGCGCCCCAAAAATACGCTCTACAAACGCCAAGCCCGCAAAAATAAAGCTATCGCCAGCAATGTCGAACAGGTTCTAATCGTCGCTTGCATCGAGCCCGCCTGCCAATTTAATTTAATCGACCGTTATTTGATTGCCGCTGAAATTGCAGGCATTCACGCTGCGATTGTGGCTAATAAATCCGATATCGGAATGCTGGATTTATCCGTATATCAGAGTTTTCCAATTTTTCACTGCTCAACTCTCAACGGCGCAGGCATCAAGGATATTTCCGAATTTTGCCGCGACAAGGAAACGCTAATTTGCGGTCAATCAGGCGTTGGCAAATCAAGCCTAATTTCTGCACTTATTCCCAATCTTGCCATTCAAATTCAGGAAATCAGCGCAACCACCAAACTCGGCAAACACACCACCACCAATTGCCGCCGCTACCATCTCCCAGAAGGCGGCACGATTATTGACACCCCTGGCGTGCGCGGCTATTCCTTCCCCGACAATACGGAAAAAGATGCAGTTATTCAGGCAATGCACAAAGTTTTTCCAGATATTTTTGCCGCAATAGCCCACTGCCGTTTTAGCGATTGCACACATCAAACCGAGCCGCATTGCGCAGTAAAACAAGCAATTGCAAACGGCACAATTACAGCAAGCCGCTGGGAAAGTTTTCAGTCGATAAAACAAGCAATTGAAGATAAAAAATTCACTTGAACGAATAATATTTTTTGCCTACCAACTATGAGTTAAAAAATGAACCAGCAAAACGATTTACTAACTTCTCCTGAAGAACGAGAAATTTCCAACAAAAACGCTAATCTCAAAAATTATGAAAAAAATCTGCAACGATTAGAGGAAATTTTGCGCAAACTCGAAACAGGCGAAGTTTCACTAGAAGTTGCATTAAAAGAATATGAAAAAGGAGTAAAAATAATCTCCGAATGCCGAAGCGCATTAGAGCAAGCAGAGCAAAAGGTGAAAATTTTAATGCAAAACGGTGCAAAAGAAGAACTACAAGAGTTTAAATCTGAATAGATAACAGTATAAAAAATTACAATTACTCTATTAAACAATTATTTTATAAATAATCAAGGAAGAACTATGGCTTTATTCATCTTATCAATTTATAGCCTCATTCTAATTTATATCGCCTATTTAGATTTTCGCAAAAAACAAGACTTAAAACATTTTTTAGTTGCAAATCGCAGATCAGGTGTTTTTCAAACAGGTTTTTCAATTACCGCTACTTGTATCGGTGGAACGGCAACTATCGGACTTGTCGCAGATGTGGCAAAAAACGGTTTTCCCGCAATTTGGTATCTATTGTCAGGAGCGATTGGTTTAGTAATTCTTGCTTTATTTTTTGCCAAAATTGTGCGTCGAACGGAAGCTTTAACTTTGCCGCAAATTATGGAAAAATATATTTCCAAACAAGCCGCAATCATAGCTGCAATCATCATTTCCCTTGCTTGGACGGCAATTTTGGCAGCGCAATTTTCCGCAGCTGCCGCAATACTTGAAGTATTCGGTATAAGCAATATTAGCGCGCTAATTTCAGCCGTATTTCTCATTGCAATTTACACCGCATTAGGCGGTCAAATGAGCGTCATCAAAAGTGATGTTTATCAATATTTAATATTGCTAATAAGTTTTATTTTATCCATGATTTTTCTCTTCTCAAAAACCGATTTTAATTATCTTACAAGCATTGATTGGCACTTGACCAATAGCAATTTTGGTATAAATAATATCTTCTATTATTTGATTTTTGTCGGTATTAGTTACATTATCGACCCGATGTTATTTTCCCGAATTTTATCTGCAAGAGATGAAAAAACTGCCATCAAGGGGGCAATTTTAGGAGCGGTATTTATCGCATTATCGGCATTTTTGATTGTGTTAATTGCATTCCTTACATTGAATTTTTCAAGTCCAGAAACTAATCCCAAGAGCTTATTAACTCATAGTCTTTTTTATGAATTACCACCAATTTTAGGAATAATTTTGCTACTTGGATTATTAAGCGCAATTGTTTCTTCTGCCGATACGGTGTTAATTACCTCAACAAGTGTATTTGCACACGACATAATTAAGACCAACAAGCTACTTTTTTACCGCATATCCACCATATTTTTTGCCGCAATAGCCCTATTTTTAGCCACAAAGGGTAAGGCAATTTTGGATTATTTCTTCGCTGCCAACGATTTATTTGTCGGTGGAGTTGCCATACCCTTATTTTTCACGCTCATTTGTCAGGGCAAAATCAATAAGACTTGCGTGCTACTAGCAATGATTGCTGGTTCTAGCTTGGGACTAATCAGCGCGTTGGGGGCAATTTTGGATGCAGGCGGAATATTTGATAAAAAAATCTATTCCACTTTCGGAATAGTTTTAGCCGTTTTTTTCTGCTTAATCGGAAAACTGATACTTCATTTAAGCAGGAAAGAGAGCCATTTTCTTGCCGAAAAGGTGTAAAAAAATGCAAGAAGTATTCAATAATCTTTATATCGGCGTAATGTCAGGCACTAGCTTGGACGGTGTTGATGTCGCGGTTTGCAATTTTGCAGAGAAATGGCAAATCATCGCCCAGGAAAGTTTTGATTTTCCCGTCCAACTGCGTGCCGATATTCTTGATATTGCAAACAATAAAGCACTGCCAATCTCAAAAATCGCTCAAATTGACCAAGAACTCGGGGAAATTTACGCACAAAGCATCAACAAAACGCTTACAAAGAACGACATTTCAGCGAAAAATATCCAAGCTATCGGCTTACACGGTCAGACGGTGTATCACAAAATCGAGACAAATAGCCGCTGTTCACTGCAACTCGGCAATCCCAATATCGTTGCCGTGCAAACGCAAATTCCCGTTGTAGCCGATTTTCGCCGTAAAGATATCGCTTTTGGCGGACAAGGCGCACCGCTCGTGCCGCGTTTTCATCAGGAGCTTTATCAGCACTCGAATTATTCCACAACGGTAGTATTAAACATCGGCGGTATTGCCAATATTTCGGTTATCCAACAAAATCAAGCGACAATCGGCTATGACATTTCTGTCGGCAATCTCCTGCTGGATTATTTAGCCGAAAAAAATCTTGGAGAAAAATTCGACCGCGATGGCAATTTTGCTAAATCTGGAAAAATTATTCCCGAACTACTTGACAGTTTTCTACGCGATGAATTTATTGTGCAAAAACCGCCGAAGAGCACGGGAAGAGAATATTTCAACCCCGCTTGGCTCGATGAAAAACTCAATAAAATCAAAGAGATAGCAAATATCCAAGATTTAGCACAAGATGCAAATATCGCCTGCACTTTGGTCGAAATGCTGTCAATTGTCTTACAAAAAGAACTCGCACCATTTCCCAGCGGCGCAGTAAAAGTAGCTGGCGGTGGGGCAAAAAATAAATTTTTAATGGAAAGAATTCGCGCCAATCTCCCCGATTGGCAAATCTCTGATATTGAAATTGACGGCTACGACAATCAATTTTTTGAGGCATTTTGCTTTGCTTGGCTTGCTTGGCAAAGAATGATGGGCAAAGATGCAAATCTTCCAACGGTTACGGGAGCCAAGCAAAAATGCACTCTAGGCGGGGTTTATTTGCCAGATTAAAATAACTACAAGTGAATTAAACAAGCACTAATTATGGTCAAAATGCAGAAAATAGAAAAAATTTACATCGATTTAGACGGTGTTTTAGCTGATTTTGATAGAGGAGTGCAAAAATTTTGCGGTTATCAATTACCAGATTACAACTTACCGCGCGAAAAAACATTAAGTGAAAAATTATGGCAAGATTTAAGCAAAGTCCCCAATTTTTATCGCAAGCTAGATATGATTTTTGCTGCACAAGACTTATTTAATTTCGCAGTGGAAAATTTCGGCAATAAAGTAGAAATTTTATCGGCAATTCCCAAGCCAGACAAGAATATTTTGACCGCCAAGGAAGATAAAATCGCTTGGTGCAAAAAACATTTATCCGCTGATGTGAAAGTAAATATTTGCTACCGTGAGGAAAAATATAAATTTTGCCGTGGAGCAGGTTATTTTCTCATCGATGACTTAAAAATAAATATCGAAGAGTGGAAAAATTCTGGTGGCACAGGGATATTATTTATAAATCCAAAACAAGCAATTGCGGAATTAAAAAACTTACTGTTTTAACAAAAACAGTGTGAAAAAATAAACATAACGGAGTAAAAAAATACTCCGCTAGTCTTAAATAATTGAATTATCTTTCAAAAAACTTGCAACTTTTTCAGCAAACAAGCGATAACCTTGATCATTAGCGTGAATTTGATCAGATTTCAATCTTTCATTGCCTAAAATTTCTGCCCAAGCACCTTTCAGTAAGGCAATGTTATACTTTTGCGCTAAATCATCATACAAATTATGCTCTTGCAACATACCAAAAGCAGCCGACATTGAAAGATATGGCACAGCGACCATCACAATCGGAATATTTTCCTGCTGCGATTTTTCGATAATTGCCGAAATATTTCGCCGCGTCTCGCTTTCAGGAATTTTGCGCAAAAAATCATTGCCGCCAATGCACAAAATTATTAAGTCAGGTTTATCACTAATCAATCCCGACAGGCGCGATAATGCCTGCTCACTAGTATCCCCACTCACTCCGCCATTTACCACTCTTATGCCTATAATTTGGGAGAGTTGCGCTGGATAATCTGCACCCTTTGATGCGCCATAACCTTCGGTAAGTGAGTCCCCTAATGCTAAAATAGTTGCACTGTTTGATAGTTTTGGATAATAAGCATTAGCTTTATTTTTACCGCAAGAGACTAAAAAAATAAGCGATAAAATTAAAATAAAAATTACACTATTAAAATATTTTTTTAACACCATTTTCTCTTATTTCCTTTTATTTTGAAAAAAATTCTGCATTAAATTTCTACACTCTTCTGCTAATATTCCTGATTTTACCGAATATAAACTATGATTTAATTCTTTATTACGATATAAATCAAAACAAGATCCCCCTGCTCCACCTTTTAAGTTATTTGCACCGAAATATAAATTTTGCACTCTTGCCTGTATTATTGCTCCGATACACATAACACAAGGTTCAATCGTTACAAATAAAGAACATTCGCTTAAACGGTAATTACCGATGTTTTTTGCTGCCATTTGCAAAGCTAAAATTTCTGCGTGTGCGGTCGGGTCGCAATTTCTAATTGTCGAGTTAAATGCGCTTGCAATCAGCTCTCCGTCTTTATTTACAACCACTGCACCGATGGGAATTTCCCCTAAATCAAAAGCTTGCTTGGCAGCTTTTAATGCCTCCTGCATAAAAATTTTTTCTTGCTCTAATGAGTTTATTTTCAGCATTATGAGTTTCCGCTATCGCCACTCTTACCGTTATTTTCAATATTATTATTTTTACCCTCTTCGCTATTTTTCGCCGCAAAAATTTGATTAAAAATTTTATAGCTCCCCACGCAAATAAAGCTAATCAAAATAAAGAAAAAAGCGACTTCACAAACTAAAACAACAGGTTTTAAAATTCCTGCAATGATATTTATCGGTTCATTAGCACAAAGTAAGAGACTATGTTTTTCTTCTATATTTTGCCGCAGAAGTAAAGCAAAAACTCCTGCAATCAAATAAACAAATAAAATTCCAATCCAGTAATAAGCAGATTTATCTTTCTTAATTAACATAATATTAAAAAAGATATTGACCGCAATAACTGCAATTATCAAAAATAAACCGAAATAAGCAGCAAATCCAACTTCGGAAATACCGAGACATTCTTTCATAACAACTTCTCCGACTTATAATAATTATTAGTATTTATAGCAACACTTTCCATTCTTTGTTGATATATTGCATTTTTATTATCTCTTTTTGCTCACGAATTGCACCGTTATGCTCTAATTCAATTTTTACTGGCACGCTGATGGTAATTCCAAAATCCTTTGATTTTGCCTTTTTACTTTGAATTTTTTGCACTTTATCGCCTTGCAAAATTCCACTGCGAAATTCCTGCAATTTTGCGATTTTCTGGGCTTTATTTAATCCTTCCAAGACATTAGGAGATAGTTTATTTAAGGTTTCATCAGGAGTTCCCTGCAAAAGGCTATTCATAAATTCCGCCGCGGCTTTACTCGGTAAATTATCAGAACGAAGTAAATGCGCAGAAATAGTAAATAATAATAAAATTGCAATACTCAAAACCAACCATAGGCTTGATTTTTTCTTACTGAACGACTTTATTTTTTGCACTATTATTGCTGTTTTATCGGTCATATTTTATTCCTCCAATAATTTTATTTACACTTAAAAAATAACCTAAAACTAATTAAAAACAACCGTTTTATTTCCGTTAATTATCACCCGATGTTCAGCATGCCAACGCAATGCTCTGGATAAAACAATCCGTTCAATATCATTGCCGATGCTGGTCAATTCTTCCACCGTTTTATCATGCCGAACCCTTGCTACATCTTGCTCGATAATCGGTCCCTCATCTAAATCAGTGCTCACATAATGAGCAGTTGCACCGATAAGTTTGACCCCTCTTGCGTGGGCTTGATAATATGGTTTTGCCCCCTTAAAACTCGGTAAAAATGAGTGATGAATGTTAATTGCTCGACCTTCTAAAAAAGCACATAATTGCGGAGAAAGTATTTGCATATATCTTGCTAATACCACGGTATCGATATTTAATTGCTCTACCGCATCAATTAATTTCCTCTCTTGCTGCACTTTATTTGCATCGTTATTGCCATTTAAAGCCCAATAATAAAAAGGTATTTGATAAAAATCAGCGTATGGTTTGAGAATTTCATGATTACCCGCAACCGCAATAACTTCTATCGGCAAATGCCCTTCTGCGGCTTGAAACAGCAAATCATTCAAGCAATGCCCCTCTTTGGAAACCATAATCAGCACTCTTGCTTTTTTTTCAGCATCAAACCATTGTGATTGCATTCGCCATTTTTGCGCTATTTCCGTCCATTTTTCTGCGATTTCGGGCAATTCCTGCTTATTTACTTCGCTGCTAACTTCAACGCGCATAAAGAATTTTCCCGATTCGCGGTCAAAATATTGCGCCGAAGAGAGAATATTTATATCCAAGCTGCTTAAAAATCCCGATACTGCACAAACTATCCCTGTTCGGTCAGGACAAGATAAATTTAAGATGTATTTATATGCCATAAATTATTCCTCTTTATTTATCAACTGGCTTTATAAAAAAATCAAAAATTCCGCATTTAAGTTACAAGTTATTTTTCTACCCTCTTCGCCTTTATTTTTTCCACTGTTATCGGTATTTATAAGCCAGAAGGTAAATTAACTTTAATTGCCCCATCCGCGGTTTTTTCGATATTTAATGTTGGAGTATCCGCAAGCGGCGAATTTTGCTCATTGGCAGCTTGGGCAATCGCAATATTTGCTTGATTTGCTGCAATTTGCCCTTTATTGCTAGCCTTATCCAAAATTCTTTGATTTATCAAAGATGCTTTTTCCGTATTTTGCGCGCTTGATGCGACAGTCGCCTGACTGTTTGCCACAAATATCGGATTTGCTTGCCCTTGTTTATCCGCACCGAAATACAAGGTTTGATGCGGATAAGGAATTTCAATTCCCGCACGGTCAAAATGAATTTTCAAAAGACGGTTATAAGCTCGCCCCACCGCCCATTGCTTACCAGGCAGAGTTTTTATCCGCACTCGAATATTCACCGCGCTATCACCAAATGAAACCACGCCTTGAATATCGATTTTGTCCAAAATCAAATATTTGCAATCACTTTCCACCAATTCCGCGAACGCCTCGCCCATCACCGCAATGGCGTGATCGATATCTTCGTTGTAACCGATGCCGTATTCCTCCGTGTGATAAGCGAAATCGCGCATATAGTTAGACACAATCGTTACGCTGGAAAACGGTATCAGATGCGAAATACCGTTCAAATCACGGATAGTTATCGAGCGAATAGAAATTTTCTCCGCCCAACCAGCAATTCCATCGACCTTCACATAATCATTGGTGTTTATCGCATTTTCGAGCTGCAAAAATATTCCCGTAATCACATCCTTCACCAAAGTCTGTGCCCCAAAACCGATAGCTAAACCAAGCACCCCAGCACCTGCGATTAACGGTCCAAGATTTATTCCGATTTCCGAAAGCACCATCACCAGCACGAATGCGACCATAAATATGTCGAATGCGTTGCGTGCCAAGGTCAAAAGCGTATGACGGCGAGCGGCTTGTTGGTCAGGCATACCTTCCGTATTCAGCCGTGGCTCGATGATGGCGTAAAAAATCAGCCGCACCGCAACCGCGAGCGACAAAATAAAAATAATCCCGTTTAATTTCGCCATCAAAGTGCGACCGCCGAGCTTAAACCAGTGCATCACATCAGCAACGCCCCAAATCGCAAACAAACTAGCAATCACAGCGGCAATGACGGTAAAACGCAAAAGATGCATCAGCAGCGGAATGTAAGTGTTAATTTGCGCGGACAAGAGCGGCATTTTGCGGATAGAGAATTTTTTATGAATAACCGTCGATGCCGTGCTGGTCAGTAAATATCCCGCAATTAGCACTAAAAACGAGAAGAATGTACCGCGCAACACCAAAGCCAAAGCTTGTTTCTGACTGGTTTGCAAGGTGATGTAAAGCAGCATTACAAAATACAAAAGCGCGGCATAAAGCCAAAAATACGCAACAAGACGCAGGAAAAATCTCGTCATCCGATACGGGCTTTGATTTGCCATTTTCAAAATCGCTTGCCGCACCTTGTTTTGGCGCGCAATCACCATTCTTACCGCATAAATAAATGTGCCGAGCGCGAGCAATGAAGAAACCGCCTGCGATAGGGAATAACTGAAATGAAACTCCACCAAAGGCACAACAAATAAAAATCCGTAAGTAACCAAGCTAACCACAACCGCAAACCAGTCATACCAATATGCCGCGATTTTGTTTTCCGTTGGCAAGAGGCGCAGTCCGCTGTAATCGTGGCGGAGCAAAGCTCCCGCACAAACTTTGAGCATTTCCACAATGATGAAAGAATTCAAAAATAAAGCTGCTTGTGAGACAAATTCATGCTTGGGATCGGGCATATACAGCGTGAGTGTGTAACCCGCAACCGATGCCAGAGCAATATTGACTAAATTCAAAGATACCGCGCAGCAAATCGCCAAAACTCGGCGTAGCAAGGCGGGCAATCTTTTTGCTCCTTCTCGCGACCAATTGTCCAATTTCACAAAAAGCTTACGCATCAAGCGATTGACAAGTTTGAAAGCAAGAAATACCGTCAAAATCACCGCAAAAACATATCCCAAAGCCTGCCCAATCTCCGACCATTGCAGAGATTTAATGCGATAGTCTTTTCCCGTAAAGATGCGAGTAATTGCCCGCCAGCTTGCTTTCAAACGCTGCCAAATCGTGCCGCCAACTTTGCTTGCTAGGGCAACAATTTTCTTCGGCACGGTCGCCGCGTGGCTAATTGCAACTTTGGTGTTTTCCGCAACTTTTTCGGTTACTTTTTCCAATGGCGGCGGCACGGCAGCGGGCGCGTTTTCTGCGTTTTCGTTTTTCTCTTCTTCTGATTTTTCTTCCCCGTGTTCTTCGTCCGCGCCCTGCTCTTGATTTTCGGCTTTTGTTTCTTGTTTTTCTGCTGCTTTACCCGCTTGCGGCTTTGTTTCTTCTACTTTCTTTTGATTTTCCTGCGCTTTGTTTTTAGTTTTTTCTTCTTTCTTCTCTTTATCCGTTTGAGCTTTATCCGTTTGCGCTTTATCCGCTTGCGCTGCTGGCTCTGGTTTTGCTGAACTTGCCTGTTCTTTTTCTTTGCGTTGTTCTGGTGGCAAACGCGGTAGCGGAACATCTTCACCACGAGCGCGCGCTTCATCCAGTGCCGCTTTTTCTTTTTCGCGCGATTTTTCCTGCAATTGCTCTAATGAGTTGAAATGTTTGGTTTCCGTTTCTGGATTAGTTGCCGTCTCGTTTTTAGCTTCATTGCTATCTGTTTTATCAACGGTTTTTGCAGTTGTTTTATCCGTATTTTTATCCGTATTTTTATCCGTCTTACCCGCGGTTTTATCGGTTTTCTCCGCGCTTTTTGCTGCGGTTTTATCCGTATTTTTCTTCGTATCCGCGGTTTTTTTATTTTTATCTTCCGTGCTTTCTAAATTCCGCAAATGCCGCACCAAAGCCGCACGCTGTTTAGGATTTTCTAAAACATCGGCAAATTTCGACAAAGCCTGCTGTTCTTCCTTGCTCAAATTGTCGGCAAAGGAAAAATTAAAAATCAACAAGCAAGAGAAAAAAGCAAGGAGAAAACTAAAAAATTTCGCAACTAATCTGTTCTTTCTACACATAAATAAATCAATAAATCAAAAAATAACCGTTAAAACAAAGCCGAACAACTCGGCATCACATTTCAAAAACAATAGGGCATAAATTCGTCATTTTGAGCCGTAGGCGAAAAATCTCTATCAGCAGATCCTTCGCTGCGTTCAGGATGACGAGGGTAAAAAATAGAACTAACCCTAAATTCAGATGCGCCCTTTATCTAAAAATCTAGCGATATAGCTTTACACAGAAAAAACAAAACCGCCGCCGTAAGCGGCGATTTTTATCCAATCTCACAACATTTTTCCAATCACAGCAAGCGCGAAATATCCCTAACCGCGCCCTTATCCGCACTAGTCGCCAACAGCGCATAAGCCTTCAAGGCATTCGAAACCTTGCGCGGGCGCAGAGCTGCTGGCTTCCAACCTTTTTTATCTTGCGCGCTACGGCGTTTTGACAATTCATCATCGGAAATAATCAAATTGATTGAACGAGCGGGAATATCGATTTCGATACGGTCGCCGTTTTCGATTAAGCCGATTGCACCGCCTGCCGCGGCTTCTGGTGATGCGTGTCCAATTGATAATCCAGAAGTGCCGCCCGAAAAGCGTCCGTCGGTGAGCAACGCACATTCTTTACCGAGACCCATCGATTTCAAATAGCTAGTCGGATAAAGCATTTCCTGCATTCCAGGTCCGCCGCGCGGTCCTTCATAACGGATTATCACGACATTGCCCGCCTTAACTTTTCCACCCAAAATTCCCGTAACCGCATCTTCCTGACTTTCGAAAACTACCGCCTCTCCCGCAAATTTGAGGATTTTTTCATCCACTCCCGCGGTTTTGACGACGCAACCGTCTTCTGCAATGTTTCCGTATAAAACCGCTAAACCGCCCTCTTTTGAATATGCATATTCCAATGAACGAATGCAGCCCTGTTCGCGGTCGGTATCGTTTTCCTGATAACGACAGGATTGCGTAAATGCCTCTTTGCTAATTTTTCCTGCCGCCGCCGCACGGTAATACTCACGAATTTCTGGCGCGGTATCGGAATTCATTAAATCGTATTGTTCAACCGCCGCGCCCAAAGATGCTGAATGCACGGTTCGAACATCCGTATGCAGTAAACCAGCCCGTGCAAGCTCCGCCAAGATATTCATTATTCCGCCAGCCCGATGCACATCTTCGATATGGAATTTCTGCGTATTTGGCGCGACTTTGCACAGCTGCGGCACTTTGCGTGAAAGCGCATCAATATCTTTCATCGTGTAATTCACACCCGCTTCCTGCGCCACTGCCAGCAAATGCAAAATCGTATTCGTCGATCCTCCCATTGCAATATCCAAACTCATTGCGTTTTCAAAAGCCGCAAAAGTCGCAATTGAACGCGGTAGCACCGTTTCATCGCCATCGCGGTAATAACGCTCGGCAATTTCCACAATTGTTCGCGCCGCACGCAAAAATAATTCTCGACGGTCAGTGTGCGTCGCAACCAATGTTCCATTTCCAGGTAGAGATAGTCCTAATGCTTCGGTTAGGCAATTCATCGAATTCGCCGTAAACATTCCCGAACAAGAACCGCATGTCGGACAAGCTGCCCGTTCAAAATCAGCCACAACTTCATCAGAAATATTCGGATTTGCCGCATAAACCATCGCGTCAATCAAATCCAGCTTATGGTCAGAAGCCGCTGAAACGCCAGCCTCCATCGGACCACCAGAGACAAAAACCGCTGGAATATTGAGCCGCATCGCTGCCATCAGCATTCCTGGCGTAACTTTGTCGCAGTTTGAAATACAAATCATCGCGTCAGCACAATGCGCATTGACGATATATTCAACGCTATCGGCAATGATGTCGCGGCTTGGCAGCGAATAAAGCATTCCATCGTGCCCCATCGCGATACCGTCATCAACCGCAATCGTGTTAAATTCTTTCGCAACCCCGCCCGCTCGTTCAATTTCACGGCAAACCAACTGCCCAACTTCCCGTAAATGAATATGCCCAGGAACAAATTCCACAAAACTATTGACCACCGCAATAATCGGTTTTTTGAAGTCAGCGTCCTGCATTCCAGTTGCACGCCACAATGCCCGTGCCCCAGCCATATTCCGTCCCGCAGTCGAAGTTTGCGAACGAAGAGGAATTTTTCTGCTCATTGATGATTTCCTTAAAAAATTGAAGTTAAAAATTTGAAGTTATTAAAAATTCGGATTTTTCCCGCTTTATTTCAGTCAGTAAAAGAATTTGACCGTCATTTTCCAAAAATATTAGCGATTTGTTTTTTAGTAGAAAATAACCGTTCTTATTAGCAATCTTGAATATTCAAAAATGTATAGAAAAATTATTTACACCGCCATTTTTTCCGCCTTATTTTTAACCGCGTGTAGCTCGATAAATCCGCTTGGCAACGCGAAATCAGATGTCAAAAATACAAGCGAGATCCCAGCCGATTGGATAAATAAATATGCCGACCGCGCCCAAAAACATAAAAACGATTGGTGGCGCAATTTTGGCAACGCGAAACTAAATTCACTCATCGAAGAAGCTCTCGCGAATAATCAAGATTTAGCCGCTAGTGCCATCGCTTGGAAAAAAGCCAGATTGCAAATCGACTCCGCCGAACTTGACCAAAGCGTCAGTTTCAACGGTTCAATGAGCACTAGCGCATCACGGCGATTTTCTGGCAATCAAAATTCACATAGCTTCGGTTCAGGACTGTCTGCTTCCTATCAACTAGATTTGTGGGATAAATTAGAAATCAGCACTCAAAACGCCGTCTGGACAGCAAATGCAAGTGCCGAAGATTTGCTCGCCAGCAAACTCTCATTACAAGGCGAAGTCGCAAATGCTTACATCAAACTCGTCTATATCAACGAAAAATTGCGCATCAACGCCCAAAATCTCAAAACCCAAGAACGGACCTATCAAATCGTCCAAAGCAAAGTGAAATACGGTAAAGCTAGCGAAGTCGATAGATTGAACGCCGAACAAAGCTTGGCAAGCCTAAAAAATTCCCGCACCGCACTCATCGCCGAAGAAAAACAAGCCGAAAACGCATTAACCGTGCTGCTCGGCGCAGCTCCAAAGAAATTCGCAGTCGGTTCGGCAAAACTTGCCGATTTCAAAATCCCCAAAATCGCAGCCGAAATTCCAGCAGAACTTCTGCGCCAACGACCAGATTTACGCGCTGCTCAATATCGTCTGCAAAACGATTTAGCCACAATCGCCATCAACGAACGCGATTTTTATCCTGATTTATCGCTTTCCGCCTCGCTTTCCGCTGGCGGTTCGCTCTTGCGAGAAATTTTCCAAAATCCCGCCGCATCAGTCGGAGCATCAATCGCTCTACCGTTTATGCAATACCGCGAAAAAAATCTCGCCCTCAAATCAAGCAAATTGCAATACGAAGCAGATTTAGCAAAATTTAGAAATACTCTCTACAAATCCTTCGCCGATGTCGAAGATGCGCTAATTTCTCTACACGAACTGCGCCTCGAAACTCCACAAGTCGAACAACGACTCAAAAATGCCCGCAAACTCGCGGAACTATCCGAAGTTAGATATAAAGTAGGAAAAGATGCCCTATCGGATTTGCTCTCGGCTCAACAAAATTTACGCAGCGTCGAACAAGAAATGCTCGATAACCGTTATCAGCACTTAACTCGCTCAATTCAGCTCTACCTCGCACTCGGCGGCGATGCCAAAGAATTACAAAACGATATCGTCGAAATCAATGAGAGGACAAACGAGAAAAATAAATCGGAGAAAGAAAAAAATTCAAAAAAACAAATTGATGCGGCAATGCAAAAAAACGACAATTTTTTTCCCAACTTTTATCTGGGAAAATAATGAAAAACATAAAATCAGATAAATCAAAAAAATAAGAAAAAATTCAAGGATAAAGACCTATGCAAAAAATTTTTTTAAGCCTCTCAATCGCTTTGCTTGCTGCATCACTTAACGGTTGCGCACCAGTAGTTCTCGGCGGAGCAGCAGCGGGAGTGTCCGTCGCCAATGACCGTCGTAGCGCAGGAACGGTAATCGACGACAAAACTCTGCAATTAAATGTCTCAAACCGCCTACGAAGCGAATTCAATATCAAACAAAATAGTCATATAGTCGTAACCGCATATAACGGCGCGGTTTTGCTAACTGGTGAAGCTGCGGACACGAATGTAAAACAACAAGCAGAATATGTAGCTGGTTCGGTTTCTGGCGTGCAGCGAGTGTTCAATCACATCGCAATCGGTCCTCGTAGCTCCCTTGCTCATCGCGGATATGACACTAAACAAACCGCCAAGGTCAAAACTGCCCTGCTCGATGTCGCAATTCCTGGATTTAATCCACATCGTGTCAAAGTCGTTACCGAACACGGAGTTACATATTTAATGGGGATTGTGAGCGAAAATGAAGCAAACGCCGCAGTGTCAGTTGCACAAAAAGTCTCTGGCGTTGTTAGAGTTGTGAGCTTATTTGAAATCAACAATCAAATAGGAAATTAGTGTTTATTACATTTATTTATAATCATCAGACTTTAATTATCTCAATTCAGTATTTTTAAGTTACGGAGAGTTTTATGGATAACAGCATTATTGTTACTCACCTGAATAATTTGCAAAGACAATTTGCAGAAATCCAAAATATCAGTCTTTACTATGCAGACGGTGTTCTAATTGCATCTACCTTCCCAGATTCTTCACCAATCGACGAAATCGGAGCTGTTTCTTCTGCTTTCAACGCTATCAGCCGTCGTGCTGGCAAGTTGTTCAATGTTGGTAACATCGGTTATACGCAACTATTCACCGACAACGGTGTAATTTTGATTATTGACATCAATAATGAAGCAATAGCAGTTATCCAAGCTGATGCCAAACTTAATGCAAATGCACTGCGACCAGAACTTCGTCGTGCTGCACTTGCAATCCTCAATCAATTAGATTAAGGAGTTCGTTACAGTGGAAAATCTTACCGACAACGACTTAACAACGAGCTCAATTCCCAACATAAAGCCAGTCGAACATATCAAATTGACACATTACGACGGGAAATTGCGCGAAGTTTCTGTTATAGACGATGAATTTCCGTATCCAGAAGGTGAGTTGATTATCTCTCGCACCGATATCAACGGAATTATTACTCACACTAACCGTGCATTTGTAATCCTTTCTGGTTATTCCAAAGAAGAACTTATCGGACAACCGCATTACATTCTCCGCCACCCTTCTATGCCGCGTGCTGCGTTCAAAGATTTATGGGATACGGTTTTAAGCGGTAGAAAATGGAATGGTTATGTAAAAAATCTGCGCAAAAACGGTCAGTTTTATTGGGTTTATGCAACGATTGTTCCAAATTTCGACCAAAATAAACGGATTAAAGGCTTTACTTCCGTTCGCCGCCAACCGTCAAGAGAAAAAATCAACTATTGCACCAAGCTGTATAAAGAAATGCTAGCGAAGGAGAAATTATGAGCGATTACAATTTTTTAGTTGCCCCCGATTTTGCTGCTGCGCATATTCCTGCTTGGTATCAATTCAATCACTTATTGCAAAAATTGACGGGCGAAGCAATTCATCTGCATGTCGCTAGTGATTTTGATGATTACTATCAACATTTAACCAAACAACCTTCTTTGGTTTATGCAGGTCCGTTCGATACCGTGCAGTTGTATCGCAAATTTTCTTATCAGCCGCTACTGCGTCCGACTTTCGTATCCGATGAAGTTACGATTTTTGCTAACAAAAACGCGGCAATTTCCCATATAAATCAAGTAGATAGCAGTTTTTCAATTGCTTGTATGCGTGATTATTATGTTGAGAGAATTTCGCTTATTTTGATGGAACCGTCAAATTTAGGCAAAAAAGATATTAACTGGAATAGTCTTGATTATGTGCAAACGATAATCCGTCAAGTGTATAACGACCGTTCGGTGCTTGGCTGTATTCGTTCGAATATTTTCAATGAACTTGCCCCCAACCTTAAAGATCATTTTGAACCGATTATCAAAAGTTCGCTTTATGTTCTTTTCCACACGTTACTTTGCTCGCCTGCTTGTGAACAATTGCATGCATCAATTCAAAGCAAGGTAAATATGCTTAATTCATTTACCGATGTTATAAATGATTTAGGCGTGCCGCGTGGTTTTAAGGTTATGAACAATGTTCATGCAAATTTCTTCTGCGATATGATGGACACACTCAATTAAAATTTCTGTCTTATTCATATTCAATAAAAAATGCCTGTAATTTTGCAGGCATTTTTTTTAAGCAATATTTCATAACAATTATTTTCAATATCACCAAGAACGCTTGCAAAACGCTTTTGATGATATTAACGCTTTGCTTAAAACAGGAAAACATTTGGTTTATGCGTAGAAAAACTTTTCAGGTAGCCTGAAAGTTAATAAGGATTATTTATGAAATACGAAGAATTTAAACAAAAACTCAATTTACAAGTTTTTGGTGAAGATGTTAATTATGAAATTTTAACTACGGTTATTAAAAATCCGAATCGTTATATTGGATTATTTCGTGTTACTAATGCCAAAACAAAACTCATTCAAAATATCACACAGAGTTGTGAAATTAAATTTGGTGATTTTATTGAAGATATATTAACGCAATATATTTTAGATACGGGTTATCACAATTTAGATAAAAATATTGGTGTAGATGAAAATAATGATGAATTAAATGTTGATCAATTATTCAAAAATAATAATGAAAACATTATTTATATTATTGAACAAAAAATAAGAGATGATCACGATTCAACTAAAAAGCGTGGTCAGTATGCTAATTTTATTAAAAAAATTAAGTTAATTAAAACCAAATTTAAAAATCACAAAATTAAAGCCACAATGTGGTTTTCTGATGATTCATTAAAGAAAAATAGAAAATATTATTTAGAACAAATCCAAAACAATACAGATGATATTGTGGAAATCAATATTTTTTATGGTAAAGAATTATTTGTAAAACTATTTAATAGATTTGATATTTGGAATGAATTTACTTTATATTTGGATAAATGTAAGCGTGAATTAAATGAATATATTTTGAATATTGTGAATTTTGATAATGATGAAATAATGAAAAAAATGTTATTAAAAATGCAAACAAAAGACCCTGATATATTGAATAAATTATTATCAGATAAACAAAAATATATCAATTTAAGAAAAGAATTATCTCTAACGGATGAAAAATTGAGCGTTATTTTCTAAAACGAGTTAATATAATGACAAAAGTTGAAGCAATTAAAAGAGTTATGGAAGATAATGGGGGAACTATTTCATTATCCGAACTCTATAAAAGAATAACTAAATATTATCCCAATGCCACGCAAGCAAAAGATTGGACTGCAGGTCTTCGTGGTGTTTTATATCGTGAGATAAGGAATAATCGTACATTTAAAAAGATAGGATTAAGCATATATGCCTTAATGGATTATATTGTAGAAGAAAAACCGAGAAGTGATGACATTGTAAGAATGCACTCATATATTGAAGGTATTTGTATTGAGATTGGTAATTTTTTAGGATATGCAACATATACTGCAGACCCAAGTGCAATTTATAGGGATAATGTAAAATTAAACCATTTGGCAACTGTCGCAAAATGTCCTGATTTTTCATATCCAGAAATTATAAAAAAAGCAAAATTGATAGATGTTATTTGGTTTAATCAAAAAGGATTGTATTTTCCTAAAATAATTTTTGAAATTGTTGATAGTATAGGAACTCTTGAAACGGCATTAAATAGAAGTTTGCAATTAAAAGATTTTAAAACAGAATTTAAAATAGTTTCACCTGAAAAACATAAAAGTAAATATGAACAAATAATGAAATTAGAAGTTTATAATCAATATAGTAATTTATTCAGATTTGTAAATTATGATGATATACAATGTTTTTACAATAATCTTTCAGAAGGAAGAAAATTGGAGAATAAAGTTTTTTTGTGATATTCATACATCAAGGGACTTGCAAAAATTAAAATTTCAGGCAACCATGAAAAAAAGAACTGTGTCATTGCGAGATTTGAACGAAGTTCAAATCGTGGCAATCCAGTAAAAAAAATCGTTAGATTTTTTTATCAACGCTACAAGGCGTTGTAACGCACTGTTTCTTAAAAAAATAGGCAACCTGAATTGCGTTTTGCGATGTCGTTGCAACGCCTTGCGGCGTTGTGTTTTGCCTATCGGCAAAACTGGATTGCCACGATTTTTCCTATGGAAAAATCTCGCAATGACACTCGAATTTTTAAAGTCCCTTATGTGCTCGCTTTACTAAAATCAGTAAAAGCAAAACGCTTAAATGGTTTTGATTATTGGCTTGTTGAAAGAAATGGCAAACAAATTTTGTTAGATAATGTAAGAAATGAATATCGTAAATTTAGTGCAAGTGCGTAATTGATTTTTTCAGGCAGCCTGAAAAGGATTTTTTAATATGAATTTAGTCAGTTTATTTGCTGGTTGTGGTGGATTAGATTTAGGCTTTGAGAAAGCAGGATTTAATATATCCGTTGCAAATGAATTTGACAAAACTATTTGGGAAACATACGAAAAAAATCATCACACCAACTTAATTAAAAAAGATATAAAACAAATATCATCAAATGAATTTCCTGATTGTGATGGTATTATCGGTGGACCACCTTGTCAATCTTGGAGCGAAGCAGGTTCTTTAAGGGGAATTAATGATCCAAAAGGAAAACTTTTTTATGAATATATCCGTATTTTACGCGATAAAAAACCTAAATTCTTTTTAGCAGAAAATGTGAAAGGAATGATGGCAGAGCGACATAATCAAGCGGTTAAAAATATTGTGCAAGAATTTGAACAATCAGGATATGATTTGCATATTGTTTTATTAAATGCGGCCGATTATGGTGTGGCACAAGATAGAAAACGCGTTTTTTATATTGGTTTTAGAAAAGATTTAAATGTTTCGTATATGCCGCCACAACCGTATAAAGAAAAATTAACATTTAAAGATATTATTTTTGATTTGCAAAATAATGCCATAAAAGCATTACCGCAAAATAAAACAAATGGAGATCAATGTAAATTTCCTAATCACGAATATTATATTGGCGGATTTTCGCCGATTTTTATGAGTAGAAATCGTGTGCGACAATGGCATGAACAGGCATTTACTGTGCAAGCGTCAGGCAGACAATGTCAATTACACCCACAAGCACCGATTATGCCCAAAGTGGCACTCAATAAAAATAAATTTGTGGAAGGTAAAGAGCATTTATACCGCCGTTTAACAGTGCGTGAATGTGCCAGAGTGCAAGGTTTTCCTGATGATTTTATTTTTTATTACAATAACTTAAATGACGGTTATAAAATGATTGGCAACGCTGTTCCTGTAAATTTATCTTTTGAAATGGCAAAATCTATTTTGCAAGCATTAGAGATAGAAAAATGAGCAATCAAAGCAATAAAACAGGAAGAGCATATGAATATGCGAGTTTAATTTCATTATTTAATGCGATTGAAAAAATAAAAAATGTAAAAATTATTCAAAATAGCAGTTTTGACGCAGCATTAAAATCTTGGGAATTATTAGATAAAGAAACCCAAGAAAAATATTTAATCAGTGCAAATTCTATTATTGATACGCTATTTGAATTTGAGCCTTTAATTCAAGAGAAAAATAATAACGATATATTAGAATTACAATTACAAAAAGACAGTAAAGGCGAATCCGCTGATGTGCGAGATATTTTAATTATTAGAAGTTCGATTGGTTGGGAAATTGGATTGAGTGTAAAACACAATCATTTTGCGGCAAAACATTCTCGATTAAGCCCTAAAATTGATTTTGGTAAAAAATGGTTAAATATTCCAGTATCACAAAATTATAAAAATGAAATTCAACCGATTTTTAATTATTTAGAGCAAGAAAAACAAAAGGGGTCAAATTGGCGTGATTTAGAAAATAAAGAAGATAAAGTTTATTATCCCTTAATGTGTGCTTTTAAAAATGAATTAAATAGAATATATCAACAACATGGGCATATTGTTGCACAAAAAATTGTTGAATATATTTTAGGTAAATCAGATTTTTATAAAGTAATTAGTGTGGATAATCAAAAGAAAACACAGTTACAAGTATTTAATCTTCATCAGCAATTAGGTAAAAATAGCATAAAAAAATTAAAAGCGGTTTTATTACCTACGGAAATTTTATATTTAGATTTTTCAAAAGATAAGAAAAATACTTTATTGCTTTGTTTAGATGAGGGTTGGCAATTTTCGTTAAGAATACATAACGCAAAAACGCAGGTTGAACCAAGTTTGAAATTTGATATACAAATCAAAGGTATGCCAGCTGATATTTTAATTGTGGATTGTTTTTGGCATAAATCAAAATAGTCTGCTATAAAACATTTTCAGGCAGCCTGAAAATTTAAAATATAAATGGAGTTAAACAAATATGGAATTATTCCGATTTAAAAAAGACATTCCTTTTATGTCGTGGGGCAAGATTACTACGGCGATTTCGCTGATTACATTTATTCTTGCCGTGTTTTTCTTAATATTCAAAGGCTTAAATTTTTCTGTGGAATTTACAGGCGGCACTTACCGTGGACAACAAGGTTATGCAATCGGATATTCTCAAACATCACAAAGCGGTCGTTTGGTGTTTAGAGCTACTGGTTCAGGCAATTCCAAAGGACATTACGGAGCGAGCGTCGGTGTCGGTGTAAAATTGTGCTAGATGATGTCGTATATAATTATTTATATTTCCTAAAAAATTCCGCTATATTCTGGCGGATTTTTTTACCGTTATTTTTACCGTTATTTTATCCCGCACAGCGTAATTATTTTTTGAGAGTGCAAGATTATTAAAAACACATGGAAATATATTTTTTCGCAATATGGAATTAGGTTAAACAATGAAAGAAACCAAACGCACAGAAGAAAAAAACAACGGTCGTTATTACACACCGATTGATATGGTATGTTTTATTCTAAATACCGCAAATTATTGTGGTAACAATATATTGCAAAAACACATTATTGATAACAGTTGCGGAGACGGTGCATTTTTATGCGAAATTGTTCGCCGTTATTGTGAAACTGCATTTAAAAAAGGATACAGTACACAACAATTAAAAAACGATTTAGAACACTATATTCACGGCATAGAAATTGAAAAAACTGAACATCAAAAATGTATTGATAATTTGAATAAAATTACAGAATTATCAGGTATTTATAATATTGAATGGGATATAAAAAATAGAGATGCTTTAACGGTTCAAGATTATAATGGCAAAATGGATTTTGTGGTTGGAAATCCGCCGTATGTACGAGTGCATAATTTATTAGATTATTCAGCAGTTAAACAATTTTATTTATCACAACAAGGAATGACTGATTTATATATTGTATTTTATGAAATTGGTATCAATATGCTTAATAAAACAGGCGTGTTGTGTTATATCAATCCGTCATCTTTATTTAATAGTTTAGCAGCAAAATTATTACGCAAAAATTTAATTCAAAATAAATTACTTAAAAAAGTAATAGACTTAAAACATACGCAAATATTTAATGCAACCACTTATACTGCCATTATTTTATTAACGCAAGAAAATAATAAATATATAAAATATACTAATTTTGAAAATCAACAAACAGAAAAATTAAATTATAATGAATTTTATATTGATGAAAATTTTTATTTTTCTAATAAGAATAACTTAAAAAAAATAAAAAACATTATTTTCAGGCAGCCTGAAAAAAACATTATCGATGTTAAAAATGGTTTTGCCACATTATGCGATAACTTTTTTATCGGACAATTTGATTTTGAAGAATACACTATTCCTATAATTAAATCTTCAACAGGAACAATGGCTAAATGTTTTTATCCTTATGATAAAACAGGCAAATATATTCCATTTGATGAACTAATTAAAGTACCAAAAATTAAAAACTATTATTTTGAAAACGAAGAAAGATTAAAATCTCGCAGTTTAGAAAATAAAAATATTTGGCATGTTTTTGGGCGTTCGCAAGGAATATTGGATACTTGGAAAAATAAATACGCCATAAATGCTTTAATTCGTAATATAGATGATATAAAATTAACTCCCTGCCCAGCAGGAACAGGCAGTTATAGCGGTTTATATATTTTAACTGAATTATCTTTCAATGAATTAAAACGAATTTTATTTCAACAAGAATTTGTGGATTATATTCAATCATTAGGCAAATATAAACAAGGCGGATATTATACATTTTCATCAAAAGACTTGTTAAAATATTTGGATTATAAAATTGTTGGAGACAAAAATGAACAATCAGACCTTTTTGAATGTGCTTAAACAATCTTTTTTAACTTATTTACAAACTCATGCTCGTAGTAATGAGAAACTAAAAGTATTGCACGGAAGAGTAGCACAAGATATTGATAATAAAATAAAAGATAAAAATACAGATAAAGCAAATTATACTGTATCTGCATTAGGATTTAATAATGGCAAAGAAGAAAAAATACAAGGCAGATATATTGAAAAAATGGTTGATATAACCATTAAAAACAACAATCATTCGATTGCAGGAATAGCAGTTAAATATGTAATGAGCAATTATTTTCAAAATTCTAATAATTATTTTGAAAATATGTTAGGCGAAACTGCAAATATTCGCTGTAATCAAAAATTATATTTTCAAATTTTGGTTATCCCTGAAAAATTACCTTATTTTGATAATAATGGAAAAATAACTAAATGGGAAATAATTGATAAACACCATTTGGAAAAATATATTCAATTATCACAAGATGATAAAAAACAATTTTTTCATACACCTGATAAAACTTTACTGTGTATAATCAATATTTCAGAACCTAAAACAGAAACAAAAAACAAACAAGATTATATTAACTACTATTTGAATAATGATTTTTCTATTCAATTATCAAATAAACAGTTTAATTTTGATAATGCGGTTATTTTTAATGATTACGAAAAATTTATCAATAAAGTTGTATTTTCTATATTAAGTATTTAATTTTCACAAATCAAAATCCAATCCCTCCACATCAACTTCACTATCAATCTGTCCGATTAAATAGGAGCTTAATTCTACTTCTTGCGGAGCGACTTGCACATTATCCGAAGATAGATGCGCGTTAATCCATGGAATTGGATTTTGTGTACTTTTCGGAAATGGTGGATTTAATCCAACTGCTTGCATTCTTAAATTGGTAATGTATTCCACATATTGACAAAGAATATCTTTATTCAAACCAATTGTCGAACCGTCTTTGAATAAATAAGCTGCCCATTCTTTTTCCTGATTAACTGCGGTTAAAAATATTTGATATGCTTCTTCTTCACACTCTTTGGCGACGATTGCCATTTCTGGGTCATCTTTTCCGTCGCGTATGAGGTTAATCATATGCTGTGTTCCCGTTAAATGCAGTTGTTCATCACGGGCAATCAAGCGGATAATTTTTGCATTACCTTCCATCAATTCCCGTTCCGCAAATGAAAAAGAACATGCAAAAGAAACATAAAATCTAATTGCTTCCAACACATTAACGCACATCAGGCAAAGATAAATTTTCTTTTTCAACTCATGTTTAATTATTGAAAGCGGTCTGCCGTTGCATGTATAATTACCTTCACCGTAAAGTAAATAATGTTGGGAATATTCAATAACATCATCATAATAACGAGCAATATCATTGGCACGACGACGGATATATTCATTTTCCACAATATCATCAAAAACAATCCCAGGGTCATTGACAATATTACGGATTATGTGTGTATATGAACGGGAATGTATAGTTTCCGAAAAAGACCATGTTTCAATCCATGTTTCTAATTCAGGAATAGAAACCAAGGGCAAAAATGCCACATTCGGACTTCTACCCTGAATCGAATCCAGCAAAGTTTGATATTTCAAATTGCTAATAAAAATATGCTTTTCATGCTCGGGTAAATTAGCAAAATCAATACGGTCTTGGGCAATATCAATTTCCTCTGGTCGCCAAAAAAATGACAATTGCTTTTCAATGAGTTTTTCAAAAATCGGATATTTTTGCTGATCATAACGGGCAACATTTACGGGTTGTCCCAAAAACATCGGTTCTTTAAGTTGGTTATTTTTAATTTGTGAAAAAGTTGAATAATTTTGCATCGCCATTTTTATTACTCCTGATTATCAAATAAGAATAATTATTATCTAGTATAACACAAGCGAAAAATAAAGCGGAGAAATTTCTCCCCCGCTTTTTTTACATCAAATTTTACAAGCTCCACCAGCGCAATCATCAGTTTGCGCATCCGTTGCACCATCTCTCGTATTGTGATAGTAAAGAGTTTTAATCCCTAACTTATATGCCGTCAAAAGATCTTTTAATAATTGCTGCATCGGCACTTTATTACTTGCAAATTTGGCAGGATCATAACTTGTATTTGCTGAAATCGACTGATCCACAAATTTTTGCATAACCGCAACTAATTCAAGATAGCCCTTATTATCGGGAAAATCCCAAAGTAATTCATACGAAATATTATGCAGTTGCGGCACTACTTGCTTCAAAATACCATCTTTTGATGCTTTAATTGAAATCAAACCACGGGGCGGTTCTATTCCGTTAGTGGAATTAGAAATCTGACTCGAAGTTTCAGAAGGCATTAGAGATGTTAAAGTTGAATTGCGCAATCCATATTTTTTTATATCTCCCCTTAAACTTTCCCAGTCATAATGCAATTTTTCATTACAAATATCATCAACATCTTTCTTATAAGTATCAATCGGTAAAACTCCTAATGAATATTTAGTCTCATGGAATTTAGGGCATTTACCAAATTCTTTTGCTAATTTATTGCTTGCTTTCAGGGCATAATATTGCAATGCTTCAAATGTCTTATGAGTAATACTTAAACCGCTGCCATCACTATATTTACAAGCATTTTTCGCTAAATAATAAGCATAGTTAATCACGCCAATACCTAAACTACGACGGTTAAAAGATGAATTTCTTGCGGCTTGAACAGGATAATCTTGATAATCAAGCAGTGCATCTAATGCACGAACTATAAGTTCTAGCGGTTCTTCTAAATCTTCTAGCTTATCAATTACTCCAAGATTGATGGCAGATAAAGTGCATAAAGCAATTTCACCGCTGCCATCATTTATATCTTCTAACGGTTTAGTTGGCAGTGTAATCTCCATACAAAGATTAGATTGTCGAATCGGTGCAAGTTCAGAAATAAACGGAGAATGTTCATTGCAATGATCTACATTTTGAATATAAATGCGTCCCGTCCCTGCTCTTTCTTGCATGAGTAATGAGAATAAATCTACCGCAGGAACAGATTTTTTGCGGATATTTTCATTTGCTTCATATTTGAGATATAAGCGTTCAAATTCTTCCTGATTGGCAAAAAATGCTTCATACAATCCTTCAACATCATTAGGACTAAATAAAGTGATATTTTGCTTTTTCAACAGCCGTTGATACATCAATTTATTAAGCTGCACTCCATAATCGAGATGGCGGACACGGTTATCTTCAACCCCTCTATTATTCTTTAAGACTAATAAATTTTCTACTTCTAAATGCCAAAACGGATAAAAAAGAGTCGCCGCACCGCCGCGCACTCCCCCTTGGCTGCAACATTTAACCGCAGTCTGAAAGTGTTTATAAAAAGGAATGCAGCCCGTGTGTCTTGCCTCACCATTTCTGATTTTCGAACCTTCGGCACGAATTCTTCCTGCATTAACCCCAATTCCTGCCCTTTGACTTACATAACGCACAATCGCAGAGCTGGTAGCATTGATACTATCTAAACTATCGCCGCATTCGATAAGAACACAGCTCGAAAATTGCCGAGACGGCGTTCTAACCCCTGCCATAATCGGTGTCGGAAGCGAGATTTTGAAGGTTGAAACAGCATCATAAAAACGCTTGACATAATCCAATCTGGTCTCTTTTGGATATTCTGCAAACAGACACATTCCCACCAAAACATATAAAAATTGCGGAGTTTCATAAACTTGTTTTGTGGTTCTATCTTGAACTAAATATTTACCTTCGAGCTGTTTAACCGCTACATAACTGAAATTTAAGTCTCGTTCATGGTCGATAAATTTATCAATTAAATCGCAGTCTTCCTTGGCATATTTTTGCACTATTTGCTTATCATATTTACCCTCTTTTGTCAATTTTGTAATATGTTCATACAAAGAAGGCGGATTATATTGACCATATGCAATTTTTCTTAAATGAAACATTAAAAGTCTTGCTGCCATATATTGATAATCGGGAGTTTCTTCCGATATTAAATCAGCGGCACTTTTAATCAAAGTCTCGTGAATGCTTTTAGTTGTGATACCGTCATAAAACTGAATATGAGCTTTAAGTTCAACCTGACTTACCGATACATTATCAAGACCTTCGGCAGACCAAGCAACAACCTTATGAATTTTATCCAGATTGATTTTTTCCCTACGACCGTCGCGTTTGGCAACTGCGATTTCTTCCGAACTGACCATAACTACTCCGCACAAGCAAATTATTAAAACAACGGCTCAAAATAATAATGCTAAAAACCATAATTTCAAGCCTGATAAACCAACATTGCAAGATGATTAAATAATATTTTTTCGATTTTTTTCTAGAATATAACGCTAAATAATTTCAACCCTCTTCCCATTTTTTTATAAACCTCTCTGCCCATTTTCGAGCAAGTTCCATTGTAGAAATTTGATAGAATTCAGCGACTTTTGCCATTTGCATTCCCACTAATCCACAAGGGTTAATTCGGCTAAACGGTTCTAAATCAAGATTATTATTTATCGCTATACCGTGATATGAATACCCCCGCGAAATTTTTAACCCCAGCGATGCAATTTTTCTACCATCTTCTATATAAACTCCTGGGGCATCAGGGCGAGATTTAGCTTTAATACCAAATTCCGCTAGTAATTCAATCGTAGTATTTTCCAGCAAAGAAACTAACGGTCGAACGCCAATATCACGGCTTTTTATATCCAACAAGAGATAAATTACCGCCTGCCCCTCTCCGTGATAAGTAACCTGCCCTCCTCGGTCAATTTGAATAACGGGAATATCTCCCGTGTTCAATAAATGTTCTGCCTTGCCCGCGATGCCCTGGGTAAAAACACTCTTATGCTCCAAAAGCCATAATTCATCCGCATCAGAAGTAGTTCTATTTTTAACAAAATCCTTCATTTTTTGGAAAATTTCCAAATAATCACAAAGACCCAATTCACGAATTATTACTTGATTTTTCTCTTTTTCCGACATTTTTTACAGTGCCATTAAAACCGTTTTTGCCGCAGTAATTGCCCGATAAACGCTATCTAATTCTTCCTGATTATTGAAATTCGCAACAATCGTAATTGCCAGATAATTTTGATTACGGCTTAATTGCTCGGAATAATCTTTTCTTTTTTTTTCAGGAATATGCTGATTGATGATTTCCATAATTTCCCGTTGAAATTCAATCGTATTTTTACCCGTTATTTTTATCGGAAAATCGCAGGGGAATTCCAGCAAACTTTCTCTACTCTCATTCGGCATTTTTTATATCCTTATCGGTATTTTCATTATTATCTTCCGCTGCATTATTAGCTTTATTTTCCAGCTCTTCATTATTATTTTCTACCCTATCGGCATTTTTATTTTTAGCTATCTTCTTTAACGCAAGACCGTGTCGCCATCTTTTTATTATCCCACCTTTTGCTAATTCATTTGCCGTCAAAGCAGGGACTTCGGCATAAATTTTTACCCCATCGCTAATTTTTATTGACCCCACTTTGCTATTTTTTTCCAATGGAGCAATAATCGGTTCAGGAATATCAAGCAGGATTTTCGATTTATCCGCAATTGCACGGTTTAAGCGTATCGTTATATCTTCTGCTGCCACAATACCGATATTGTCTTGCTGGGCTTTATATGCTTGCACAACGCCGACTTGCTCGCCTTTTTTCACAAAAGTCGTCATTTGAAATTCTTCAAAACCCTCGTCTAATAAATATTGCGCGGCTTGATAACGGTTTTCTTCTTCCTGTGCTCCCATAACTACCGCAACCAAGCGAGAGTCGTCGCGTTTTTCGCTCGCCGATAAACAATAACCCGCGGCATCGGTATAACCTGTTTTCATACCATCAATCTGGCTATTTTTCCACAATAAACGGTTACGGTTCGTGCGTTTTTCGCCGTGCCACATAAATTCTTTTTCACCGTAATATTGATAAAAATCGGGAAATTCCCGCACAATCGCCGCCGATAACAAGGCAATATCTTTTGCCGAAGAATAATGTTCTGGGTTCGGCAAACCGTTGCTATTGACAAAATGCGTATTTTTCATTTGCAGTCTTACGGCTGTATCATTCATCTCTTCGACGAATTTTTCCACATTACCGCCACCTAAATATTCCGCCAAAGTATAGGCTGAATCATTCCCTGAAAGGATTATAGTTCCCCGCAATAAATCCTCTAACCGCACTTTTTCACCTTTCTTCAAGCGCATTTTGGAACCTTCTTCCTTCAATGCTCTTTCTGAAATTTGAATTTCCGTATCTAATGAAACTTGATTAGTTTTTATTTTCTTAAAAGTCAAATATGCGGTCATTAGTTTAGTCAAACTCGCAGGCGGCAGTTTTTCATCGGAGTTATATTCCAACAAAACCTGATTTTTATCCGCATCTAACAAAACATAAGCTTTTAATTTCGGTAAATTTGAATGAATTCTATCTTCTAGCGTCTGATTTATTTTCCCACTGTTCGGCAAGTTTTCTTCCGCCTCTGCGGTTTTATTTTCCACCTCTTCCGCATTCAGAGAAGATAATTCAATAGCTGAATTTTGCGCAAAAATAGTTTGAGTAAAAATAAAAAAAACTACACTGATTAGATATTTTTTCAACACTATTTTATTCCTTATTTTTTACTGTTTTGCTGAAAATCTTCTATTAAAATATCAATTATTTTTTCCCCAACATTATACTCTCTGCCCTGCATAAAATTATCCACCGCTTTTTCACGCAATTCTTTTTTAGGATCAATTCCTTGCTTTAAGTCGGAGAGTATTTTTTCAACTTCTTGCCAATTATCAACAACATAAAAACTTTCCAACATTTCCTGCACTTCTTCAATCATACCGTCAGGATTACCCGTATAAATCACTGGTTTTCTAGTGATAAAACATTCCACTAATAAACTAGAAAAATCACTAATAAATACATCTGTATCAAGCAAGCGTTCAATATACGAAGAAATCGTAGCGTCATCTAAACTCATATTCTTGGAATCAGAGACGCTTTTTTTCCAATTATCTATTTCTTCCTGTGTCATAACATTCATAGACACTGCTTGCGCAAACATAACAGGGTGCGGTCGAATAACAAAATCACAATCATCATTCTGTTGTGCCCAACTAATAACATTTTCCTTAAATTCTATAAAACTACTACCCTCTGGAAAAAAATGTTTTTTATCGTATTCCACCGTAAACCGCGGTAAATACAAAATTTTTAACTGCTGTTTTTTATCGGTACTAGTATTATTTTTTAGGTTTAATAAATCGAATCTCGGATAACCAATATTAAAAACCCTTGCGCCCTTACTATTATTTCTCATGTAGATACCATATTCAGTAAGGCTACTAGTAAAAACAAAACTCAAATTAGCTAAAAAAGTTTTACATCTAAAATGAAAATGTACATATTGTTCCAAACAAGAATATCCGTAAGGAACAAAGCATAATTTTGCAATTTGTGAAAGATATGTAAATGAATACTTCAAATAATATTCTTCATACGGCATTGGTAGAAATATATAATCAGGTG
This sequence comes from Cardiobacteriaceae bacterium, assembly GCA_017484165.1. Taxonomy (GTDB): domain Bacteria; phylum Pseudomonadota; class Gammaproteobacteria; order Cardiobacteriales; family Cardiobacteriaceae; genus RGIG9182. The sequence continues at coordinate 15,155 of JAFUTP010000037.1, read as the reverse complement.
ATAATTCTGATAAATCTAACCATTTATCCTCATTTTTATCGTATGCCTGCAACATTTCGGTATCAATAGATCGATAAAACTCTTCATATTCAGCACTCTGTTTTCCATCTGCATACTCTTCCATACAAGCTGGCAAAGCAACTATATAAACATTTATATCCTTATGAGATTTTGCACATTCATAAACAGACCGCACAGATGTAAAAATACTTGGCCTATACACCAAAAACACCACATTTATTTTTCTATCTAATTTAAGTGTTTTTTTCTTACTAAATAAATCTTTAATACCAAACATTGCGTTTTCCTTAAATTATTCCCAAGCTTTTTCGGGGACTGGCGGAAGCATTCTTTTATGCACCGAGCGGTTATGCCAAAAATCGATTCTTTCTTTTGCGCTATCGGACACATTTTCTCCGCGTAGAAATGCATCGATTTCTTGATAGGACACTCCCATTTCGTCCTCATCGGTTTGTCCCTGCCAAAGTCCTGCTGACGGTGCTTTTTCGATAATCTTATTATTCACTCCGAGATATTTTGCAAGTTCCCGCACTTGTTCTTTACGCAATTTCGCAAGCGGAAAACAATCAGCTGCACCGTCGCCGAATTTAGTGAAATATCCCGTGTGATATTCCGCCAAATTATCCGTTCCTACCACCACGGCTTCTCGTGCTTGCGCGAGAGTAAATAATGAAACCATACGCAGACGCGCCATCAAATTGCCGTATAAAACTTGCTCGCGCTCGAATTTTGCGGGCAGTTCTGGTTTGATTTCTTGCATCAGCATCTCAAACATCGGCGCGATGGAAATTTCCCGATATTGAAAACCGCAATCTCGAAAGACCTGCCTAGCATCAGAAATATCAGAACTACTGCTAACTTCGGCTGGCAGTGTGTATGCAAAAACCTCTCTTCCCGTTTTCTGCAACAAATGTGCACAAACCGCCGAATCAATGCCGCCGCTAATTCCCAAAACATAAGCATCTTTTTTGTAAAGAGTTTGACGAAGCTCTTCCAGCCAGCGGAGTAAATAATCTACATATTCACCAGCAGTCATATTTAATCCTTCAATTGCGGTGATTTTTCATTAAGCATTTTCTGCTTCAAATTCCATAATTTTTCTGATAAATCAACATAGTAGCTATGCGGATTTTTGAGCCGTTTTACTTCTAACCAAAAACTTTGCAAACTTTCCTTGCAATATTTTTGAATTTGCAGCAGGGATGGCATTTTGGCTAGCGACTTACCGTCTTTGAATACCAAATTAAGCATTGGCTCGGCACGAAAACCGCTAATCTTTTTTCTTTTCCAAGGTGCATTCGGATCGAATAAAACATAACCGTCTGTCGGTTTTTCTTCATCGCGCAAACTCACGACATCGGCAAGAGCCATATTTCCCTCATCGAAAAGTCGCCAAACTTGCTTAAATCCTGGTGTAGTCGTTTTCACCGTGTTTTCGCTGATTTTGATTTTCGGTAAAACTTTGCCGTCTTTTTCGAGGCTAACAATCTTATAAACTCCACCAAATACGGGATCGGTTTTCGCGGTAATCAATCTTTCACCAATACCGAAACCGTCAATCACCGCGCCCTGACTGATTAAATCCTTAATCAAAAATTCATCCAGACTGTTGCTCACCATAATTTGGCAATCTTTCATATTCGCATCGTTGAGTTTTTGTCGAACCACACGGCTTAAATATGACAAATCGCCTGAATCAATCCGCACCGCTTTTAATCTTTTGCCTAGCGGTTGTAATACATCTGTATGTGTTTTTATAGCGTTTGGAATACCGCTATTGATTACATCGTAAGTATCGATTAGTAAAACACAATTATCGGGATAGCAGCGCGCATAAGTCGCAAAAGCTTCCGCTTCCGTATCAAAACTCTGCACGAAAGAATGAGCCATCGTGCCGACTGCGGGAATTCCGAAGCGTTTTTCTGCCTCGACATTTGCCGTTGCGACCGCTCCACCGATAAACGCCGCTCTTGCACCGTAAAGTGCGGCATCACCGCCGTGTGCGCGACGCGAACCAAATTCGCTTACCGCTCGCTTACCAGCTTGGGCACAAATTCTGGAAGATTTTGTCGCCACCAAAGATTGATGGTTGAGCGTCATCAATAAATATGTTTCTAAAAGTTGGCAGTCAATTAACGGAGCACGGACGCTAACTACGGGCTCGTTCGGGAAAATAATCGCGCCTTCGGGGAAGGAATAAATCTCACCGCGAAAACGAAAATCCGCTAAATAACGGAGAAATTCCTCCGATAAACCGCCTTTTTTCCGTAAAAATGCAATTTGTTCCGCATCAAAATGCAGATTACAAACAAAATCCAGAAAAGTTTCCAATCCCGCAAATACTGCATATCCACCGCGATCAGGCACTCGACGAAAGTAATAATCAAAAACTGCCCATTCCTGCGTGCGACCTTGCCGAAAATAAGCGTCCGACATCGAAAGTTCATAAAAATCAAGCATCAAAGATGGATTTTCCAGCGACATTTGCTTCTCCGTTAAATAATGTTTTTATTAAGAGCTTATTGAGAAGGAATTGATTTTTCCCCTTCCCGTTATTTTTTATCCGTATTTACCGCGGCATCGATTGCACCCGCAATCCGTGATTTTTTGCCAGCTGGTTTATTTTCTGCATCGGAGGCAGGAATATTTTGAATAACTGGGTTTGCGGTGCTAGTCGTGCTAGTTGCGCTAGTTGTATTTTTTGCTTCAACATCAATCACGGTGGAATTATTTGGCTGACCCGACATCGCCATTGCTTGTTCAATAATCGAATCGGCTGAAATTGTGCCGAAGAACTTCGCTGAAAGCTGGCGACGGATATTCGGATTGAGCATCAATAGACCAAAAATATCACTCAAAAATCCAGGAACCGCAAAAGCAATAGGAATAAAGGCATTGGCAATTTGATCTTTCATCGCATTTTGCGGATCTTTGGCAAGACGCGCTTCAAATGTTTTCTTCTGCCATTTCATCAGGGCAACCGCCGCAATAATTCCTAAAACGAACAATCCCAAAACTAACCGCCAACCGATAAGTTTTGCGACAAAAATTGTCGTGATAATTTCCAAAATCAACCAAATGATAAAAATCCCTGCTAGTGGCATAACTAAAACTCCAAAAATAAAAAATACGGCTAATAATCAAGCATTTGAGCATATTTACAAACGCAAGCGTCAATATATTTCGGCGACAAAGCCAAAAACTTCGCTATTATGCCAGCTTATTTTGCTAAACAAATAACGAAAATCATTAGGAAATTTTTAATTATGGATTGGAAAAACGCTCGCCGTAGTGCAAATGTCAGCGACCGTCGCGGCGGTGGAAAAGCTCCACTGGGAATTCTCGGAACAATAATTGTCATCATCGGCGTAATTTTCGGACAAGATGTTGGCACTATGCTTGGATTAGTCGAAACAGGTGCGCAATTTGTAGGACAATCGAATACACAACAAGTACAAAATCCTACTAACGATGAACAATCGGATTTTATCCGCGTCGTTTTAGGGGCAAATGAAGATTTATGGCAAGCGCAATTCCAAAAATACGGATTGAAATTCCGCCCCGCGCAATTAGTTTTATTCAGCAACCGTGTGCAATCAGCTTGCGGTGCAGCAGGAGCAGAAGTTGGACCGTTCTATTGCTCTGCCGATGAAAAAATTTATGTCGATTTGAACTTTATTAACGATATGCGCCGTCTCGGTGCTTCAAATTCCAATCAAGTTGCGGGCAATTTCGCGATGGCTTATGTAATCGGACACGAATACGGTCATCACATTTCCAATTTAACGGGAACTTTGCCGAAAACGCATCAGGCGATGGCAAAAGCGGGAACGAAATCAGATAAAAATGCTCTTTCCGTCCGTCTCGAATTGCAAGCCGACTGCTACGCTGGCGTTTGGGCAGCAAATCTCGCCAAATACAAAATCAATCTCAATGAACAAGATATATCCGCAGGGCTTACCGCTGCATCTGCTGTTGGCGATGACCGCATAATGAAGTCCGCTGGATATTCTGACAATAAAATCAATCCCGAAAACTTCACGCACGGTTCAGCACAGCAACGCAAAGAATGGTTCGCCAGAGGTTTGCAAGCAAGAGAAATGACCGCTTGCGATACATTCCGTTAAGTTCCGAATTATTTTTATTTCTACAAATAGCGATTTATATTTCAAGGTGTGTTTTATGAATTACTGGTATCAAAAATCTCTGCTTCGTCTTTCAGATCACCCGCAGGAAGAAGTTCTAAATTTATTGTTACTTGCAACTCGGCTGAAAGCAGAAAAGAAAAAAGGTATCGAAGACCCATTACTGTTCGGCAAAAACATCGCCTTAATTTTTGAAAAATCCTCTACTCGCACTCGCTGCGCATTTGAAGTTGCAGCCGCTGATCAAGGCGCGCATTGCACATTTTTAACCTCGCAGGACACGCATTTTGGCAGTAAAGAAAGCTTGCACGATAGCGCGCAAGTTCTTGGCAGAATGTATGACGCTATCGGCTACCGCGGTTTTGAGCAACAACATCTCGCAACCATTGCCAAAGAAGCTGGCGTTCCTGTTTATAACGCACTCACCGATTTAGACCATCCGACCCAAATGCTGGCTGATTTACTCACAATGCGTGAGCATTCTGATAAACCGTTAAATGAATTGTCCTTTGCTTATCTCGGCGATGCGCGGTTCAATATGGGCAATTCGCTGTTATTGATGGGAGCTTTGATGGGAATTGATGTCCGTATTGCTGCGCCGCGTCAATATCAACCGCATCAGCAAATTGTCGCCCACGCCAACACTTTGGCGCAAAAAAGCGGAGCAAAACTCACAATTACCGAAGATCCATTACAAGCAGTTCGCGGTGTGGATTTTGTGCATACCGATGTTTGGCTTTCAATGGGCGAAGATGAAGATGCTTGGAATGAGCGCATAGAGCATCTAATGCCGTATCGCGTAACGCCAGAACTTATGAAACTCGCGGGCGAACAAGCCAAATTTATGCACTGTTTGCCGTCTTATCACGACCGTAAAACCAATGCTGGCAATGCATTTTTCGAGCAGAAAAAACTCGTCGGAGTTGAAGTTGCACACAATGTTTTCAGCTCACCGAATTCGATTGTTTTCGACCAAGCGGAAAACCGTATGCACACGATAAAAGCATTGTTAGTCGCGACCTTAACCAAAGAAGCTCTTTAATTATTTCCAGAAAATAAAAAATGCACTCTGTTCTTAATCAGGAAATTTTTGCTAGCCGTCGCAATAAATTGCTTTCTCTGTTACCGAATCAGTCGGCGGTTATTTTGCTTTCCGCATCGGAAAAAATTAGAAACAGAGATAACGCCTATCCTTTTCGGCAAAACTCTAATTTTTGGTATTTAAGCGGTTTTCCCGAAGATTGTGCGGTAATTTTTCTCTCCCGTCGCGGTAAAAAAGATTTTTATATGCTTTGTTCCAAGCCACGCAATCCTGAAATGGAAATTTGGACGGGACATATCATCGGACCGTCGGATGCTAAAAATCTTTATGCCGCCGATGAAACTTATTCAATTGACGATGCAGCGGAAAAAATCGCTGCATTTTTATCGGAAGCGGAAATCAAAAATATCTACACCACATTTGACGGAGTAGAACTTGCAAGCGAAACCCAGGAATTTATCCAAGCGGTAAAAGCAAAAGGCGGCGCAGCAAATAGCGCAAATTATCTGGATATTGAACCGTTTGAAAGCGAACTTCGGCTTATCAAATCCATCGAAGAACAAAATTTAATGTTCGAAGCGGGCAGAATTTCCGCGCTGGGACACCGTGCGGCGATGCTTGCTGCCAAGCCAAATGCTTATGAATATACGGTGCAAGCGGCAATTGAGGCGGAATTTCGTCGCCATAAAGGTTGCTCGCCTGCTTTTTCAACGATTGCGGCAGCAGGAAAAAATGCCTGCTGCTTGCATTATCAACGCAATTCTTCTCCGCTCAAAGATGGCGATTTACTTCTAATCGACGCTGGCGCGGAATATGCGGGATACGCGGGTGATATTTCCAGAACTTTTCCGATTAACGGTAAATTCAGTCGCGACCAGCAAGCTTTGTATGAAGTCGTCCTACACGCGCAAACAGAAGCGATAAAAAATGCCAAAATCGGTAAAACTCACGCCGAATTGCACCGCGAAACTTCAATTTTGCTGATGCAAGGTTTGATTGATTTGCAGATTATTGAAGGTGAAGCGAAAGAATTAGTCGAAAGCGAAGAGGCGAAAAAATACTATCCGCACGGCACGGGACATTGGCTAGGATTAGACACTCACGATGTCGGAAATTACAAAGAACCAGATGGTCAGTCGCGAATTTACCGTGAAGGAATGACGCTTACCGTCGAACCAGGAATTTATCTGCAAGAGCAAGACGAGACTATTCCAGAACGCTGGCGCGGTATCGGTATTCGCATTGAAGATGACATCGTCATTACCGCACAAGGCGCGGAAGTTTTAAGTGCTGACGCACCGAAGACAATTAGCGAAATTGAGCAATTATTAGCGGGACGCAGCTGATGACAAAAATTATTGAAGCAGATAGGCGTTTTCTCAAACCCGCGCAAATGACTCAAGTTTTGGAAGTGATACAAAACGGCGGTGTAATCATTGCGCCAACGGATTCTGGTTATGCCCTACTTTGCCGACTTGGCGATAAACAAGCAGCGAGCAAAATTCGACTCTTGCGCGAACTCGATAAAAACCACCCTTTCACCCTGCTCTGCCACGATTTGAGCCAACTTTCGGTTTATGCCAGAGTTGATAATGTGCAATTTCGCCTTTTGAAGGCAATTTTTCCAGGTGCTTTTACTTGTATTTTGCCTGCTAGCCGCGAAGTTCCCCGCCTTGTTCAGCACGAAAAACGCAAAACTATCGGCATTCGCGTCCCTGAATCGGATTTGATAAACAAGCTAATCGCCGCGCACGGTGAAGCTTTGATGGGCGTTTCTTTATTTAGTTCCGATGATGAGTGTTTGCCAATCGATGAGCTGCCGCGGCAAATCACTAATTCGGTTGATTTAATTATCGATTGCGGAGAAATTATTCCTACCCCGAGCACGGTTTGTGATTTAACTTCAATGCCGCCAGAAATTTTGCGTCAAGGTCGCGGTGATTTATCGCAGTTTTTATAACTTTTTATTTATAACAATTCTCTACTTATTCGATTAACTTATGGAAGAAGCATTATTTATTCAAAAAATAAAAGCAATTTTGCAAAACGACGGACTATCTTTTGAAATTGACACAAATGATGAAGTTGTAAGAATTCAATCATTTATTCCAATCGCGGGAAAAATCACCTCCTGCGCCATAACCGCCGAAATTGATTTTGCACATAATTTTGCCATTTCCACGGCAAGAGTTCCAGTTAAGATAACTAAAAGCTTAAATAATCTTGTTTTGGAATATATATCGCGAGCAAATTATGGTTTAAGAGTGGGATATTTTCAAATTGACAATAAGGCAAAAGAGGTTATTTACATTATTAAACAAGAATTTTATAGCGATGCCAGCGAAGAGTTCTATGATCATCTGGCAAGAGTGTTATTTTTTATGCCGCCTGGTATGATTCGTCGCTACGGAGAGGGCTTACTTTATTTAGTTTATAACAAGAAAAATATATCGGCAGAACAAGCGGTTTTTTTAGCGGAAAAGAATAAATAAAAGAGAATAATTAAAGGATAAATATGGACTCTATCGAGCAAATATGTAATCACATTAAAGACATACTCAATCAATATGAAGTAAAGTATTCTTTTAACTCGGAATATAGCAGTTTTAGCGCAACTTTTCTGCCCGCAAAAAGTGCGATTAGTTTTTGCAATACTAATATTTATGTGCGGCAAGATTATATTTATGCCTATGCAATTTTTCCTTTCCGTGCCGATGAAAAAAAATATACACAAGTTGCGCAATTTATTAACGATACAAATAGCAAACTCAAATGCGGTAACTTCGAAATCGACTACCACGACGGAGAAATCCGCTGCAAAGTTAATTTTGAATATACCGATCCTTTAATTCCTAACAATATATTAAAAAACCTCATATCCTTTCCGTCGAAAGCATTAAATATATATAGCAAACAGTTGATGGATATAATTTTTAAGGAAGAAAAAGATAATTTTACGCAGGAAAGAGAGGAAAATATTCAGCTTGATAGTGAAATAAATTCCTCACAAGAGGTAGAGACAATACCTGCTGTTATTACCGCGGATGCAAGCGGAACAGATGAAGATTAAAATATAAATAATTTGGTAACAAAATGCTGGAAAAATATAAAAACGCTGAAAAATACTCCACTTCGTTTTTAGCATTAGTCAAAAACCCCGTGCATTTTTGCGCATTCGGTTTCGGTAGCGGCTTAATCAATCCTGCTCCTGGAACTTGGGGGACATTGTTGGGAGTTATTTTGTTGTTACCGTTCTGGAAATTATTATTTGCTAAATGGATTATTTCAAGCCTATTTTTAGCTTTTACTTTTATCATCGGAATATATTTTTGCGGAAAAACAGCGGAAGATATAAAAATTCATGATTTTGGAGGAATAGTTTGGGATGAATTTGTCGGCGTTTGGCTAGTAATGCTAGCTATTCCCTCTCCGTTATTTGCAAAGCTCAATATTTTGATTTCAGCCTTTATTTGTTTTATTTTATTTCGCATTTTTGACATCTTAAAACCAGCACCAATACGGCAAATAGATGCAAAATTAAGTGGTGGTTTAGGAATAATGATTGATGATGTGCTTGCCGCTATTTTTGCTCTTGCTGTTTTATGGATTTTTAGTAAAATTTTATTTTAACCGCATTACAAATAGGTGTAATAGTGCAAAATTTTAACCAAAACAGTGCATTTAACCGTTATTTCATTACCGCAACCGATACCGATTGCGGCAAAACTTTCATTACCGCAGGATTATTAGCCGCATTTTTAGAAAAAAAAGAAAAATGTTTAGCTATCAAACCCGTGCAAAGCGGTTGTGAAAAAATAAATTCCGAAATTATTGCACCTGATGTCGAAGAGTATAAAAAAATAAGCTCTGAAAATAATATTGCGCCCTGCTATTCTTTGCTATTTCCAGCTTCTCCGCATTATGCCGCTAAAAAAGAAAATATCACAATAAATAAAAATACTCTCACGGAATACTTAAAGCCATATTTTGCAGAAAATCAGCATCTTTTAATTGAAGGCGCAGGCGGATTATTAGTGCCGCTAAATGAAAAAGAAACATTTCTTGATTTAATTGGAGAAATTGATGTAGAAATAATTTTAGTTGCCAAAAATAAATTAGGTGCGCTCAATAATATTCTGCTCAATATCGAAACGATTGAAAATTATGGCTTAAAAATAGCGGCAATAGTGTTAAATTTTCACGATGACAGTGATGAAATTTGTCTTTCTAATTTAGATTATTTAAAAAATAAGTTTGAAATACCGATAATTAGCATTCCAAAAGTTAGAAAACCGCAGGAAATTGCGGCAAATTTACATCTTCTAGTAGAGAAAAAAACACCTAACAGTGAAAAAATTATTGATTTAGAGTTCGATAAAAATCATCTTTGGCATCCTTATACTTCGGCAATTAAACCACTTAAAACTTATCCTGTCCTTCGCACCGATAAAAATAAAATTCAGCTCGCAGACGGTCGCTGGCTCATTGACGGAATGTCTTCTTGGTGGTGTGCAATTTTGGGATATAATAATTATGTTATAAATCAAGCGGCAATCAAGCAAATTAAGCAAATGCCGCATATTATGTTCGGTGGAATTACGCATCAACCTGCAATCGATTTAAGTCGTAAATTGCTTAATTTAATGCCTGAATTTAACAATATTTTTTACTGCGACAGTGGAAGTATTGCGGTGGAAGTGGCAATAAAAATTGCATTGCAATATCAACAAAATAATAATCCGAATAAAACAAAAATTTTGACTGTCCGCGGTGGTTATCACGGTGATTCTTTTGGTGCAATGAGTGTATGTGATCCGACTAACGGTATGCATTTTTTATTCAAAGAGGTGCTTGCCGAACAAATATTTGCCGCAAGACCAAATTGCGCTTGGAATAAGCTAAAACCAGAAAATAAATATAATAAAGAAGCAATAAAAGAAGTCGAAAATATCTTCAAAAATAATCAAGAAAAAATAGCCGCCGTAATTATTGAACCAATAGTGCAAGGCGCAGGCGGAATGTGGTTTTACCGCCCTGAATTTTTAGAGGATTTACGCATATTGTGCGACAAATATGATGCACTGCTAATTTTCGACGAAATTGCAACTGGCTTCGGCAGAACAGGAAAATTATTCGCCTATCAGCATACAAACATCGCACCAGATATCATCTGCATCGGCAAAGCACTCACCGCTGGCTTCATGTCTTTTGCCGCTGTTTTAACCAATAAAAATACGGCAATTAAAGTATCTGAAAACAACCGACCGCTAATGCATGGGCCAACTTTTATGGCAAATCCATTGGCATGTCAAGTAGCAAATACCGCAATCGAAGTTTTGTTAAATTCCAATTGGTATGAACAAGTACAAAATATTGAAAAATATTTAATTGAATATTTATCGCCAGCAAAAGAATTAAAACAAGTCAAAGATGTGCGAATTTTAGGCGCAATAGGGGTAGTTGAAGTTGAAAAAGATGTAAATTGTGAAATCGCGCAGGAGTTTTTTGTCCGTCAAGGAGTGTGGATACGCCCATTCGCTAAAAATATTTATTTAATGCCACCGTATATCAGCTCGCAAGATGATATTAAAAAATTGTGTGATGCAATTATTGAATGTATTAAATTGAATAAATATTAAGGAATTTATTATGACTAATCGGAAAAATATACACATTATTTTTGCAAGTTTATTTATGCTTTTATCAATCAACTCTTATGCAAAAAGAATTATTGATGATGGTTATGGCATATCAAAAAAATGGTTGATGTGATTGTTACCAATTTTCAGGCTGCCTGAAAGGATTTAAAATATGGATAATAAAATTGCCAATACATTATTTATTCCATTTGCAGCAAGAATATTTGCAGCCGAACATTTTAGTGAATATTTTAACGATAAAACCGCAATTCAATTAAAATCGCATATACCACAAAAATTTTTAAAAATATCATCACAATATGAAATGATTGCTTCTGCGGCAAGATACCACATTAGCGATAAAAAAATACAACAATTTATTGATAAAAATGGCGAATGCAATATAATAAATTTAGGAGCAGGATTAGAAACTGTTGCCTTTCGCATTGATAACAAAAACGCCATATTTTATCAAATAGATTTATCCGAAGTTATTCAATTCAGACAACAAATATTACCGCCTAATAATAACGAAATTTTAATTGCCGCAAGTATGTTAGATACCGATTGGTATGCTAAAATAGATAAAAATAAACCTACGCTATTTATAGCAAATGGCGTATTTATGTATTTTTATGAACAAGATATATTAAATCTAATTCACAATATTAAACAAAATTTTAAAAATGCCGAATTAATTTTTGACGCAACTACTAAATTTGGTGTTAAATGTGCCAATTTTTATGTAAGTCGTTTTGGTGAAGATATGGCAAAAATGTATTTTTATATCAATAAATTAGAAGAATTTGCCACAAAAAGTCAAACTCAAATTTTATCATCACAAACATTTTTCACCGAAGCACGACAAATGTTGTGGCATAAAGTTAATTTTATTACAAAATTTAATATGTGGTTGGTAGATACATTTAATTTATCGTATATTATTCATTTAGATTTAAAATAATTATTTCAGGCAGCCTGAAAAATAAGGAGTATTCAAATGACCATTATTTCTGTGCCATCAGAAAAAGCCTATCGGCTGTTAAATCACGGTGCAACTACAATCGTTTCAGCACAAAATGACGGCGTTTTTAACGCAATGTCGGCTTCTTGGGTGTGCCCTTTGGATTACGACAAAATCACCGCCGTCATCAGCACCGCATCTTTTACACGCACGCTGATTGAAAAAAGCGGCTTATTTGCGGTGCAACTGCCTGTTTTTGCTCAAAAAGATTTGCTTTTTCACTTGGGCGAAAATAGCCGTTTTTCAATGCCAAACAAAATGGACGGCGTGGAAATTTTTTATCAAGACGGTTTTGATGTCCCATTGCTCAAAAACTGTGCTGCATGGCTGATTTGTCAAGTCATTCCTGAACGCGAAATGCTACAAAAATATGACTTATTTCTGGGCAAAATATTAGCAGCCTACGCCGATAATCGCATTTTTGACGGCGGACACTGGCTATTTGAAACCGCCCCTGACGAACTAAAAACCCTGCACTATGTAGCAGGCAAAGCCTGTTATTTGGACGGGAAAAAGGTATAATTTAGCCGTTTAAAATGATGTTGCAATAAATTATAGTAAATTCATACCAAAACCATCTTTCGTTGTTTCTCCTTGCCGTATTATTTATACTGTCTGCACAGAAACGCTTTGTCTGCTTTTGGTCTGAATTTGCTATATTATCAAAGAAAAAATGTCATATGAAACAAACAACACAACAATCCATTCAAGAAATCATCAACACCTACAACACGGTTATTGGTGTTATGGAAGAAACAGCACACGAAAAAGATAATGCTGGTGAGCGTGCTTACGGTGGTGTAGTGCGTGCTACGAAAGGTAAATTGCAAGAATTTATCACGCAAAAATTGATTGAAACGGCTTGGATTGATGAATTAAAACAAGATAAAAATAGATTAACAATCAATTCTAAAAAAATTGCCATTCCCATTAAAAGAGATTATTTAGATAGGCAACCTGAAAATATTAAAAAGTATATTTTGAGCAACATTGATAATTATGTATATAAATTATCCGTAGATAAACACATATTTATTGATAATTAATTTGTTGCAGGCATTGAGTGTAAAGCCTTTACAGAAAATGCCATGTTAAAAAGAATTTTGGTAGATTTTATGTTACTCAAAACGCAATGCCCACAATTACACTGTTTCTTGTTTCAATTAGAATCAATGTTAGGTGGTGATTATTCTGCCATTAACCAAATTTCGTTTGGAAGCACTGCAACTCATTCGATTATGTCTTACTTTGAGAATGTAGATTTGAATATCTTTACTTTTATCAAAGGCGAAAGAAATGTAGAACGCCCCATTAACAAACCTGAATACTTTAAGCCATTAGAAAAATCTTCTCTTGAAAGTGCAATTTTCGCATTAGTTGGCGTTTTGGAGAAATCGATATGAGCGACAAACAAATCATTGACCTATTTGCAGGTTGTGGTGGAATGAGTTTAGGTTTTGAAATGGCTGGATTTACCCCTGTGTTAGCCATTGAAAAAGATGAGTGGGCAGCAGAAACTTATCAATTCAATCGACAAAATGCCAATATTTTTGTAGGTGATATAACGGAAATTCAATCGCCAAAACAACAGTTTAACTTGCAAAATATTTCAGGCATTATTGGTGGACCGCCTTGTCAAGGTTTTTCGGTATCAGGATTTAGAGACCCAAAAGATCCAAGAAACAGTTTGTTTATGGATTACATGCGTTTTGTAGAGGACTTTAAGCCTAATTTTTTTATTATGGAGAATGTTCCAGGCATTTTGTCGTCAAAAACCAAAACAGGGCAGTTAGTAAAACAAGTAATTTGTTTGGTTGCCAAAGACTGTGGTTACAATGTGGAAATTGTGCAACTGAATGCGGCTGATTATGGTGTTCCACAAGCACGCAATCGAGTATTTTTTATCGGTATTCGTGATGATTTTCCTTTTGTGCCACAATTTTTAATTCCTAAAAAAATTACGGAAAACAATCAAATATCACTATGGGACGCAATTTCTGATTTACCACAAATTGAAGCAGGACAAGGTGAAGATAATTCAGATTATGCCAAAACAGAGCAGAACGAATATCAAAAATGGGCAAGAAAAAATTCATCAAAAGTCAATAATCATATTTCCATGCGACACACGCAAAGGCTGATTGAACGATTTAAATGTATTGGCTGGGGACAATCATTAGCCGATGTACCACAAGAACACATGCAAAGACAACGCGGTAATGCAGAAAAAATTAGTGGAAAAGTGTATTCACAAAACAATATGAGACCTTATCCAGATAGACCGTCTCCCACTTTACCTGCTTGTTTTCAAAGTAATTTTGTTCATCCTTATTTAAATAGAAATTTTACCGCACGAGAAGGAGCAAGATTACAATCTTTTCCTGATAACTATATTTTCAAAGGGAAAAGAACCACAATGTCTTGGGAAAAAAATCTTTCTCAGTTCCAGCAAATTGGCAACGCCGTTCCGCCTTTATTAGCCAAAGCATTAGCTTTAATGATTGAAAATTATTTTGAAATGATTAAAAACTATGACGGATATATAGCTAACGATAATGTCGTTGAGAATGGTGTAGCACAGTTAAGATTGTTTGCTTGAAATGTTAATGTGTACTGTGTGTATTTTTTTATCCGTTGTGTTGGTTTATAAACAAACAGTATATAATTGAGCTTAAAAATGCTATTATTTTGAAGTAAAACGACTATAATTATTGTGTTTTATATTTTTTATAATGCTATTAGCCTTAAATTTAGCGTTTTTATCGAAAAACTCATAATTATTCTTTGTTTCTTTATTTTCTGTAAATAAAACAAGAACTTTTCCAGCCATACCATCATTTGTAGTATACCAATATTTAATAAATTTATTTTTACTCAAAGAAATATTACCAAGACTTGGATCGGCAAGTATAGTCATTCCCCAGCAAAATAGCTCATTATTGCCTCTTCAATTGTATTGTATAGTCATTCCCCAGCAAAATAGCTCATTATTGCCTCTTCAATTGTATTGTAATTATGAATTACACTTCGGAGATATTTTTTAATGTTTGCCCAGCATTTTTCAATTGGATTTAATTCTGGGGAGTAAGGCGGTAAAGGTAGCACTGTATGACCATATTTTTTTACCTCTTCGTGTAGTTTTTGGATTTTATGAAATGATGCATTATCTAAAATAATGACTGAATTTGGTTTTAGCTCTTTAATTAAAAATTCGACAAACCATTTTTCAAAAAATTCACTTGTCATCGTGCCTTTATAATTCATTGGAGCGATTATTTTATCAC
>JAFUTP010000036.1 GCA_017484165.1 Cardiobacteriaceae bacterium | reverse complement strand
TTTTAACACTAACAGTCAAGCTGATAGTGGCAGTGCAGGTGGAAGAAAAGCAAGCGACAGTTCAAAAAATGAACAGCACGGAGATGGCGGTAGAGCATTAGAAAAAGCAAGAAAAGCTAATGAAAAATTACAAGAAAAACTAAATAATCCAAGATTAAGTAGCAGAGAAAAACAGAAAATAGAACAAACAATGAAAAACAATATTAAAAAAGCTCAAAAAGATAAAAAAGGAGAAAATCACAGTCAGAGTTCGAAAAGATGAAAATGAATTTTATACCTTTTAAGCAAGTCGGTATTTTTCAACTTGATGATGATGTAAGTAGGTATTCTGATGTTTTAGCAACTTATTTCTATGAAGCTGTCGATGAATACGGAAATGAGTATTACCACTTGGCAGAACCGTATTCAGCAGAAGACAGCCATATGTTGCAAGTAGTAGATGGCAAAATCAGAGCGGTTTTTTGCGATGAAAGTCTCATTTACAATGGCATAAACCTCATCGGACTCACAATAGATGAGTTAAAAAATATTACTAATTCGGATTATATCGGAGAAATTTATGAAGCTGATTTATTCGACGACAAACCTCCTATGTATGACTATCACTTTGATGAGATAGGCATCACCGCTAGAACTCATTACGGTCGTATCGTAGATATTATTGCGTCTGGTCATTGGCTATATGAAGAAGATTAGTAAACAATAACTCACGCCTAGCAATTTTCGCTTGGCGTTTTTTATGGTCTTAACAAGGAAAAATTGTGTTCAAAAAATTTTTTATATTTTTATTTACCGTATTTTTAACGGTTAATTGTTATTCTGATAAGGGAATAATTACAGTCCAAGAACGCTGTCAAATAGCTTATAAAAATCTGGAATTATTAAATAATCCGAACAGGGAAATTTTTATCCGTGAAGAGGGTAAATTACGCAAACTTTATTATTCTGAAATTTTAGCGCAGAGGGCAGAAAATGAGGAAATAATTCGTAAATTTTGCACACAAAGAGCAGAAGAAAATATCACCAACAGTGCAAAATATGAAACAAGATCGTTAGGAGAGCCAAGCCCGAATATTGCACTGAAACAAGCTTTGATTGCGGGCGATATAGATGCAGTTTTGACTGCTTTGGAAGTTGTAAGTATTGATTATGCAATCGAAAAAACAATTCGCGCTCTGATAGCTAAAGAAGATATTGACTGAGCACTAGCCGCTCTGGAAGAAGGTGAAAAAAATAGTAAAAATAAAAACAAAACTAATAGCGCAATAACTAATAGCGGTAGCAGTTCAGCTTATAGCGGTTCTAGTGGAGCTATGCCGACGAATGGGGATAATGATAAAAACGGTATCAAGGAAAAAAATGACTATACCAACAAACCAAAGCAAAAGGCTAATTCAGCTGAAACTGGCGATAAAATTAGGACACCAGATTCGCACCCAAATGATTTTGTTAAATTGCGTGGTAATCAAGGGTATCAAAATAAACATACAGGTGAAATTTGGCAAAGAAGTGATACTAAACACATGGGAAAACAAGGAGAATGGAAAGTTGGTATTGGCAAAAATCCACCACAAAAAGGTAGCAAAATAACCGTAGAAGCTCAAACAGGAAAGGTGCTGAAAAAATGATAAATAGCATGGATTTGTCAAGGATAGATTTTCATGGATTTAGTTCCAGTAAAAACTGGATTGGCTATTTTCAGTGGGTTGGTATTGCCGATGAAACGCGAAAATCTGAATACAGTGAAGAATTAGTTCATAAAGCAGGATTATTGGTTTATGAATATTTCAAAGATTGTTGGAACGATTTTTTTGTATTATCAGGACTTCGTTATTATGATGAAGCCGAAAATGAAACTGGTGTAGATGAACTTTACGGAAATGTTTATAACAAAGCCAAAGAAATTGATTTATTGATACCAGTTGATGATGAATACGAAAAATGGTCTGATTATGAGTGGTTTAAATTACCCAAAACACAAATACCATTACATTTTTTAAGGTTTTGTTTTGATAAAGATTTCATCTTGCCATATTCAGAAATGGCTATGGCAATGGTTTTCGGTAAAGTTTGTGGTCAAAAATGCTTTTTAATCAACCCAAAACTTCAAATTGCTTTATATCCTCATGAAGATATAGGTTACGGTTGTATTGATTTAGGCAATAATCCAAAAATTTTGACGGATTTCTTAAACTATTGCGACAAAAGCCAAGATTTTGTTTCACATATTGAAGAACAATATCGTTAATCTTAAAACAGCGAAAGCCTAAAACTTTCGCTGTTTTATAAAAATTGCTACTGTTTTACAAAATGATAAAAATGAAATTTTTCGATATTGATTGGATAAAAGGAAATTTATCTGATGATGAATATGATAAACGAGAACATGAATACAATAAATTCATCAATAACTTATTGATGAAAATGAATATCCCTGAACGAGTTTTTGCAAATATAAATTTTAATGACGCAAAATTGGTATTTTTTGAAAATATCAATAATAAATTGGCATTAAAACTTTATATAGGTGATTTGCAAAATGGATATTATCAATTAAATATCTGTTTTATCACACAATCATCTTGCAAATTGGAAAAAGGTGAAATATTAACCAGTGAAATTGATTATGCTGATAATAAATTTTACTTTATGTTCGTTTTTTCTAATCTAAAACAATATGAAATAGAGTTTTTAGATATTGAGAATTTGGAATTTAATAAAGTGGAAGAAAATATTTATGTATCTGCTTTATCGTGAATAAATATAAGGACATATCTAAAAATTCGTCATTTTGAGCCGTAGGTGAAAAATCTATATCGTTAGATCCTTCGCTTCGTTCAGGATGACGAGGGTAAAAAATAAATTTAGATGCGCCCAATTATTTAAGCAAGCAATACAATATTATTCCTAAAAAATTGTTATAATTTTCGCTAATTGTTTATTTTTCTCATTTACCGTAATTGGAACGATTACCGTGTCGCATTATTTCGCAATAATTTTTTCTGCCTTGCTTATCAATAATTTCGTTTTAAGCCAATTTTTGGGTCTTTGCCCATTTTTAGGCGTTTCAAAAAAAGAAACTAGCGCAATTGGAATGGGACTTGCAACCGCATTTGTGCTGACAATTTCTGCCAGTTTTGCTTGGTTTATTGATAATTTTCTGCTTATTCCCTACGGTTTGGAATATTTACGCACCTTATCTTTTATTGTGAGTATTGCGGTTTTGGTTTCCTTCACCGAGATGTTTATTGCGAAAAAATTGCCCTTTTTGCATCAAGTCTTGGGAATATATCTACCTTTAATTACAACTAATTGTGCGGTTCTAGGGGTTTGCTTATTAAACTCTAACCGTCAGCATAGCTTAATAGAAACCGCGGTTTATTCTTTTTCAGCGGCTGGAGGCTTTTTTATCGTTTTAGTATTATTTGCGGCAATACGGGAAAAAATTGCCGTCGCTGACATTCCTAAACCATTTCAGGGAACGCCAATTGCAATGATTAGTGCAGGAATTTTAGCGGTGGCTTTTATGGGATTTTCGGGTTGGATTTAATAGATTTTCCGTTAATAAAAATAATGAATAAGGAATAAAAAAGCAATTTGCTAATATCAAATTTTCAGAGGATTTATTATTTGTTAGGATTTATATTTTTACTCCTGCTAATCGGCTTTTTGGGTTTATTACTTGGATTTAGTGCCCAAAAATTTAGCACGGAGAGTGGGGAAAATCCGCTAATTGCACAAATCAATGATATTTTGCCGCAATCGCAATGCGGACAGTGCGGTTTTGTCGGTTGTAAGCCTTATGCTGTGGCAGTCGTGGAGGGACAAGCAGCCATCAATTTATGTCCGCCTGGCGGTCGGGAAGTGGTGGAAAAAATAGCCGAAATTATGCAAGTTCCTGTCCCTGATATGTCTGACATTCCCGAGACAGTTGAAGACAAAATTGCTTTTATTGTCGAAGAATGGTGTATCGGTTGTGCAAAATGTGCGCGAGTTTGTCCCGTTGATGCGATTGTCGGTAGTCAGCGGCATATTCATACGGTAATGACGGATTTTTGCACGGGTTGTGATTTATGTCCCAACACTTGTCCGACAAATTGCATCAAAATGCTGCCGACTAAAATCGCTAGTTGGAAAAGACTAGAAATTGCCAAACAATTAGATGAATAAGCGTGTGGATAAGATGGTATCGGTGAAGAATTTCCTGCAAAAATTTCTTATAAATCAAAGAGATATGCCGCAATATAAATTTGCTGGCGGCATACATTTTGCCGATACACATAAGGAAATTTCTGCTAATGCCGAACCTGTAATACATAATCTATCTGAATGTTATATTTTATCTTTGCGGCAAAAGGACGGTAATTGGCTACGCCCGACTGTCAAAGTTGGGGATAAAATTTTGGGAGATGCGGTGATTGCAAGACCCACAACCCAGGCAGGGACGGTATTGCACTCACCGACTTCGGGAAAAATTATCGCGATTAAAGCCCATTCTGATTTGGCACAATCAGCCGATGATGCACTTTGTATATTCATTGCAAGTGATGGTAAAGATGAATTTCTTGCAGCGCATTCTGCGCTTAATCTTAATTCAGCACGGGAAGATTTACTTTTTCGGATTGGTGAATGCGGAATAGCTGGTTTAGGTGGAGCTGGTTTTCCTACAATGCGCAAACTTAAAGGTCAAGCAGGCACTTTAATTATCAATGCAGCGGAATGCGAACCCTTTATTACTTGCGATGATATTCAAATTCAAAAAAATGCCCGTGAAATTCTTCTTGGCGCGCAAATTGCGGCAAAAATTATTGATGCGGAAACTATCAAAATCGGTATTGAAGATGATAAACCCCGTGCGATTTCTGCTTTACAAACGGCGATTTCTGTTTTACAAGATAAACGAATTACGCTTTCCGTTGTCTCAGTGCGTTATCCCTCGGGAAATGCCAGACAGCTCGTCGAATTACTCTTGGGGCAGAAAATTCCAGGCAATCAGCGAATGGCATCGCGGGGCATCGTCTGCCACAATTCTGCGACGATGAAAGCGGTTTATGACGCGGTTGTTTTGGGAAAACCATTGACTGAACGCTGGCTTACGGTAACAGGAATGGTGAAAAAACCGCATAATCGTCTGGTGCGTATCGGAACGCCGATACGGGAAATTTTGCAAGAAGCGGGTGGGATTGCCGATATTGCAGAAAATTCGGCGCGACTTTTAGTAGGCGGTCCGATGATGGGCGTGCAAGTTGCTGATTGGCTTGCAGCAACTGATAAAACCGCAAATTGCCTTTTATTTTTACCGCGAAAAAATCCTGAAAATTCAACTCCCTGCATTCGTTGTAGCCGTTGTGCTGATGCTTGTCCGATGAAAATTTTGCCGCAACAGTTGTATTTTTATAGTAAAACAGATGATTTTGACCGACTGATCCGCGAGCGGATTTTTGAATGCAGCGAATGCGGAGTTTGTGAGGCGGTTTGTCCTGCAAAAATTGATTTATTGGAATATTTCCGTGTGAGTAAAGAAAGAATTAGAGCGGTAAATAAAAAGGAACAGGCACAAAAAATCGCTCAAATTCGTAATCAGGAAAAAATAAGTCGCTTGCAGAATGCAAAAGTTGTGCGTACAAAAAATACAAATACGGTATTAAATACGGCGGATGTTCGACAAGTAATGACATCAGAAGATAAAAATCCACAATTGCCGCAAAGAGGTAATTTTAATCCCACAACAGGTCTGCGCGAGGTTAAAAATACGGAAAATGTTCTAGAAACAAAAAATTCTGCTTTGAATACGCCAATGCAGTTATCACCAATCGAACTAGCTAAACAACGGGCAGCGGAAAAACGAGCTGCAAGATTAGCTGCAAAAAATAATGAAAAAATAGATAGAAGAACGGAAATAGAAAATACCGATACGGTAAACAATAATAGCGAAGAGAAGGAAAAAAATAATAATACAGTAGAAAATTTATCCGCAATCGAACTTGCTAAACAACGGGCAGCGGAAAAACGAGCTGCAAGATTAGCATCAAAAAATAATGAAAAAACAGATAGAAGAACGGAAATAGAAAATACCGATACGGTAAAAAATAATCGTGAAGAGCAGGAAAAAAATAATAATACAGTAGAAAATTTATCCGCAATCGAACTTGCTAAACAACGGGCAGCGGAAAAACGAGCTGCAAGATTAGCCGCAAAAAATAACGGAGATAGCCAAAAATGAGCCAAGATTTTCCGCCATATAAATCCCCAATCAGCACCGCAAATTTAATGTGGCTCACAATTTTGGCACTTTTGCCAGGGATGATGGTAATTTTATTTTTTCGCGGAATTTGTTTCGTCGCAATGCTCGCAGTAGCCATAATTTCCGCCATTTGCGCCGAATTATTAGTGCTGACATTACGCCGTCGTTTGTCGCAATTTTCTCGGACATTGTCAGACGGTTCGTTGTTTTTAAGTGCAATTTTGCTAGTTATTTGCCTGCCCGCAAATGCCGCGAATTGGCTTATCGTAGTCGGAGTTTTTATCGCTATAATCTTGGGGCGCGAACTTTACGGAGGACTAGGAGGAAATCCATTTAATCCTGCAATGCTCGCATTTGCAATACTTTTGATTGGATTTCCAGCACAAATGAGCGCACAAATCTCTATCGACGGAACAACGGCAGCTACAATTCTTGATGCTAGCCGCCAAATGCGCCTCGCGGGGGAAAAAATTAGCATATCCTTCGCCACTTGGCAAAGCTTAATTTTGACTTGTGTATGGATTTTGGGCGGAAGTTTTCTCTTAAAAATCAAAGTAATCGATGCAAAAATAACTTTTTCTGTGTTAATCAGCGCATTTTTCTGCGCGGTTTTATTTTATTTATTCGCGCCAGAGAGATTTTTAAGCCCGCTTGCACACATTTTGTCAGGAGCTTTGATTTTTGGCGCATTTTTTATCGCAACCGACCCCGTAACTGCTGCAACCAGCCCGAAAGGTAGAATAATTTACGGTGCAATAATCGGAGTTTTAACCGTCTGTATCCGCAATTTAGGCGCGTTTCCCGACGGTTTTGCCTTTTCTGTATTACTTGCGAACACAGTAACTGTATATTTAGACCGCCTGCGTCCAAAGTATAAATAAAACTAAATAATTAAAGTCCTATGAAAGCCTTAATTTTTAATCAAAAATCTTTTTCGGCAGCCAAAAGATTATTACTTTGCGCTTTTTTTTCCTTATCTTCTTTGGCAATTATCAACTTATTATTATTTGAAAAGATAAATAATGCGGAAAAAAAGGCAAAATTAGCTAAATTTCAGGAAATTTATCCCCAATTACAAGCGGATATTTCTGAAAAATATAAAATAGATGAAAGAGGTAGAAAAATTTTTACTAACAGTGAAAAAGAAATATTATTTGTAGAAGCAATGACAAATAAAGGTTATAGTGGAGAAATAAAAGTCTTAATCGGAATAAATAAAATCAATTGTAATCTAGTTGGAGTGCGGATTTTAGAGCATAAAGAAACACCAGGATTAGGCGATAAAATCGAAACTAGAATATCAAATTGGATACTTAATTTTAACGGTAAGAGTATAAAAAATACTAACTTCAAAGTAAAAAAAGATGGCGGTGATTTTGATGCTTTTACAGGCGCAACAATCACCCCAAGAGCAGTGGTGGAATTAGTCGGAGAGGTATTGTTAGACGCTGAAAAAAAATATTGTAATTAAAAAATCATCATAGGGAATTATTAAAGGATATTATTGAAGATTTTATGGCAAAAATTATTCGTATTTTAGGTATCGACCCAGGTTCAAGAGTTACGGGTTACGGAATTATCGATGTTTGTGGACAGGAAACTCGTTATGTTGATTCGGGGTGCATTCGTCTAGCCGACGAAGAAATGCCGCTTAGGTTAATGAAAATTCATAATTCCATCGGCGAACTGGTCGCAACTTACAAACCGCAGGAATTTGCAATTGAGGCAATTTTTGTGCATAAAAATCCCGCCTCGGCTTTGAAATTAGGTCAGGCTCGCGGTGTGGCACTTTGTGCTGCGGTTTTAGCACAATTGCCGATTAGTGAATATGCCGCCAAAGCAATAAAGCAGGCGGTTGTAGGAAAAGGTAGTGCAGATAAAGCACAAGTGCAGTATATGGTAAAAATTTTATTGAACAGAGTAGGGGCGGTGCAAGCCGATGCAGCAGATGCTTTGGCAGTTGCACTTACGCATGCACATCATTTGCAAACGGCTTTAATGCAGAAAAAAGCAGGACTTAAAAATACATTGCTTGATTAAACAAATACAAAGTATATTTATAAAATATTTTTTCAGCATTCGTCATTTTGAGAGTACGAATAATATCTAAATAAAAAATACTTCGTTTTACTTTACTAAAACGATAGAATGAGGAATTTTAGAGATATATATTCCTATTTTCCGTCCCAAAAAACTATTTTATTTTTAATTGTAACTAGTAAATAATCTAATACTAAACCCGTTAATCCAATTAGCACAACTCCAACAAAAACTACATCGGTTTTGACAAATTTGGAAGCATCTAAAACTAACCAACCAATTCCACTTTTTGCCGCTACCATTTCGGCAGCAACTAGGGTGGAATAACTTGCACCGAGTGCTAAACGAATACCTAAAAATATATCCGTTAAACAATAAGGAAATATAACTTTATAAAATAATTCTTTTTTATTTGCACCACTGATTTTTGCTGATAGTATAAAATCTTGTGGAATCTTTGCTACCGCATTATTCGTTGCCAGAAATAAAGGAACTACCGCACTTAAAAATAATAAAGATATTTTTGATAATTCCCCAATGCCACACCAGAGTATTAAAATAGAATAATATCCGAGCGGCGGTAAAGGTTTGAGAAAGTTTATAAATGGATTAAAAATTGCATGTATAGTCTTATTTAATCCCGTTAATAATCCTAGCGGAACGGCAATGATAATTGCTAAAATTAAAGAGACGATAATTCTAATTAAAGAAACACCCCAATGACACCATAAAGAACTACCTCTGTAGCCATTAACAATTAGATCAATGAAGGCAAAAAGCACCATCATCGGTGAAGGCAAAACAATATCTTCCATCAAATTACAGTAACTAATTAAGCTCCATATAATAATGATTATGGCTACCGTAAAAAAAGATATTGAATAGTAAAAAATTGCTTTTTTGCCATGCATAATAATTACCTCTAAAATATTTTAATTTGTTCTAATAATCTCTAACAATTGGTTTTTTAATCCAAAATGCGCATCAGGCGGTAAATAATTAGGAATCGAAACTTGATATGCAATATTACTTTCTGTATTTTTATCAAATGGTTTTAAGATAATAATTCGACTTGCTAGTAATAATGCTTCATCTATATCATGAGTAATAAAAATTACGGTTTTATTATATTTCTGCCATATTTCTTTGATTAAAATTTGCATTTTTTCACGAGTAAATGCATCTAATGCACCAAATGGTTCGTCCATTAAAATAATATCTTTATTATCCGATAAAACTTTGGCTAAAAAAGCTCTTTGTTTCATACCACCAGATAGTTCAAAAGGATATTTATTGGCAGCAAAATCTAATTCTACCGCTTGTAAATATTTTTGTGCTATATCAATAGCTTCTTCCGTTGTTTTCTGAGAATTTTTTAATCTATTACCAAAACTCACATTATCAATAACATTTAACCAAGGTAAAAGCGGTGGAGCTTGAAACATAACCGCAATTTTTTTATTGATAAAAATCACATCTTTTGAGTTATAAATTTTTTCCTCAACACTGATATTTCCTTCTTTGACTTGTTCAAAACCAGCTAGTAGTTTTAATAAAGTAGATTTACCGCAACCCGATTCTCCTAAAATCGCTACAAATTCCCCTTTAGCAATGGAGATGTTAATATTAGATAATATTTGATTATTTTTATATCCAAAATGCACATTATCGATATTAAAATATTCCATAAATTTCTCCCAAAACAGCGGTAAAAATATTTTTTACCGCCTGATAAGTATTTATTCATTTATAAATTCAGAACGAATCAATTTTTTGAATTCTTCTTCTGCATTTATTTTTGGTAAATAATCATTTTCTTTTAAGAATAAAGCAACTTGATACAGTTGTTTATGAAAATCAGCTGAATATATTTCTTTCTGCTGTGCAAGATTTTTCCACATTGGTTTTTCTAAATATTTTTTCGCTTCTTCTGGTGGAAGAGAAAAATATTTTGCTAAAACTTCATTTGCAGCATTAAAATCTTGTTTATAATCAGCAATTGCTCGTTCTAATGCTCTGATATATGCTTGAACATATTCAGGATTTTTATCTAAAAATTCCTTTCTCGCAATATGCAAACAAACATTCAAAATGCCATTTTTACTTAAATCTTCATCACTAAATAATACTTCACTATTTTGCAAAGAACTTAATACATTATCCCATAAAACAGCAACTTCAATATCATTTCTTGACCAAGCTGCAAATATATCTTGCGGAATTAAATCAACTATTTCTACATCATTTAAACTTAAATTATGAATTTTTAATGCTTCATTTAATAAATAATGAGAACTTGTGCCTAAAGGAACTGCAATTTTTTTACCTTTTAAGTCTGCAACCGATTTAATATCAGTTCCTTTTTTAACAACGATTGCTTCATTATTACGGTAAAAAAAATCGACGAAAAACGATTGGCTATCCAATCCTCTTTGATTGGCAACAACAAAAGGAGTTGTGCCTAAAAAACCAAAATCAATTGACTTGGAAGCCAAACCGTTATTTATATCTCGACCAGTATCGGCGTTAATTATCTGAACTTTTAATCCTAGTTTCTGAAATTCTTCTGCAAAATAACCTTTGGCAATAGCCAAAGATTGAGCAGAAAACATTGCCTGTGTTCCAATACGAACTTCTTTATCTTTTGCAAAAACTGGATTAGATAAAATAGCAGATATTAAAAATATCCCTAATAATCTACTTATCGTTTTCATAAATTCACCTATAAATCTGTGTTAAAATATTTTGCAATCTATACGGTCTTTATTTAATTCTATTTTGCGTAAATTTTTATTCTCCTGCGCTAATTCCTGTTCAAAATGAGGAACTAATAATTCACCTGCATAAATTGCTTCTTCTAAATGCGGATAACCTGATAATACAAATGTATCTGCACCTGCATCAACATATTCTTTTAATAATCTTTTTACACTTTCCACACTTCCAACGGCTGTTGTTCCACAACCTTCACGAATCAATCCAACACCTGCCCATAAATTTGGATAAACTTCTAATTTATTATTTGCAGTTTTGTATAATTCATTCAATCGCTCTTGACCGACACCGTAATATGAATTAAGGTATTTTTTAGTTTCTTCAATTTGTTTTTTATCTAATTTACTTATCAATTTTTCAGCTTGTTTCCAGGCTTCTTCATCGGTTTCACGGACAATAACATGTAAGCGGACACCAAAAGAAATTTTATCTTCTCTGCCATATTTTTTTGCTTTTTGCCGCACAATATCAAACTTTTCTTTTACTTTTTGCGGTGTTTCTCCCCAACTTAAATATTTATCAATCAATTCACCTGATAATTCTTGTGCAGGTTCAGAACTTCCGCCAAAAAATAAAGGAACTTCTTCTTGTAATGGTAGATTATAAAGTTTTGCATTTTTTATATGGTAATAATTAGAACTTGAATTAACCGTTTCACCTCTTAATAATGCTCGCCAAATGCGTGCGAATTCAGTTGCTTGCACATAACGCTCATCATGGTCATAAAATACACCATCTGCTTGTAAATCGGCATTATCTCCACCTGCAACTAAATTAAATAAAACTCTTCCGCCACTTAATCTATCCATTGTTGCCGCTATTCTTGCGGCAAAAGTAGGAGATAAAATTCCAGGTCTTAAAGCGCATAGAAATTTGAAAGTACTAGTAGCTTGAAATAAGCTGCTTGCAACGATATAACTTTCCTCAGTAGAATGACCTGTTGGAACTAATGTTCCGACAAAACCTGCTTTTTCTGCTGCTTGTGCAATTGCAGTCAAATAATCTAAATCAACTACTCTTTTAGTTGAATTATCACCTAAATAACGACTATCACCAAAAGTAGGTAAAAACCATAATAAATTTGCTTTAATTTTTTCCATGATAATTTCCAATAAAAAATGAATTAAAAAAATGTTTATATATTTTTTATGCGTGAATTTTGTATTCACTCACAATAGATCTTAATTTGGGTTCTTCTTTTTCCCAAGGCTGTTCAAAATGCGGTAGTAATAATTCACCAGTAGTAATTGCTTCTTCCAAATGCGGATAACCTGATAAAACAAATGTATCTGCACCGATTGCGACATACTCTTTTAATAAACGCAAAACACTTTCTACTGAACCTACTGCTGTGGTGCCAGCACCGCCACGAATTAAACCAACACCTGCCCATAAATTTGGATAAATTTCCAAATTTTCATTTGCTTTGTCGTATAAATCATTTAATCTTTTTTGACCTTCTGATTGATAGCTTCGTAGATATTTTTTTGCATCTGCAATTGTTTTGTCATCTAATCTACTAATTAGTTTTCTAGCTGCTTCCCAAGCTTCTTCATCAGTTTCACGGACAATAACATGTAATCGGACACCAAAAGAAATTTTATCTTCTCTGCCATATTTTTTTGCTCTCTGCCGCACATTATCAAATTTTTCTTTTACTTTTTCTGGCGGTTCAGCCCAAGATAAATATTTATCAATCAATTCGGCAGACAATTCCAAAGCAGGCTCAGAACTTCCACCGAAAAATAAAGGAATTCCATCAATTTGTAAAGGTTGTTTATATAATTTAGCACCTTCAATATCGTAATATTTAGACTTAAAATTTACTTCTTTTCCATCTAGTAAATCTTTCCAAATACGAGCAAATTCGGTTGCTTGTGCATATTTTTCTGCACCTATAATTTGCACTCCATCTGCTTTCAAATCCGCATCATCATTACCAGCTACTAAATTAAATAAAACTCTGCCACCGCTTAATCTATCCATACTAGCCGCAATTCTGGCAGCAAAAGTAGGAGTTATTACTCCTGGTCGTAAAGCAACTAAAAATTTAAATTTTTTGGTATTTGCAAATAATGAACTAGCAACTACATAACTTTCATCGGTGGCACGCCCAGTTGGCACTAATGTTCCTAAAAAACCAGCTTTTTCTGCTGCTTTGGCAATAGATATTAGATAATCTAAATCTATTTGTCGAGTAGTTGTATCATCTCCTAAATAACGAGAATCGCCATAAGTTGGTAAAAACCATAATAAATTGGCTTTAATTTTTTCTGACATAAAAATCTCCATTTGATTTGTAAAAGGAGATTTCACTATACAAAGACAAAATATATTTACCAATATAAGATTTCGTTATCCTTATAGATTTTGGTTATTTTGCTCCTATAACTAAAATATATTTTTACTTAACACAAAGTTATTTATATTTATATATATCCCTATTCTTTATTGTTATAAGAAAATAATATTTCTAGTTATTATTCAATAAATAAAAGTTATATCACAAGAAATAAAAAAATACGGCATTTTAGCCGTATTTTTATTGTGATTTAATAAACATCTTTTTGGTAGCGTTTATTTTCTCTTAAATTATCCAAATAATTTTCTGCTTCTTCGCTATTTAATTTACCGTATTTTTGAATAATCTCTAATATGGCTTGTTCCACTTCTTTTGCCATTTTAAGAGCTGATCCGCAGAGATAAATATATGCTCCGTTTTCCAACCATTGCCAAAAACTTTCTCCTTCTTCACGGATTTTATCTTGCACATAAACTTTTTTATCAGTCATTCTGCTCCAAGCAAAGTTATATTTGTGTAAAATATTATTCTTTTTCCAAGTTTGCCATTCCGTTTGATAGAGAAAATCTTCTGTGCGATTCCAATTGCCAAAAAATAGCCAATTTTGACCATCATCATCATTATTTTCTCTACTTTGTAAAAAAGCACGGAAAGGTGCAATTCCCGTTCCTGCCGCAATCATAATAATATCTTTATCTTTTTCTGCTGGCAGATTAAAATTATTATTTTTTTGCACAAATACGGATATTTTTTCCCCACTCTGCAAGTCTTTTATATATCCTGTTGCACCGCCAAAATAATGCTCTTTTTTATATTCAATATCGACTATTCCTATGCACAAATGTAGCTCTTCACCGACTTCTGCTTGACTACTTGCAATTGAATATAATCGCGGTTGAATTGGCAAAAATAAATCCGCAAGAACTTGTGCTTGCCAATTACTGTGTTTATATTCGCTAAATAATGCGATAACTGGATAATTATTTACAAATTCATCTATTTTTTTAGCATCATTTAATAGTTTTTCTAATTTATTATTTTTAGTTATTTCAGCATATTTTTTTACGATATTAAGTGAATTTTTAGTAATATCTAATTTTTCTACTAATGCTTGCTCAATACTTAACTCTTCATCTTTTATTTTTACCCTCTCATCGGCTTTTATTTTAGTTAAAGATAAGATTTTTTTAACCAAGTTAAGATTATTTTTATAAAAAATACCCAATAAATCACCAGGATTATAAGTAATTCCAGAACTAGAAATATCTAATTCAATATGGCGAATATCTTTATTACAAGTTTGAGCCGTAATCCGTTGATTGGTTAAGATTTCGGTTTGATATGGATTATCACGAGAATAAATTATTGCTTGTTTTTTTTCCATATTCAATATTTTTTTTGCCGCTTTTGCTTGTTCAAAAAAAGCATTAGAGCTAACTTTATTTTCCAATCTTTCCTGCGATTTGCCGCTTATTTGTTCGGATCTGATTTTCGCAGTTATTTCTTTAATCCAATTTTGCGCTTTTTCTTGAAAATCTACATCTAAATCAAGTCGGGAAAAATATTCTTTTGCCGATAAATTTAATAAATAAGTTTCCAAATCTTTTGCCGCTTGACAGAATTTAGGATAACTACTATCACCTAAACCTAAAATCGCAAATTGTAAATTGTCAAGAGAAGGAATTTTTTTATTTTTCAAATCTTTATAAAAAGAAATTGCCTCATCAACGGGTTCGCCATCGCCGTAAGTTGCAACTACAAAAATTGCAATATCAATTTCTGTTAATTTTTTTGCCTTAAAATCACCGATATTGACATGTTCAACCGATATTTTTTCTGCTAAATCTTGGGCTATTTTGCGGCAATTTCCCGTATTGCTAGCAGAAAAAACTTTGATGATTTTCGGAACTATCGAAAAGTTATTTTCAGCCTTATTTTCAGTTATATTTTTAGTTCCAAGTTCAATTAAAGAAGTTTCCTGATTATTGGCAATCGCCCATAAATAACCTGATAACCAAGCGGTATTTAGATTGTCTAGTTTTGCAAGTTCTGCTAATAATTCGCTACTAATCGGAGCCGTCATTTTTTTGCCTCTTGTGGATTAAAAAGCGGCAATATAGATAAAAAATATCAAATTATGAAATAACTTTTTGCCATTTACTTATATTCAATTGTCATAAGCTGCTATTTTTATTATCTATTGAATAAACTATAAATTCTTTAAGCATTATGTTCTCCAATCATTTTGCTATGCAATTTAATTATAAAACGATAAGGAAAAAGTATTTTACTTAAAGCTTTTGCTCAAATAGCATCTCTCTTCTTTAACAATAAATTGAGGCAGATATGAATTATCCCGTTTTTTTGCGATTGGCAAAGAAAAAAGTATTAGTTATTGGTGCAGGAGATGTAGCAGAGAGAAAAATTCAAGCTTTACTTGCAAGTGATGCTGAAATTTTATTACTTGCAAAAAAAATAAATAAAAATATTCAAAATTTAATTGACAATAAGCAAATTATCTATTTAGGTCAGGATTTTAAGGAAGAATTTATTGATGACGTGTTTTTTATTATTTCTGCAACCGATGATAGGGAATTTAACCAAAAAATTAGTCAAATAGCGGAAAAAAAAGCTAAATTTTGCAATTGTGTAGATGATTTAGATAATTCATCTTTGATTTTGGGGGCGAATTTAAATCGCGGAAAATTGCAAATTGCGGTTTCCAGTTCGGGAATATCACCTGTTTTTGCAAGAATTATTCGCGATAAATTGGAATTATTTTTGCCAAATTATTTAGAAAATTGTCTTGACATACTTGCTAAATACCGTGAAAAGATAAAAAATAAATTTAATAACATTCAAATTCGGAGATTATTCTTTGAAAAAATGCTAGAAAATGCAAAATTTCATTATTTAGTTGAAAATAATTTATTAAAAGAGGCAGAAGAATTATTAGCAACAGAGATAAAAAATAATAATGAAAATGGTAAAAAATTTGGCGAAGTAGTGTTAGTTGGAGCAGGTCCTGGTAATCCTGATTTATTAACTATAAAAGCCTTGCGAGCAATTAAATCAGCCGATGTTGTTTTAACCGATGCGCTTGTGTCAAAAGAAATATTAGAAATAGTGAGAAGAGATGCAAAAATTATCTTTGTCGGTAAAAGAGCAGGTAATCATTTTGTAGTGCAAGAGAGGATAAATCAGCTAATGGTTGAATATGCACAAGAAGGTAATAAAGTTGTGCGATTAAAGGGCGGAGACCCCTTTATTTTTGGTAGAGGAGGGGAAGAATGTGAGTTTTTAAGAGAAAATAATATTCCATTTAGCATAATTCCAGGTATTACAGCGGCAATTGGAATATCAGCTAATACTTTAATTCCACTAACTCACCGTAATTATTCACAAAATTTATTTTTCTTAACCGCTCAAACTGAAACTAATCAAATTAACTGGAAAAATATAGCTGAAATCAACCAAACAATTGTGTTTTATATGGGTAAAAACCAGGCTGAAAATATTCAAAATCAGCTAATAAAATACGGTAAGAGTGCAAAAACTCCTTGTGCGATTATTAGCAATGGCACATTATCTAATGAAAAAGTAATTATGACTAATTTAGATAATTTAGCAAAAGAAGCGAAAACTGCCGCAAGACCTGCTTTAATTATCATCGGAGAGGTGGTAAAAATTAGGGAAAAATTGCGGCAATAACTTTTAATTATAAAGATATAAAAATATAGTATTTTACAAATAGAACTATCGGGTATATTTTTAATTTACAGATACACAAAAAAGGACATTTTTATGGCTATAAATCAGCAAGAGGCAGAAAATCTCTCTATTCCAGAAGGCAAAAAACTATCAGAAAATGAAGGCTTTAAGTCCGAAAGTAATTATTTACGCGGAAGCATAAATGAAGACTTAAAAGATGAATTGACAGGTGGTTTTATTGGCGCTAATTTTCAACTCATTCGTTTTCACGGAATGTATGAACAAGATAACCGTGATATTAGGGCAGAGAGGGGCGAACAAAAACTCGAACCCCTGAAAAATGTAATGCTGCGTTGCAGGCTTCCAGGGGGAATTATTTCACCTAAACAGTGGTTAGGAATTGATAAATTTGCTACTGAACATTCACTTTACGGCACAATTCGTTTAACTAATCGGCAAACTTTTCAATTTCACGGTGTGTTAAAAGAAGATATTCAACCGATGCATAACCTATTAAATCAGCTAGGTTTGGACTCAATTGCAACTGCAGGAGATGTAAATCGCAATGTTTTATGCACGGCGAATCCCGTTGAAAGTTCTCTGCATAAAGAGGCTTATGAATGGGCTAAAAAGATAAGCGAGCATTTATTACCAAAGACCAAAGCTTATGCTGAAATTTGGCTAGGAGGGGAAAAATTACAATCAACAGAGCATTCTGAATTAGTTAATAATTCAAAATTGCCAGAAAAGGTTAAGAGTGGTGATAAAGTTGAACCTGTTTTAGGTAAAAGTTATTTACCGCGAAAATTCAAAACAGCTGTGGTTATTCCTCCGAATAATGATGTTGATATGTATGCAAACGATATGAATTTTGTGGCAATAGAGGGTAATGGTAAGTTAATTGGATTTAATGTTATTGTCGGTGGAGGTTTAAGCTTCGAACACGGCAATAAAAATACATATCCCAATGTTGCTTTGCCTTTTGGTTTTATTAAATTAGAGAAAGTATTGGATTGTGCAGCGGCAATTGTATCAGTACAGAGGGATTGGGGAAATAGAACAGATAGAAAAAATGCACGCACCAGATATACTTTACAACGCGCAGGGGTGAAAAATTTTATTGTAGAAGTGGAAAAAAGAATGGGAGCTAAATTTGAAAAGATAAAGCCTTTCAAATTTACTTCTCGCGGCGATAGAATAGGTTGGGTTAAGGGCGAAGAGGGTAATTGGCATTTAACTTTATTTATCGAAAACGGTCGTTTTGCTGATTATCCAGATAAACCGTTAAAAACTGGTTTGCGTAAAATTGCAGAAGTGCATACGGGAGATTTCCGTTTAACTGCAAATCAAAATATTATTATTGCTAATGTTAAACCGAAAGATAAAACTAAAATTGAAAAAATTGCCCGTGAATATAAGCTAATAGATGAAAAAAATACCTTGCAGAGGGTAAATTCTATGGCTTGCGTTTCTTTGCCGACTTGTCCGCTGGCAATGGCAGAAGCAGAGCGGTTAGAGCCGCAGTTTGTCAATGAAATCGACAAAATTTTAGCGAAATATAACTTGACAAATGAGTTTATTGTCCTGCGAATTACTGGTTGTCCTAATGGTTGCGGTCGAGCAATGCTTGCCGAAATAGGATTAGTCGGAAAAGCGATTGGACGGTATAATTTATATGTGGGTGGAAATCGCGAAGGGACGAGAATTCCCAAGCTATACAGTGAAAATATTACGGTAGAAGAGATATTAAAAATTATTGATGGTTGGGTAAAAAAATGGTCGGAGAGTAGAAAAAAAGATGAAGCTTTTGGTGATTTTGCTATTCGCACAAAAATAGTCGAAGAGGTCAAAAATGCCGTTAGCGATTTTTGGGATTAAAGCTGAAAAATAAAACATAAAAATACCGTAATTGGAATATTTTAAGTCCAAGTTACGGTATTTTATACCTCTTCATTTAACCGATAAGCTTCAATTATTAAGCCATCAGGAGTATCCTTAAAACACCTGGTAAGCTTTTATAATATTTTTTCTTTTATTGCGCTAATTTCAAGCTATTAAAAACTCCTAATACTTTTTCAAATTCTTCACCCTTTTTGTCTTGATAATAATGCCGTAAGTAATAAATTTTTTTACTGTTATTATTTTGTTTTTTATCTCTTATCGCTATTTCTTGTGTATATCTTATTAAACTTTGGTATTCGCTATATATAGCTGTTCTATAATTTAGATTATGCTCTTTGCATATTTTTTTTACATCATCTATATTATTTATTTCTAAATTTTCAGCCCAAATTGGAATATCTTTACCGATAACAAAACCTTCATTCCAATCGCTAAAATTATCGGGAGTGAATATTTCAACTACAAAATCATCTGGATATTTACAAAAACCTTCTTGATTGCGGTAATGTTTTATTGCTTTATCAATTTCTTCTTGTGAGGAAAAAACTCCTAAAATTTTAGAAATCTCTTCTTTTGTGTTTGGTTCTTTGTATATATGATATAAAAAATAAACTTCATTCATAACTTTACCTATAATCTTTCAAGAATAATAACAAGTAACGAAACCATCTTCCCATCTTTTATCATTTATTGTAAATTCATCGATATATAAATTTTCCTGCATATTTCTAAAACCTGGCAATTTGCTATATCTCTCCTTTTCCTTTATGGCTAATTCTAGATTGGAATAAACTCCTAATAGTTTTGTGTATTCATTATCTTCTGCATCTTCATAGGAATGCATTAAAACATAGATTATTTTTTCTTTTTCCGCATACTTAATCAGGCTGTCATATTCACTATTTCTATGTGTCATATAATCTATTCTATGCTTCTCATTACATAATCTTTCGGCATATTTTTTAGCTGTTTCTGCCAAAAAAATAGGCTTATTATATGCCCAAAATGGAATATTTTCATCCAATACAAAACCTTCATTCCAATCGCTTTCATTAAGAGGATGAGTTTCTATTAAAAAATCATCACTCTCTTGATTAAAATCAGGATTATTTTTTATACTATCTATGACTTCTCCCAGCTTTTTCATTGAAGAAAAAATGCCCAATAGTTTATAACTAGTTTCTTTTATATTTTGATGAACAAGATATAAAAAACGCACATAGAGTAATTTCATATTTTTATTTTCACCTATTTGAAATATTGACCACTATAAAAATAATAAAAACTTCTTCAACATTATTTTCCTTGAAAATTATTCTTAAAAATAAAAAATCCCTACTGTTATCGGTAGGGATTTTAGCTCTTTGAGTTTATTTTTTTATATCTTTCCGCCAAAAACAGGAAATTTATTTGCTTCTCCGTAATCGGTTTGGGGATTAAATTTTTTCAATATTTCCATATCTTCTGCACTAATTTCGAAATCAAGTTCCATATTAGTTTTCTGGTGTTTTGGATTGGCGGTTTTTGGCAAGGTGATTAAATCCAGTTGCAAGCAATATTTAATCGCCAGTTGTGCGACACTTGTCTGGTATTTATCAGCAATTTTTTTCAACTCGGGATTGTTAATTAAATTGCCGTGTCCGAGCGGAGAATAGGCTTCCACCGCAATATCATTCTTATGACAGAAGTCGATTAGTTCAAAAGGTGTGTTGCCGATATGAGTTAAAATTTGATTTACCGCTGGTTTAATTTTGCTACTCTTCATTATATTTTCTAGGTCTGTAATGAGGAAATTAGATACCCCAATCGATTTTAATTTTCCAGCTGTTAATGCTTCTTCTAATGCTTGATAAACGGCAATATTTTCCTTTTCGTAGCGGTTATTAGATTGATTAACTTCTCGCCAAGGTTGTGGAGAATGAATAATCATTAAGTCGATATATTCGAGATTTAATTTTTTTAGGCTCTCTTCGATTGATTTTTTTGCACTGTCATAGTCTTTTAATTCGGCAGCAATTTTAGTTGTAACAAATATTTCTTCCCGTTTAATTTTACTCTCTTTGATGCCAATTCCTACCCCTTCTTCATTGCCGTAAGCTTGCGCGGTATCGATATGCCGATAACCTAATTCGATTGCGGATTTAACTGCTTCACTGGCTTTATCATTATCAATCAACCAAGTTCCCAAACCGAGCATTGGAATAGAAATACCGTTATTTAATTTTTTCATTGCATTTGCTCCATTTTTATTTTCGCTAAAAGCGGGAAAACTGCTGATTACTAATCCCGCAGCGGAAAGTTTTAATAAGTTTCTTCTATTCATTTTTTACCCCCCTCTAATTCAATAATTTCTACTGTTTGTGCAGCAATTTTATCCTGTATCATATAATTCATATAAGAACTTGATTTATATTTTTCCCGATAAGCATCGCTTACTCTTTTAATTAAATCCGCATCTTCAATTTGCTGAAATTCCACTTGATGTGTTTTTCCTGCCGCAACGATTATTCCCTTTTTGAATTCCATCGCTGATTTATACCAGCTAGAATTTTTCCCGTTATACGGTCGGACAAACAACCTACCATCAACGACAACTTCCCAAATCCAAGTCGGAGTTCCAGTTTTACCGTTAGCCCGCTCTGGTGCGATTTTTAGGTCATCGGCTTTGTCAATAGCAGTTAAGGTTTCTGTGTTCCAAGCGAATACATTCATAGTCAAAAGTCCTATAAAAAATGACAAAAATAAGCGTTTCATTTGCGTTCTCCTTAAATTTATTGCAAATTAGATACAATTTAACATTGATATTATTCCAAATCAAGCGAGTATTACCGAAATGAGCATTCCTAAAATACGAATGAATTCAAGATTAAACTAATTTTTTTAATAATATGGAGACAAAATGAATCGCAGGGAATTTATTCAAAATACCGCAATGGCAGGCAGCGCAATTTTAAGTAGTCATACTTTTGCAAAGGAAAATCAAGCTAAAAATCAAGGAGCAAATCAAATGAAATATATTGAATTAAATGATGGAAATAAAATGCCAATTTTAGGCTATGGAGTGTATGCAATTAAGCCCGAGGAGGTGCAAAAATGTGTTGAAGAGGCCATCTCTGTCGGTTACCGTTCAATCGATACAGCCCAAGCTTATTTTAATGAAGAAGGAGTAGGGCAAGCGATTAAAAATTCTGCTGTGAAGCGCGAAGAGCTCTTTATCACAACCAAACTTTGGATTTCGCATGTCAATGAAACCGAAAGCTTAAAAGCCTTTGATGCATCAATGAAAAAATTAGGACTTGATTATCTTGATTTATATTTAATTCATCAGCCGTATAATGACCTTTACGGTGCTTGGCGAACAATGTCAAAATTAAAGAAAGAGGGTAGAATTAAATCAATAGGAGTGAGTAATTTTAACTCGGATAGGTTAGTTGATTTTTGCATAAATAATGAAATAAAACCTGCGGTAAATCAAATTGAATGTCATCCGTTTTTTCAGAAAATCGAAGAACAGAAAGTGCTCGATGAATACGGTGTTGCTTTCGAATCTTGGGCACCATTCGGCGAAGGACGCAAAGATATGTTCAATAATCCCGTGTTGAAAAAAATCGGGGAAAAATACGGTAAAACGGTTGCACAAGTGATTTTGCGTTGGCAAATTCAAAGAAATATCATCGTTATACCTAAAACGGTAAAAAAAGAAAGAATGATTGAAAACTTTTCCGTATTTGATTTTGAATTATCTAACGACGATTTAACTCAAATAGCGGCATTAGATGACAAAAACAGTCTATTTTTTGATCATCGAGACCCTGAAAAAGTTAAATGGCTTAATTCTTTCCACCGTAAATAATTGCAAGCAATAAAAAACGCGGTTTTTTGCCGCGTTTTTTATTTTTCATCTTTTTCTTCTTTTTCTTGCAATAACCTCGAATATATAAAATTCCAGCTATCCCACCAATATTTCAAATCTTCTTGATGCAGCTTTTCACTTGTTTTGGAATTGTAAAAATCAACGATATTTTGTAATAAATCAGAATTATTATTTCTAGTCATTTCCGCGCATACTTTACCGATTTTATGTGGCAATAAGAGGTGAAGATTTTCTTGGGTTATTTTTACTATTTTATTTTCTTCATTAAATAAACTACTTATATCGTAATACATCGTCTATTGTTCCAAAAATATATTCTTTACTCCGTGTATGCAAAACATCGTAATGCTCTTGCAGGAATGATAAAACATTCTTGTCCTTGAATAAATTAACCGTATCTTTGCTGCTTTTATTTTCTTGTGCCGCATATTCTTCAATGCACCAAGAGATGAGAATTGCGATTTTTTCGATATCCATATTTTTTTCTTACTAAAAAAACGGCTTACAGAGTAATTTTTGTAAGCCGTTATCTATTCCGTAAAGTTAATAGAACAACCTAATCACAGGGCTAAAAATATCTTGCGGACGGAAATTCGGTTGATTTTTATAAAGTCCTGGTCGGTAGCGTTCCGAATGTCCCATTTTGCCGAAAATTCGTCCCGTCGGATCAGTAATACCTTCTACCGCCAAAAATGAACCGTTCGGATTATGAATCGGCTGCATACTCGGATTGCCGCGTTCTGGATCAGCATATTGCGTAGCGATTTGACCGTTCGCGACAAGTTCTTTTATCGTCTCTGGTGGTGCGACAAAGCGACCTTCACCGTGCGAAAACGCCAAATCGTGAATATCACCTTGCTTGAAGCTAGCAAGCCATGGCGAGGAATTATTCGCCACCACCGTCGCACAAATACGGGAAATATGGCGACGGATTGTGTTGTTAGTCAGAGTTGGGGCGTTTTCGGGCGGAGTTTTGATTTCGCCATAAGGCAAAAGTCCGCTTTTTATCAATGCCTGAAAACCGTTACAAATTCCCAAAATTAGACCATCTCTGCTGAGAAAATCGCTGACCGCATCGCTGATTTGCGAATTAAACAAGACATTGGCAATAAATTTTCCCGAACCGTCTGGCTCATCGCCTGCCGAAAATCCTCCTGAAAAAACCAAAATCTGGCTATTGCGGATTTTTTCGGCGAAATTTGTAAGCGATGCAGCAATATCTTCGCGGTTACGGTTACAAATTACCGCCTCTTCAATTTTTCCACCCGCTAAACGGAAAGCTCTTGCCGTATCCAGCTCGCTATTTGTCCCTGGAAAAACTGGCACGCACACCCGCACTTCGGAGGTTTTAACCGTAATCGGGCGTAAATTCGGCAGAGTTTGGGCTTTAACTTGCTTGGTTGCTTCTTCGTCGGCAGCGTTATACGGTGGATGTAGCGGATAGACGGAAGAGAGCGTTTCCATATGAATTTTGCGCAATTCATTGACATCAGCGGGAATTCCCGCAATCTGCAAACTTGCCTCTGAAATTGTGTGTCCGATGTGAATTAAATTCGCATTTACTCCCAATCCCGCATCAGCACTAATCAAAAAGCTGCCGTAATCGTCAGCAAGCGGATCGAATTCTTTCGGGATATGTTCAATCAAGCAGCCAATGCGGTTACCGATTGAGCATTCATACAAAGCTTGAATTAAACCACCATTTCTTACCGAACGAATTGAGCGCAAAACTCCGTCAGCAGTTGCCCGTTCGATGAATTTTGCATTGTTGAGAAATTCCTGAAAATCAGGGCGACCGAGATTGTCTTTCGGTGTCCGTAATAAATAAACTTGCTGATTAGCGGCTTTGAATTCCGCACTCACCACATTGGCGATATTGACAAGCCCTACCGCGAAAGCAATTAAAGTTGGCGGCACATCAAGGCGTTCGAAGCTACCGCTCATTGAATCTTTACCGCCAATCGCTGCCGTATTCAGCTTTGATAAGGCGTAATGCGCACCGAGTAGGGCAGCCGTCGGAAGTCCCCATCGACGCGGGTCGCTGCCTAGTTTTGGAAAATATTCCTGTAAAGAAAAACGGATTTTTGCAATCTCACCGCCCGATGCAACATAACGCGCTGCCGCTTCGGTTACCGCTAAAACTCCCGCTAAATAGGGATTATTCGCGGCGATTTGCGGATTAAATCCATAAGCCAAAATTGAGGCTTGCTGACAGGGATTTTCTTCGGTAGGAAGGGCATAAACGCTTGCTTCGGACGGAGTCGCGTTATTTTTACCGCCATAAGGTTTGAGCACGCAAGCAGCACCAACGGAATAATCAAAACGATCGCCCAAACCGCGCTGATCGGCATATTCCAAATTAGAAATACGGTCGCGCAATTCATCAATCCAGAGATTTTTTTCACCAGCAGGCTGCATTTGCGGATTGTCAATACGGACTTCGGCTTGATAATTTTTCGCACCGTTGGTATCTAAAAATGCGCGGTCAATTTCCACAACTTTCTTGCCAGCAGAAAGCATCACCAATTTTTCCTCTTTACTGACTTCGGCAATTGCCACCGCGCTTAAATTTTCCGCTGCCGCAAGCGCAATCATTTCGTCTAAATCACTGCGCTTAATCACAACTGCCATCCGCTCCTGCGATTCGCTAATTGCAATCTCCGTTGCCGATAAACCTTGATATTTAAGCGGCACGGCATCGAGATTTATCAACAATCCACGCGCTAATTCACCGACCGCAACCGCAACGCCGCCCGCGCCGAAATCATTGCATCGTTTAACTTTCTTGGAAAAATTCGGATTACGGAAAAGCCGTTGCAATTTGCGCTCTTCTGGTGCATTGCCTTTTTGCACTTCGGCTGCCGATTGAGTAAGCGAATTTTGTGATTGCGAACGCGAAGAACCAGTCGCACCGCCAACTCCGTCTCTACCAGTCGCGCCGCCAATCAATAGAACTAAATCGCCAGCTTTGGGCTCTTCACGGCAAACTTGCTCCATCGGCACAGCACCAACTACCGCACCGCATTCCAAATGCTTTGCTTGATAACCTTGATGGTAAAACTCCACCACTTGCCCAGTTGCCAAGCCAATTTGATTGCCGTATGAAGAATTACCCATCGCGGATTTTTCCGCAATAACCCGTTGTGGAAGCTTGCCAGGCAAGGTTTCGGAAATATTTTGTCGTGGATCGGCAGAACCAGAAATCCGCAAAGCTTGATAAACAAAAGCCCGTCCCGCAAGCGGATCACGGATAGCACCGCCAATACAAGTTGCCGCACCGCCGAATGGCTCAATTTCCGTCGGATGATTGTGAGTTTCGTTTTTGAATTGCAATAGCCAGGGTTTCTCAGTCGCACCGTCAGAAACCATAACTTTTACCGAACAAGCATTCACTTCTTCGGAAAACTCAACATCGTCCAAGTTGCCGATTTTGTGTAAATACTTTGCATCAACGGTTGCAATATCCATCAGAGTTAAGGGGCGAGTTTCCGCCTCTTTACCGTAAATCGTCTGCCTTTTGCCGAGAATATCAATCAAATCCACCTGCATCGCTGCGCCATATTCGGTATCAGGAAAAATTATGCTCTGCAATACGGTGGAAAAAGTGCTGTGCCGACAGTGATCCGACCAATATGTGTCTAAAACCCGAAGCTCCGTTTCGGTCGGATTGCGGTTTATTTTTTGAAAATAATCGCGCACCATCGCCAAATCCCGTGCGCTCATCGCTAAACTTTCCGTCTGCAAGAAAAGCGGAATTTGCTCGTCGGTTAAAGATAAAAATCCCTCCAAAATCCGAACTTCTGCTGGCGGTAAAACTAACGGTAATTCCGTCTCTGATAAGTCTTTCTGCCGCGTTTCAATCGGATTTAAGAAATAATTTTTTAGCCGCTCCTGCTGCTCTTCGGTCAAATTTCCCGCAACTAAATAGCAAATTGCACTACGCACCGAAATATCGGCATATTCAGCCGCAACCAGTGCTAAACATTGCTCGGCTGAATCCGCCCGCTGATCAAATTGTCCAGGCAGGGGCTCAATCACAAAACTGAAATCCGTTTCAGGTAAATTTTCTAAAACATCATCGGTTACGGGATCAGCAAAAATACGACTAATCACTTCATCAGGAATACCAGTCGCAGCCGCATTTTCGGGAAAATGTAAGTCATAAAGACAGAGCGTCTCAATACTCAACAAATTCGGTAAATCTAACTGAGCTTTGAGAATTTTGACAATCGAAATACTGTCGCGGAAAAAAGATTTTTTACGAACAAATATGCGTTGCAACATCAATAAGGTCCTCTTGAAATTCTTATAAAAATAGTCAGAAAACAGGCGGCAGAGCCACAACCCGCACCGTAGAAATAAAAAAATACGGCAATAGCCGCAAAATTACATAAAAACTTGCAAATAACAGCAACATCGCCGACAAAAATTGCCAAATCGCTGCGACATTTTTTGTCAGAAGTAAATCAGTAAAAAAGAAAATTAACGGTAAAGCGTAAAGCAAAAACGCTGTAATCAGAAAGAAATTAGACGATAAATGTAATTGCAACTCGCGGCAATCATCGGAAATATCCGCACAAATCTCACGCGGCAAAGTGAATGTAGAAGAACGGACAAAAATTGTCGAAATCGGAAAAAGAGAAACATTGCCGCAACTGCAATTTGCACAAGACTTGCAACTATCTTGCGCTGGAATAGGCTCACAAATAAAAAACCGCTCATCCCTTGCAACAATCAGAGCCTGAAACACAAACTCTTTGCCAGAAGAACAAGCGGATAAATTCACAAGAATAAAACAATGAATAAAAGAAAAAATCTAAATCAATAGAACCATTGACGGCGCGGACCAGAATCCACATGAATGAAATTCGAACCACGATAAACCCCAACACCACCAGCATTTAAGCGCATAGCAATATTGCGTAAATCACGAGAATTGAAACCTTTAACGGAAATATCAGCTGCCATCGCTTTCATATGGTAGGAATTTTTACCGACATTTTTTGAACGGCGGGCAAGCATACGGTTGGTAGTTGGAGAGCGGTAGCCGCTATTGAGATTGATGGTGCGGTTAAAACCGACATTTGTTTGAATGTAATTAAGAATGTTTAGAAGATCCCAATCAACTTCTTTTACGGAATTTTGACGGAAATCGCGGAAGAATTTGCTTACTTGATCGATTGTGGAAGTTATATAACCACCTTCATCAGGAGACCAATAAACCGTATTGAGAGTTTCACCAGTATGCGGATTGAACATTTTTATCATTCTTTCTCGACTGGATGCGGCTTTTGCCCATTCTGCTGGAAGAATTAAACCTGCTGTGGCAATCGCTGCGGTCTTTATGAAGGTTCTGCGACTAGCAAGACGGCAACAGGGGCATTCAGAACTGTGTTCAAAATCTGCGGTTGTAATTGGACGGTTCATTAAATCATCGGTCATATCGTTGTATTCCATTATTTTGTGAAAAACAAAGAAAGGCTTTATCTTTAAGAAGTGCCTAATTAGGAAAGAGGAATGTTCCTCAAACTTAAATCCACGAACTGCAAAACCGAGTTCGTATCAAGCAATCAGCGTGCCAAAATTTCGCTCTAACTCACAAGATGCGAAAAAAACGGGCGGCATTCTAGCGAAAAAAATCGCAAAGTTACAGAGAGTGGAAAAATGATTATTAACAGGAATTTAATTTTTTCTTGCACAAATGACAAAAAAACAGATAATCCCCCGCGTTTTGGCAACTGAAATTTATGTTTTCTAGTTTTGAGGAATTATTTTTATGAATAAAACAAAACAAAAAGGCTTCACAATGATTGAAGCTCTAATCGTTTTTGCGATTATTGCGGTTCTCGCTGCAATGGCTGCTCCAAGTTTTGGTCGTATGCTGGCTAAATCTAGACTTAATGCCAGCGTTAATGAATTTCGTGAAAGTTTTAACTTGGCTATGCGGGAAGCGGTGCAGAAAAAACACAATGTGCAACTTTGTCCTTCCGAAGACGGCAAAGTCTGTTCAGCCAATGTGAATGATTTCTCATACGGCTGGATTATTTACGATAAAACCGCTGATGCCGTAATCCGAGATGTGCCGCCAGCGGTATCTACGCAATCTGGTGCAACCAATCCTTTATCTATAACTCTCAGCAACAAAGAAGTGCTTACTTTCTTAAACAACGGTCGATTGAAACCAGAAGGCGGCAGTGCCAAATTTGTTTTGACCGCTCAATACGACAAAAAACCGTCTTTAACCCGTGAAATTGAAATTAGCTCAACGGGCAACTTCAATCCAGTGAAAAAATAAGGAGGAAATATGAAGAAGATTGCAAAAGGTTTCACTTTGATGGAACTGATGATTGTGGTGATGATTATTGCGGTTATTGCTGGTTTTACTTATCCACTTTATGACAAATATGTGATGCGCGGTCATCGCAATGAAGCGCGGCAAGCTTTAACCGCCGCGGCGCAATATTATGTTTCTAATTATTCAAGAGCTCGTCGTTATGACAAAGTTTATGACCCTGACAAACCGTTCTCACCAGCAGATTGGGGGGATGTGAAAACTTTATCGGATTTAGGTTTGGATAAAACTCAAAACGGTTTGTATCAAATCAAGCTTACTTTTGTTAATAACAAGGTGGCAGATT
The DNA here is from genome assembly GCA_017484165.1 of Cardiobacteriaceae bacterium. Lineage (GTDB taxonomy): Bacteria > Pseudomonadota > Gammaproteobacteria > Cardiobacteriales > Cardiobacteriaceae > RGIG9182. The sequence continues at coordinate 37,769 of JAFUTP010000036.1, read as the reverse complement.
CTGAAGAAACAGCACAGGGTTTTGTTCTTGAAGCACAAGCAATTGGCAGACAAGCTCGTGATAAATGCAAATTTATTCAACTTACTCATTCCAACACGAAAAACGCTAGTTCTGCGTCTTTAGTTGCTGGCGGTAGTATTACAGAAGATAATTACAAAACTCTTGGTTTAAGTCCTCGTAATGGCTTATCTTTGGAATGCTGGCGTGGTTAATCTATAAATTTCAATTTATTACAAAGCCTCTTTTTGAGGCTTTTTTTATTTAATTTTTGCGGAGTATTAGATGAGCTTGCAATTTGACGAATTAAGCCCAGAAGTTTTGGCTCGTGGAATAGGACAGTTGTATTTTTCAGGCATTGACGATGCCGATATTTACTTACAACGCGGCAAAACCGAGCATTGGAGCTTATCAGAGCATAAAGTCAAGCAAGCTTCATATAACGGTTATGCTGGTTTGGGAGTGCGGGCGATTGTTGGTAGCCAGACTGGTTTCGCGTATAGCGATACTTTGCAAGCGGAAGAATTATTTGCGGCTTGTCGTTTTGCGCGCGGTATTTCTAAATCTGGCAGAGACGTAGCGAAGACTGAAATTAAACCGCGAGCTCGTTCTTGTCGCCCGATGTATCCCGTATTGGATACGGTTATGGCGATGTCATATGCGCAGAAAACCGCGCTTTTGCATCTTGTTGATGAATATGCTTATTCGCTGGACAAGCGCGTTTGCGATGTTTCCGTATCGCTGGGATTTTCGTATAGCGAAATATTTCTGATGCGCCTAGACGGTGATTTTTACGCTGATATTCGTCCGATGATTTCCTTTCGGGTTGCGGTAGTGGTTGAGGAAAACGGTCGGCGGGAGAGCGGTTCGGCGGGAGCTGGTGGTCGTGGAGTTTTTGATGATTTTTTTGATTTAGAAAAAATCAAGGCTTATACCAAATCGGCGGTGGATACGGCAATTCTTAATCTCAATGCGCAGCCAGCTCCAGCGGGAAAAATGCCCGTAGTTTTGGGAAATGGCTGGACAGGAATTTTGCTCCACGAAGCGGTTGGACACGGATTGGAAGCGGATTTCAACCGTAAAGGAACATCGGTTTTTACGGGCAAAATCGGAGAAAAAGTCTGTTCTTCGCTATGCACGGTTATTGACGACGGCAGTATTTACGCCCGACGCGGTTCGCTTTCCATCGACGATGAAGGCACAGCTACCAAGCCGAATGTTTTGATTGAAAACGGCGTTCTATGTTCGTATATGCAGGATCGGATGAATGCGCGCCTGATGCAGGCAGAGCTTACGGGTAACGGCAGACGCGAAAGTTATAGCCATCTGCCGATGCCCAGAATGACTAATACTTATCTCCAACCTGGCACGAGTAGCCGTGAGGAAATCATCAAATCGGTGAAAAAGGGCATTTACGCGGAAGAATTCGGCGGCGGACAGGTTGATATCACTAACGGACAATTTGTTTTTGCCGCAACGCGTTGCTCTTTGATTGAAGATGGAAAAATCACCCAACCGCTTAAAGGCGCGACTTTAATCGGCAATGGCTTGGAAGTTATGCAGAAAATTTCGATGGTAGCTGATGATTTAGAGCTTGATCCAGGTATCGGCACATGTGGTAAAAACGGTCAAAGCGTGCCAGTCGGTGTCGGTATGCCGTCGGTCAAAATCGATGAATTAACCGTCGGAGGCACAGAGCTTTAATGGCGGAAATTCTGTTAGTAAAAACAACTTTTGATGATTTGAATTTGGCGGAAAAATTCGCCGAAAAATTACTCAATGCAAAACTTGCAGCTTGCGTATCTATCGGGCAAGCGCAAAAATCTTTTTATTTCTGGGAAAACAAATTAGTTAATGCACAGGAATTTCCGATGGAAATCAAAACCAGCACGGAAAAATTTGCACAACTGCGGGAATTTATCCGTAAAAATCATTCCTATGAAGTTCCCGAAATTATTGCTGTTTCAGCAACTTTATCTGACCCAGATTATGAAAATTGGCTCAAAGAAGTGCTTGGCTGACGGTAACGGATAAGGAATAACAAAAACAACGGTAGGAAAACGGCTATGATTAAACCAAAGTTCAATCGCGGTGCAAGTTCGAATAAACATCAAGTAGAAAAAATTTCAAGTAGCAGTAATCCGCTGTAAATCCATATTTTGATGGCATAACCGACATTCTGCGAAGTGGTATTTATTTTTCAGGAATGGCTTTATTGACGGTATCAACTCTATCGACGCTATCAATGATTTCTCATCGACGGTATCAACGGCGTATTTAATCGACGCTATTAACGGCGTATTCAGTAATGCAACTGATATTTCTACTTCAATACCGATTGTCTTCGACCAAAATTACTCAATTCCGATTTCTTTCAAAAACTCCTGCACGATATGTCCGCCGAGCATAATTCCGAAAATTGCTGGCATATATGAGATTGTGCCGTTTGCGGTTTTGCCTGCGGTTTCTCGTTTTGCGGGTTTGCGGCGGATTTCATCGGTATAAACCACCGCATAATCCAAATTTGCGCCGAGTTTGCGTAAATGGCGGCGAACTTCACGGGCAAGCGGACAATTTTCGGTGCGATTTAATTTCGTGATTTTTGCGCCCCGCACATCGATACAGTTGCCAGCTCCCATCGAGGAAATCAAGGGGATTTCTAATTTTTGCGCGGCAGCGATGAGCTCAACTTTTACTGCGATTGTGTCGATGCAATCGGCAAGAAAATCGGGACGGTATTTTTCGAGGATTGTTTTTGCCGTTGTTTTTTCGATAAAAACCGCTTCTTCGATGATTTCTATTTCTGGATTTATTTCACGGGCGCGCCGAGCTGCAACGCTAACTTTTTCTTGTCCGATGTTGCTATGCAGAGAAATAATTTGTCGGTTAAGGTTAGAAATATCGACCGTATCTGCATCACAAATAATGATTTTTCCGATACCAGCGCGAGCTAAAACTTCGAGCACATATCCGCCAACGCCGCCCACTCCTGCAAGAAAAACCGTTTTTTGGCTTAAAAATTGATTTGCTTCTTTGCCGAGAAGAATTTCCTGTCTAGCTAAAAAATCGAACATTTCAGGACAAACAATTTATTTACTTAATCTTTTCGGCTCATTTTTTTCTTCTGACCAGCTGTATTTACGCAGGGTTTCGACCAATTGCCAATATCCGCCTGATGACGCTTCTTTGAGCACAATTCTTGATTCTTCCTTGGTAAAACCGCTTTGTTTTGCGGCAGAAAGCCAGTATCGCACAAGCGAAACCCCTTGCTGCTGCAAAACTTTATCGATATCAAAGTGTGCTTTTTTGCTGATTATTTCTTTGCTTTCCATATTTTTGTTTTTGTGAGATATAAAAAAATAAAAAATTCTAAAAATTTTAGTATGGATATTCATCTCCATCGGCGGGATTTTTAAATCGGCGATGAACCCAAAAATATTGTTCTGGTTGCGCTCTAACTTCTTTTTCGATTACGGAATTGACTTTTTGCATCACTTCGATTTCATCAGAATTTGCCGTAATTTTGGGAGAAATTGCAGGCAGAATTTTAACTACATATGAATTGTTTTCGCGCCAAATAAACACGGGAATTGTTTGAATATCAGCAATTTTTGCAAGTTTCGGCAAAATATTCACCGAACAGGCTTTTCGTCCAAAAAAATCGGCATAAACGCCAGTTTTCCGACCCATATCTTGGTCGAGTGCATACCAGATATTTTTGCCCTTTTGCAGGATTTTCACCACTTTACGCATATCCTTGAAATGCACGAGTTCGGTTGCAGCCCGTGCTCGTTGAAACTTTATCCATTCCTCGAAAAAGGGATTTTTCAAGGGGCGATACATTCCTGCTGACGGCACATAAATTCCCAAAAGTCTTACTCCAAGTTCCAACAAAGTTGAATGTGAGCCGACTAACACCACAGCTTGTTCGGGATTGTTGATAAATTCCAAGGATTTAGCATCGGCTTCGAGGCGGCTGATTTTGCGTAAATATTTTTCTCCCCGAAACCAAGCGATTGCGGTTTCGATAAAGCCTAATCCCAGTGATACAACGAATTTTTTATATAAATTGCCTAATTCTTTTTCGTTTAATTCAGAAAAGCATAACTTTAAGTTTATTTTTACTATCTTTCTACGACTTTTACTCACCGTTATTGCTATAAATCCGAATATATATGCAAAGTATATTTGCAGCCTTTTTGGTAAGAAAGTAAATGGGTATAAAAATAATAACAGTAGCCAATAAATAATATAGCGAGGGTGAATAATTTTTTTTAATTGCTGAAAAATAGTCATTGCCTAAAATTTAAATTCTAAAAATAAATCAAAAATAAACAATAAAATTATAAATAAAAAACAATCTTTCCATAGAAAAAAACAGAGAAAAAAATGCACAACTCCCCTATTCCTAAAATCATTCTTGCTAGCACTTCAAGATATAGGCAAGAAGTGCTTCGAAAATTGAATATAGCATTTGTGGCGATGGGCTCGAATGTCAATGAAACTCCCAAACCAGGCGAAAAAGCCAAGCAATTGGTCGAAAGATTAGCGCGCGAAAAAGCCAAAGCGGTTTTTGCAGGAAGAGATGATTTTGTTATCGGTTCTGACCAAGCGGCGGTTGCAGCTGACGGCACAATTTTCGGCAAACCGTTAATCGCCGAAAAAGCCCGTGAACAACTTGCTTTATCATCGGGAAATCAAGTTATTTTTTACACGGGATTAGCACTAAAAAGAGGTAAGGAAATTTACTCAACAGTGGAAACTTTTATCGTCAATTTCCGAGAATTAAGCAAGGAAGAGATAGAAAATTACATAAAAATAGAGCGACCGTTTAATTGCGCTGGTAGTTTTAAGTCAGAAGGTTTAGGAATTTTGCTTTTTGATTCGCTGGAAGGTCGTGATCCTAATGCTTTGATTGGTATGCCATTGATTGCATTAAATGAGCTGTTTAGTTACTTTAATATCAATTTACTAACCGATTTAGTTGGTAAGTAAGTCTGAAAATAATTTTATAACTTAAAAATTATTTTTTAAGCTTTTTATTTTGCATTTTTATTATTTCTTCTTTTTGTTTTGCTGCTAATTTTTCGATAATTTCGAAGGGATTTTCATCATCAAGAGCGGTTAATTTTTGCTCGAAGAAGTCTTTTTCTGCAATAAAAACTTCGACAATTTTTTCCAAATAGCGAGCCAACAATTCAGCAAGTGCGGGATTATTTAATTTCAGTGCGGTAATTATTGTTTTTTCAGTAAAAATCGAAGCACCGACATCTTCTGCGAGCAGATTTAATAATACACTGCGAGTTATATCTTTACCGTCAGAAATATCGCTAATGCAAATATCGTAATCATCCGTCAGCAAATCACGAATATCCGTAAGTTTGATATAGCTACTTGTTTCGGTATCGTAAAGTCTGCGGTTAGGATATTTTTTTATCTTGCGCATTAAACTTAACCATAATCTTTATGTTATAAATAAAGTTACCATATCCCTAAAATCCTCTTTTGCGGTTTTCTTGGTTCGAATTCACCGCCAATCATTTCGCAGGTATATAGAACGGTTTTTTCTTTGGAACGGTTTTTCTTGCCGTCATTGACATTGTTGCATTTGCCCTTGCTTAAATTATGTTCGCCTTGTGCATATGGGCTATCGGGGCGATTGCATGCGGTTAAAGCGGTTAAAAATAAGCAAAGAGTGATAAAAATTGTGGTTGATTTAAGCATTTTTTCTTTCCTATTCATATTCTTTCTTTATTAAAAATCAGGTTTATTTTATTTACGATATTGCCAAAAAAGATGAAAAGAGTAAATAAAAAGTCCAATCCAGACCAAAATAAAAGCGATTAAGCGGTTTAAGTCAAAATCTTCCTGTAAATAAAAAATTGCGACTAAAAATTGCAGCGATGGTGAAGAATATTGCGCTAGTCCCACGCTATTTAGAGGCAATTTTTGCACCGCAAAGAGATACCAAAGTAAAGGCAAGAGAGTAAAAATTCCCGCGGAAAAGAACCAAATTAAAGTGATAAAAGAGTTGCCTAAATTTGTCCATTTCCCTGCGTAAAAATATAAAGATAACGGTAATGAAAGCGCGGATAAAAATAGCATTTCTGCAAATAAACCTTTCAAAGCCGAAACCTGCAAATATTTGCGCAGCGCGCCATAAATTCCAAAACTGCCGCCAATTGCCAAAGCTAAATACGGAAAACCTCCCAGCATTACGGTTTGAAACACAACCGCAGCGAATGCAAAAACGATGGCGGTGATTTTCCAAGCATCTAATTTTTCTGCGAAAAAGAAGCGTCCTAGCGCGATGCTGATGAGCGGAGTGATGAAATATCCCAAACAAGCCTGATTGCTTTGTCCGATTTCTACCGAATAGATATAAAAAAACCAATTTGCTGCCAAAATCAAGCTAGTTATGACGCTTGATAAAAAGAATTTGCCGCGAAAAATTTCCCGTAAATTGGCAATAAATTCGCGCCGTAGCAAGAAAAATAAGCACAGAAGAACAGCCGCAAAAATAATCCGCACCAAAAGCAACTCTACGGGCGAAATTAGCTCTAACAACGCAGCGACAAAAATCGGAAAACCGCCCCAGGCAAGAAAACAGCTCCAAAGCGCAATCCAAGCTAATTTTTCCTCTTTCATTGCCGTATCTGCCCTGCTCTTGGCGTTTAGTGCTTCCAAATACCTTCTAGCGGATTTTCAGGATTGATGCCGTCCATATATTGCTTTTGCCGTTCGAAATGCGTGAGCTCATAAATCAGCCCGAGCCAATTAGCAAAAATCGCTTTTGCCGTATCTCGCCAAGTTATATCCACCTTTTCCGCCAGTTTCTGTTCTGGAAAATCTTCCTGCGGATTTTTAAGCCATACATCGAGAATTTTCTGCGCCTCGGTATTGAAATAATGTGCGGGCAGCGGCGGTTTTTGCGCTAATTTTCCATCGCGATAGAGCAGCAAATCACGGCGATATTCTTTGAGCAGACTATGAACATCGTATTCAGGATGCCCTTGTAAATAAATATTGCGCAGACCGTCAGGAGAAGTTGCTAGTGAAAATCCCGTTTCTTCGCCTGCAACCAAAATATGCAAACCGCGAGCGGTTAAATCTTCGGCGAGCACGGTGTTTTTACGGGAATGCGGCATATCAAAACGGCTGTTGATATTGCTCATCAAGGGGTGCGAACGGTCGAGGACTTTCTGACTAAATACGCCGAAAAGCTTCTCTGGCAAAGGACGGCGGTCAATTTGATAAAAATACTTAAACGCCGCATGCGAGGCTAGACAAGAGCAGAGCACGGAACAGACATTTTTTTCTCCCCAAGCAAAAACTTCTTTGAGTTCGTCCAGATACGGCTCATCGGCGAAATTTTCGCTGGTGGGATTAGTTCCTGTGATGATTAGCGCGTCCAATCCTTCTTTTTGTAAATCGGAGAATTTTTCGTAATTGGCATCGATGTAGCTTTGCGTTTCTGCGCTGCGCGGCACACCGTTAATCGTAAAAATATGCACAAAAAACTGCGCGATACGGTTGGAGGAACCGATTAGCCGTAAAAATTGCCGCTCCGTTGCCCGTAATGCGCCGTCTGGCATCATATTTAGCAAACCGATGTGTAATTCGCGAATATCTTGGCTATTTGCCCGTTTGAGGTCGAGAACTTCTAATCCTTCTTCTTTCAATCTTTGGAGCGTTTCCAAAGAATTGTGTGCAACTATCGGCATAAAAAATTCCTTTTGATTTGTAAATATCTTTTTATTTTCTGGCGTGTCTGAAAAATCGTCATTTTGAGCCGTAGGCGAAAAATCTCTATCAGTAGATCCTTCGCTGCGCTCAGGATGACGAGAAAAAAGTCAAGATGACGAGAGTAAAAGTCAAGATGACGAGAAAAAAGTCAAGATGACGAGAAAAAAGTCAAGATGACGAGAGTAAAAGTCAAGATGACGAGAGTAAAAGTCAGGATGACGAGAGTAAAACAAATAAAACTGCTCCTAAATTCAGATGCGCCCTTTCAAAATACTTATTTCTGTAAAAAAACATCTTCCACAATCGCCAGCCAATCGCGATGATCAGGCGGAATAGCTTTGAGTAATTCGCAAGGTCGATGCATCAATTTATTGGTTAATTTATAACTTAATTGTTCTAATAACTTATCGGCATCTTCACCCTGTTGTAAGCGGCGAGAAAAATCGGCTAGCAGCTCTTTACGGATATTTTCTGCCTGCTTACGGATTGCGCTAATCAGCTGCTGTTGCGGTTGGGAATTGAGTTCGTCGAAGAAATCGTTCGAGAGTAAATTGATAATAAATTCTGCTTTTTCGGCAGCTTTACGGCGATTTTCGAGGTTATCTTCAATAATTTGCCCTAAATCATCAATGCTGTATAAAAAGGCATTATTTATTCTCTCGATGTTATTATCAAAAATCTTCGGCATTGCTAAATCAAGCAGCACTTGCAATTTTTCTCGCCGTAAATTGAGTGATTTTTGCACATCTTCCGCGGTCAAAATGACGCTATCTAGTTGTGCTGCACCGAAAATGATGTCCGCTTCGTTGATATGCTCCAAAACTTGTCCCAAACTGATGGCAAAGCCGCCGACTTCTTCGGCAAGACTTTGAGCTTTTTCCAGACTGCGGTTGGCGATGATGATGCGCTTTAATTTGAGATTTTTTAAGTATCTAACGGCTAATTTTCCCGTCTCCCCTGCGCCAATAATCAAAGCACTGCGGTATTCAAAATCATCGAAAAAGTTTTCGGTAAGCTTTATCGCCGCCGCAACTACCGAAACATTGCTTTCACCGATTGCGGTCGTCGTCCTGATTTGTTTGACAATTGCAAAGCTTTGCTGGAACAGATGATCTAAAATTTTTCCGATGCTGCTTGCTTTTTTGGCAATTTGATAGCTTGATTTAATCTGCCCGAGGATTTGCGGCTCGCCCAAAATTAAGGAATCCAAGCCGCTTGCCACGCGGTATAAATGTTTTACCGCCTCACGGTTGGTATAACTAAAAGTATGTTTTTCAAGTATGTTTTCCGCGCAAATATTTTTATTTTCTAGCCATTTAGCAATATTTAATTCTTCCCGCGCTGAATAGTAAAACTCCGTGCGGTTGCAGGTAGCAAGCAATAAAAATTCAGAAGTTGGAAAATCGTTTTTTAACTGCAAAAGAAGTTCGGATATTTGCTCGGCGGAAAAGGCTAATTTTTCCCGAATTTCCACACTTGCGGTTTTGTGATTTAGCCCGAAACAGAAGATATTTTGCTCTGATTTTTGAGATTCTTGTTCAATCATTTTTTAGACCGCAATGCTCACAATTTCGGGATTTAATACAGTCAAATTTTCAGGCACAAGCTTGATTTGAAAACCTTGTTTTCCGCCGTTTATCCAAAAATATTCCAAGTCCAAAATATTCTTTTCAACGAATATCGGAAGTGCGGTTTTTAGTCCAAAAGGCGAAGTTCCACCGAATAAATATCCCGTCCATTTATTGGCTTGATTAGCACTTGCGGGTTCTAATGATTTTCGCCCCGTAATGCGGGCTAAATTACGGCTAGACACTTCGCAATCACCGTTCATTAAAGCGACTAATCCTTTTTTGCATTCATCGATAAAAACGATGGTTTTGACCACCTTATGCAAGTCTTCTTTTAATACTTCCGCGGCTTGTTTAGCACCGCCCTTTTCTTCGTATTGATAAAGGCAATAATCGAGCGGAGTGATATTCGCAGAGCGCAAAAAGCGGATTGCAGGCGTTACGGGAAATTTATCTTTTGCCATTTGCGAGACTTTTAGACATTTTTGACGGTTATTTACAACGAGTGCTCAAAACTCTACCTGAACTGCTGATGACGGTATCGCAGATTTTTCCCGCTTCGGAAGCGTTATTGCGACACCATGCAGCATCCAATTTCTTGCCTGCAATTGAGCAACCACCGCCTGAAAACGACAGCATTCCATTAACCGTGGTGAAAGTTTTTTTGCCGCCAGAGCTGATTTGCGAGCTGGAAGCCGCGGTATCGGAGAGTTTGGCGGTTACTTTTTGCTGTTCTTGTTCGAGATTAGCAAGACGATTTTTGAGTTCTTTTTGCTCATTAGCAGCATTATTTTTTGCGGCAATTGCTTGTGCTGCTGGGGAATTATCAACCGTTGTTCTCGGAGCTTGCACGGAAACTTGCGGCACGGTAGTTTTATTTACAGGAGCGGTAGTAGTTGCTGCTTGCACTGTTGCCGCAGTTGCTGGCGGTAGCGTAGTGGTTGGCGTGCTTGGCGTAGGAGTTAAATTTCTAACCGTGGATTGCCGTGATGCCATATCGCTTGCGATTTGCTCCTGCCGTCTTTCTTCGAGTTGCCGTTCTCTTTCGAGGCGGCGGCGTTCTGCTTGTTCTGCTTCACGGCGAAGAGCTGCTTGTTGTTTTTGCTGTGCGGCTTTTGCTTGTTCAGCACGATCGCGGTTTTGTGCATTCTGCTGGGTATTTTTCGGATTATTTTTTTGAGCGTTCTTTTGATTATTTTTTTGACGGTTATCCGCGGTTTTTTCGGTTCTAGCCGTAACTTGGCTGGATTTATTCATTTTCTTTTTATCGATATCGTAGGTCGCAAGCATTAGTTGATAAACCAGTTGATCGTCGAGATGCGCGTAATCTTGTCCCGCTAGCGCATATTTTTTGCGAAATTGCCGCATCGCCGAGCTAGTTCCCGCACCGATTACACCGTCAGCTTTACCGATGGAATAACCGAGACGCGATAAATCTTTTTGCACCTGCATTGCAACTTGCTTATAAAAATGCGGTAGCCATTCAGCGGAAACATTTCCCGTCGGCGCAAGCCCTACTTTCTTCTGAAAAACTTTGATTGCCGCGCGGGTTGAATTATTCATTCTTCCGTCAATTGGACCAGCATCGATGTTGAGATAACGCATTCCCGTTTGGATAAATTTAATCAAAGCCGTGCTGTATTGCGCATTTCCACCGAGAGCTTGTGCGGTTTTTCTGCCTGACATTGCCGCAATATCGTTTAAGGTAAAACCGCGACGGTCTGTGATATTGAGCGGACATTTGGCTGATTTGTAAGCGGAAATTGTTTGCGCATCGGCATTTCTCGCGGCGGTCAAGGCGGCTGTGCTATCGCTACATTTAATCGCCAAGGCAATTTCCGTAAAAAAACTCGTTGCAAAGAAAATTGTCAGATAAGTTAAAAATTTATTTTTATTCATAAAAAAGCTTGAATATTCAAAGAAATGGCTAGTGGGCGTGTATAAAAATTTAGGGTGGGTTCTATTTTTCACCTTGTCATCTTGAGTGCAACGAAGGAACTGTCGATAGATTTTTCGCCTACGGCTCAAAATGACGAATTTTTAGATACGCCCTAGTAAAAATTTAGCGCGCATTTTGCCGTTTTTTTTATTCAAAACCGCTTAATTCGAAATTTTTCCGTCTTGCAAATACATATAAAAATATTGCACTGCCATTAAAGTGTTGGCGTTATCGATGCGGCAATGCGGATTTTGCGGATTATTGATGCTCGCGAAAACTTCCTCGTAGCTGAATTTATGCACTTTGATATCTTCGCCTTCCTCGTGTAAGCCCGTAAATTCTGCGATTTTGTCGGAATCGACTTCGGCGAAAAATAAAACAATTCTGCCTGCTGAACCGCCTGGCGAACCGAAATATTCGCAAATACGAGTAATTTTTGCTTCTTGCGCCCCAATTTCTTCGGCAAGTTCGCGTTTGATGGTGCTTTCCGCGGTTTCGCCAGTTTCGACAAATCCCGCGACTAATTCCAATTGCCAGGGATTTATTCCAGCCACCATCGCACCGATACGGAATTGTTCAATCAAAATAATTTGCCGTTTTTTCGGGTCATAAGCCAGAGCTGATGCGACATAACCGCCCTTTCCCAGACATTCGCGGATAATTTCTCCGCTCTCGCCGCCTGCGAAATATTCAATATTTAAGCGGTATTTATCAACCTTAAAAAATCCCCGATAAATTCTTTCTTCGCCGAGAATTTGATAGTTATATTTCACGGTATTTCCTAAAAAAATAAAAAATTACTAATTAGCATTCGAACCGATGTAAGAAAGCGGATTAACCGATTTTCCCCCCGAACGGTGAATTTCGAAATTAAGCGAAGGAGTATTTTGCTGACCGATACCCATCGTCGCGATTTTCTGCCCTCTTTTAACCGTCTGTCCCTCTTTGACGAGGATATTGTTTTCCAAAAAGCCATAAATCGAAATCAAACCGCCTGTGTGTTCAATCATCACCATTCTGCCGATAAATTTCACATCCGCTCCGACATAAGTAACCCGACCATTTGCAGCTGCAAGAACCGCCTGACCGCGCGTGCCAGCAATCCGAATACCTTGGCGGCTAGGAATATTGCCGTTGTAAGTTTGGATTATTTTTCCGCGAGTGGGCCATGACCAGCCTGAAATTGCGGGTAAATTTGCCGTTGCCGCGGGTTGCGTATTGGCAGGTTTTGCGGTAGAAGTCGGCGGATTTGAACGGATTGTGTCGGCATATGTGCGAGTGGCATAAGTTCGAGGATACGGGCTAGTTGCTGATGTGCGCAAAACTTGCCCTACTTGAATGCTATTTTGGCTCGGTAAATTATTCCAGCGGACTAATTCTTCAACCGTAACTCCGTGTTTCCAAGCGATGCCAAATAATGTGTCGCCTTTTTGCACACGGTAATTGCGTCCCTTCGGTAATGAGCCTTTTTTGCCGTGAATTTTGCTGGCATTGGAATATTGCGGGGAATAATGCGAGCAGGAAGCGGTAAAAATTGCAATTACTAACAAAAAAATAATCTGTTTCATATTTTTTTATTTTTTTCTATGACGGGCAAATTATAAGAACCAGCGCGATAGCGTAGGCGCATCTAAATTTAGGCTTAATTCTATTTTTTACCCTCGTCATCCTGAGTGCAGCGAAGGATCTGCCGAGAGAGATTTTTCGCCTATGGCTCAAAATGACGAATTTTTTAGACACAGCCGTTAAGCTTAAAAACAATAAGCTTGTGTTAATTTCGCTTTTATTTTTTTATCGAATTTATGGAATTTTTATGATGATTTTTCGCCGTTCAACTCTTTTTATTTCCTTGTTTTGCGCTTTTCTTACTAATTTTTCTATGGCGCAAAATGAAGATATGCCCGCAATTCGCGATATTTCCCGTAATAGCAAAGCACTTAAAACAGCAGGAGATGAAAATAAAAATAGCGCGGAACTAAATATCGTTAAAAATCAAGAACAAATATCCGCGGAAAAACCGTATCAAATCTATTCCAGCCAAATATTTCACAATGCTGCAATTTCAGCGGCTGACGCTCGTGCGGTAAAAATTGCTGAAAAAATTCTCCAAAAAGGCGGAAATGCTGCCGATGCCGCGGTTGCTGCTGGTTTTGCTATTTGTGTTTTGCGTCCTGCGGATTGCGGTTTGGGCGGCGGTGGCTTTGCGCTTTACTATGACAATAGTGTTACAAATGTAGTAGAACAAAATACAAAAGACGACAACATCCCAGCGCAGCAAGCCGAAAACCAAATTGCAGGCGAACATCAAGACAAGGAAAATCAGGAAATTGCAGATGATGTGGCAAAAAAAGCAGATGCCAATCAGGGAAAAATTCAGGCGTTTAACTTTCGTGAAGAAGTTTTTGTCGAGAAATCAGCGGTTGCTGTTCCAGGTCAAGTTGCGGGATTGTTAAATTTATTGGAAGAAAAAGGTAGCGGTAAATTTTCGCGAGCTGAAATTATGCAAGCGGCAATTTCCTTGGCAGAAGACGGTTTTGCAGTAACCGAAAGCTTAAATCTGGCAATTTCGCGCAATATCGAGACGATAAAAAATAATCCCGAAGCCGCTGAAATATTCCTAAATCAGGAACAAAAGCCAAAAGAAGTAGGCGAAATTTTGCAGCAAAAACAACTCGCCCAAACCTTGAAAAAAATCGCAGAACTGGGAGCGGATGGTTTTTATCAAGGCGAAATTGCCGCGGAAATTGCTGAAAAATCAAATTCATTTAGCGAGGAAAATCTCAGACAATATCAAGTGCAAAAAACGGATGCTCTGCACGCTGATTATCGTGATTTTCAAATTACGGTAATGCCCGCGCCCTCTTCTTCTGGCGTGCATTTGCTGCAAATTCTCAATATTTTGGAGGGTTATGAAATCCGAAAATATCCCAGAAATAGCGCAAAAATGCTGCATTTTCTGATGGAAGCGATGAAATTTGCTTACTCCGACCGCGATTTGTATCTCGCAAGCAATCAGGAAATTCCGACCGCGGGCTTGATTAACAAAGATTATGCCGATGAAATCCGCTCGCTTATCGATCCCGAACATTCCTCTGATGACAGTGAGGATAAGAATAGCCGTCCCGCCGCTTACGAATCCGAAGAAACCACGCATATATCCATCATCGACAAAGACGGTAACGCCGCCGCAATTACGATGAGTTTGCATAATGAATTCGGTAGCGGAAAATTTGCAGGCGGTTTTTTCTTAAATAAAAATAATGGACTAGGAAGAGGTAAAAATCATAGCGCGATGAGCCCATTTTTTATTCTCAAAGAGGGTAAAATTTTAATGGTTGCAGGGGCAACGGGCGGAGAAAAGATTATTGCCGAGGAAATAGCAGCAATCATTGATTTTATTGATTACAACAAAAATGCGGCAGAAATTCAAAATACTCCGCGGCTTTTTGCCCAAAAACAAATCTTTGAATACGAAAACGGTTTTTCTGCCGATACGGTAAAACTTTTGGAAGATAAGGGGCATAAATTGCAATCAAATAAGGCTCATATCGCTCCTGCTTTATATTTTATTCTCCGCAAAGATAAGCATATTGAAGCGGCAAGCGATCCGAGAAATCCTGATGCGGCAGTCGGCGGATATTAAAGCTGTGTTAAATAGATACAAGGACATGTCTAAAAAATTCGTCATTTTGAGCAGCAGACGAAAAATCTCTATCGGCAGATTCTTCGCTATGTTCAGGATGACGAGGTAAAAAATAGCACTCACCCAAATTTAGATGTGCCCATAAATACATATTTCAAGGAATAAAAAATGTCAGAAATTGCTCAAAATATCGCCAAAATTCGTGCAGAAATTGCCGCAATATGCCAAAAAATTAACCGTAATCCCGAAAAAATTTTGCTTCTGCCAGTAACAAAAACCAAGCCCGTATCGGCAATTATTTCCGCTTTTGAGGCGGGTTGCAATGCAATCGGGGAAAACCGTGTGCAGGAAGTTTTGGAAAAAGTCAAAGAATTAACCGTGCAAAATCAGGCAGAAAAACTTTCTATTCATTTAATCGGAAATTTGCAAACTAATAAAGTGAAGCAAATTGTTGGAGTAATCGATTATCTCCACAGCTTGGATAGCCTAAAACTCGCGGAAAAATTACAAAAAAAATTAGAAGAACAAAATCGAAAACTCCCCGTTTTGATTGAAGTTAATACTTCTTTGGAAAATCAAAAGCACGGAATATTACCTGACAATGCACCAGAGTTTATAAAAGAAGTCCGTAATTTTCCAAATTTAGAGTTAAATGGTCTAATGACGGTGGCAAAACAGAGTGAAAATGAAGGGGAAATCCGAGCTTGTTTTCGTGCTTTACGGCAAATTTTAGAAGAAGATAATGCGAAAAATCCCCAATTTGGCGCACAATTCAAAGAACTTTCAATGGGAATGAGCGCTGATTGGAAAATCGCTATCGAAGAAGGTGCAACGATTATCCGTTTGGGTTCAACGATTTTTGGTAATAGATAAGGTAATAATAAGAAAAATACCGTAAATTCAGAGATTATAAAAATTGTATAAAATATCGAAAAAACTCTTTCAAGGAAGCAAAATGAGAAGCGAAGAAAATTTAGTCTGGATTGATTTAGAAATGACTGGACTAAATCCCGAAGAAGACCGTATTTTAGAAATGGCTGCAATTGTCAGCGATAAAGACTTAAATATCATCGCAGAGAGTGAAGTTTTTATCATCAATCAGGATAAAAAAATCCTCGAAAATATGAACGAATGGTGTAAAAATCAACACGGTAAAAATGGCTTAATTGAAAAGGTTTTGGCTAGCAAATTAGATGAAAAGAGTGCAGAAAATCAAATGCTAGAGTTCCTACAAAAATATTGCTACAAAAATAAATCCCCTCTTTGCGGCAATTCTATTTGGCAAGATCGCCGTTTTTTATGCAAATATATGCCAGAATTAGAAAGCTTTTTTCATTATCGCAATATCGATGTTTCAAGTGTTAAAGAACTTGCAAAAAGATGGTATCCCGAAGCCAAACAATACAAAAAAAATAATAATCATCGTGCATTAGACGACATTCGCGAATCAATTCAAGAGCTTGATTTTTACCGCAAAGAGCTGTTCAAAAAATGAAATAAATATAAAGCACAAGCAATGAATAATCACAGTTATAACAACAAAATTATGCTAATCGGTCCGATGGGGGCAGGGAAAACTACTCTCGGAAAACGCTTGGCAGCAAAATTATGTCGGGCGTTTATCGATACCGATGCCTTAATTGTGAAAAATTCAGGAGCTGATATTGCACTCATTTTTGACCGCGAAGGCGAACAAGGTTTTCGCCAAAGAGAATATAAAGCTTTATTGCAAGCGGTTACAGAGCCAAACAAAGCGGTGATTGCTTGCGGCGGTGGAATAATTTTATTGCCTGAAAATCGTAGTTTGATAATGCAGCAAGAACTCGTAATTTTTCTTGATATTCCACCTGAAAAACAATTAGAAAGAGTGGCAACAGATAAAAATAGACCGCTTGCCAGGGGAGAAAATAAAGACGAACAGTTGAAAAAATTACAGCGTTTGCGGCAGGAAAGAATAGATTTTTATGAAAATCTCGCCGATATAAAAATGACTACCGATAATTCTAACTTTAATATTTCTTTTCATCAATTAATTAAAAAAGTCAATGCTTTTTTTGAAGCGCATAAGTTAAATAACCGTTAAATAACCAAGATTTACCGCAAAGGAGGCAATTTTTTTACATCATCAGGGCTTGTTTTTTAATACAAGAATATAAAAAATCAGATTAAACAGAAAGGAATATTTATGACCGATACTGCGCAAAATTATGAATACCGCGTTCCAGTTGCAACCGTTGATTCAATTAAAAAATCGATTGTTTATAAGTTGATTTTTACTCTCGGATTAGATCCGAAAGAAGCTCGTCCGCATCACTGGATAAATGCCGCAATGTTTGCTGCTCGCGATTTAGCAACCGAAAACTGGATTGCAACTCGCCACGATTACATCGAAGGACAAAAACGCATCGTCTATTACCTATCGATGGAATTCCTTGTCGGTCGTGCTTTTGTCAATTCCTTAATAAACGAAAATTTATACGATTTATTCCGTCAAGCTTTTGAAGAATTAGGTGTGGATTTTGAATCTGCTATCAATGAGGAGGAAGATCCAGGATTGGGTAACGGCGGTTTAGGACGGCTTGCCGCTTGTTTTATGGATTCGCTTTCCACTCTTCGGATTCACGCGGTCGGTTATGGTATTCGTTATCAATACGGAATGTTCCATCAGGATATCGAACGCGGTCAGCAGGTGGAAAAACCTGATTTATGGCTGGAAAAAGATATGGCTTGGCAATTTTTCCGTCCCAGTAAGCGTTTTCCTGTTTATTTTGGCGGTTCGCTGCAACGCAACGCTTACGGCGTGCATTGGTATCCAGCGGAAAAAATTATTGCGGTTGCTTATGACGATTTAGTGCCTGGATTTAAGCATAAAACTACCAATACTTTGCGGCTTTGGTCAGCGCGTGCGGGCGATGATTTCAACTTAAATGCCTTCAACCGCGGTGATTATTTCGCGGCAATGGGTGAGCAAAACAATACGGAAAATATCTCGCGTGTGCTCTACCCTGACGACTCAACAATGGCGGGTCGAGAATTACGCTTGCGGCAGGAATATTTCCTAACTTCCGCTTCAATGCAAGATATTTTGCAAAGACATAAAAAAATCTGCGGAGCGAATATTTCTAATTTAGCGGAAAAGGTCGCAATTCACTTAAATGACACTCACCCAGTGCTGGCAATCCCTGAACTGATGCGGCTTTTGATGCATCAGGAATTCTTAAATTGGGATAAAGCATGGGAAATTTGCCAAAAAGTTTTCTCATATACAAATCACACCTTAATGAGCGAGGCATTAGAAACATGGCCTGTTGATTTAATGCAGCGGCTACTTCCACAACATCTCGATATCATTTACCGCATCAACGCGCAATTTTTGGACGAAGTTCGCGAACGCTTCCCTGATATCGATGACGAAACAATCCGCCGTATTTCAATTATTGATGAATCAGGTAATCGCCGTATTCGTATGGCTTGGTTGGCGGTTATCGCTTCGCATAAGGTTAATGGTGTAGCGAAAATTCACTCCGAATTGATGAAAACTTCGATTTTTGCCGATTTCGCACGGCTGTTCCCCGAAAAATTCACCAATGTAACTAACGGTGTTACACCGCGTCGCTGGCTGATGATTGCTAATCCTGGCTTGTCGGATTTGATTAGCAAAACTCTGAAATCCGATGATTGGTGTTTGAATTTGGAAAAACTCAAAGATTTGAACAAATTTGCCGATGAAGAGGAATTTTTGCGCAAACTTGCCAAGGTGAAAACACAAAATAAACGCAAACTTGCTGATTACATTGCGCATAAACTCGGAATTTCGGTTGATCCTAATGCCCTTTTTGATGTGCAAATCAAACGGATACATGAATATAAACGCCAGTCGCTAAATGTTTTACATATCGTGGATAGATATTTACGCATTTGTGCTAATCCCGATGCTGATTGGCAACCGCGGGTGTTTATTTTTGCGGGTAAAGCGGCTTCGGCTTACTATATGGCGAAAAAGATTATTCGTATGATTCATGATGTCGCGCAGGTTATAAATAATGATGCTCGTATCCGTAATTTGATTAAAGTTGTATTTATTCCGAATTATTCGGTATCTCTTGCTCAACTTATTATTCCTGCGGCGGATTTATCAGAGCAAATTTCGCTTGCGGGCACAGAAGCATCGGGAACTTCTAATATGAAGTTTGCATTAAACGGTGCTTTGACTATCGGAACGCTTGACGGTGCAAATGTGGAGATTTTGGAGCGTGTCGGTAAGGAAAATATTTTCATCTTCGGAAATACGGTTGAAGAAGTCGAAAATTTACGCCAACATGGTTATGATCCCCTTGATTTTGTTGAAAAAGATCATACTCTGCGTCGCACCGTCCATGCCTTAACGACCGATGTTTTCTCGCCCGAAGAACCAGCTCGTTATGCAGATGTAATCCAATTGATTGGCGATTATTATCAATTGATGGCGGATTTCCGTTCCTATGTTGATACCCAAGGTAAGGTCGATGCTCATTATCGTCAGCCGATAAAATGGCAAAAATCTGCCTTGCTTAATATTGCCAATATGGGATATTTTTCCTCTGACCGTTCGATTAAAGATTATGCGGAAAATATCTGGCATACTATTCCGAGTAAATTTTAATTAAAGCTTTCTATCTTGTGTTTGATGAATAAAAAGCTCCCTGAATTAAGGGAGCTTTTTTATTTGACCGTATATTTTTTCCCCCGAGAAAAGTGTAAGAAATATATGGAGCAAGAGCTAAAGAATTTGAAGATGCAATCGAATGGCTCTGTAATGCCGGTTTAATTCATAAAATCAATCGTGTAAGTAAAATAGAAATGCCACTGAAATTTTATGAAGAGATAGAAACTTTTAAGTTATTTATGCACGATTTGGGATTATTAGGCGCAATAGCAAATGTTCCAATCAAGCAGATAATCGCGGCAGGGAATATTTTTAGTGAATATAAAGGCTCTTTTACCGAGCAATTTGTTGCACAACAACTAATTGCAAGTAATCAACAACTTTATTATTACACTAGCAAAAATTCTGATATGGCAATTGACTTTGTTTTACAACAAGCAGATAATATTTACCCGATAGAAGTCAAGGCAGAGGAAAACTTAAAATCAAAAAGCTTAAAAGCGGTTATAGATAAAAACCCAGAATTATATGGTTGGCGCTTTTCTATGTCTAATTATCGAAAACAGGAATATTTAACTAATATTCCACTGTATGTAATTGAAGAATGGATAAAATCATTTGAATTTCCACTTAAAATATAACTCTATCAGAATATATTTCCTGCAAAGCATCAGTTAGTGCATCAAAAACAATTTGCACTCTTTTAGGCACGATATTTTGATATGGACGATAAATATAAATATCCCAAGGAGTGGAAATAATTTCGGGCAAGAGGCGAATAATTTTGCCCTCTTGGATATCTTTTTCACAGAGAAAATCAACCGTAAGAGCACAAATTCTTCCCGCTAAAACCGCGGCATATTCGCTATAAACATCGGCGGATAAAAACATTGGACGGTTGGGAATAAATTGTTCTTGATTATTTAACACCCATTGCCAAGGTCTGCCAGTTTCACGGTTAATTTCAGAGCCAAGAGGGTAATTATTTTTTAAGTCTTCTAAATCTTTTGGCAATCCATATTTTGCAATCAATTTCGGTGCAGCGATAATATATTCATAATGTTCGGCAATTTTGCGAACAATAAAATTATCATTGCTAATTTTTCCCACTCTTATGCCTATGTCAATTTGATATTCTGTCCAATTTAAGTGCCGTTGATCAATAATCCAATCAATTGCAATATCAGGGTATTTTTCCAGCCTTAAAAATAACCTTTGAATTATTTCACAGTTAAAAGGAAGACGCGGTAAAGTAATCCGAACCGTGCCTGATAAATCATCTTTATTATTCTTTTTTAAGAATAATTTATCCGCATCTTGCAAAAATTTTTCCGCTTTTTGAAAAAATTCTTGCCCAAAGGGGGTAAGTTGAATGTTGCGAGAGTTGCGTTTGAATAATATTTCGCCGATTTCTTCTTCTAATTCGGAAATTAAACGAGTTACAACTTGGGGAGAAACTCCTAAACGAACGGCGGTTTTGCGAAAATGTAATTCTTTTGCCGCGGTGCAAAAACAGCGTAAAGCAAGCAATTTGTTAGTCATTTTTATCTCCTTGATTTATCGATAGTATAATCATTTCTTATTTATTTTTTGACTTAAAAAATGCGACATTTAGTTTTTAGTATTCCGATTTTTACCGCTTTTTTAATTCTGTCGGTAATTTTTATTGCCAATATTTATTGGATTTTCGGCAAAAAAGCATCAAAAGTAGTTTTATTTTTTACCATCTTTGTGAGTTTATTTATCATTCTTGCGGCTTTTTTTCGCCTCTATTATGCATCTTTTGCGCTATTAGCAATAAGTTTAACGCTAGTATGGCTTGCCTTTTTACCGATAATTTTTATTCGCCTGTTAAATAAAATTTCTGCTTATAAATTTGAAAAAATTTTGCGTTTTACCTTGCTTTTTTTAATACTTGCAATTTATAGTTATTCCTGG
This sequence comes from Cardiobacteriaceae bacterium, assembly GCA_017484165.1. Taxonomy (GTDB): domain Bacteria; phylum Pseudomonadota; class Gammaproteobacteria; order Cardiobacteriales; family Cardiobacteriaceae; genus RGIG9182. The sequence goes on along the minus strand of JAFUTP010000036.1, from coordinate 16,293 downwards.
TTTAATGCTCATTCTCCGCAGGTAATTCGCTATCAAATCGCAATTGATAAACCGCTTCAAAATAACACAAAAATTTTAGTTGCCAGCGATTTACATCTCGGCAATCAAGTCGGTAAAAAAATGCTAAAAAAATTACTCAATATTATTGACAAAGAAGAGCCAGACTTGATTTTAATGCCAGGAGATATTATCAACGACCGTGCGGAAATTTATCAAAAACGCAATTATCAGGAAGAATTTTCCCAAATTTTTGCGCGAGAAGGAGTATTTTTATCGCTGGGTAATCATGAGTTTTACGGTAATATTAAAAATAACATTGAAGTATTAAATAAAACAGATAAAACACTTTTGATTGATGAAGGAAAACTAACAAATAGTGGAGATTTTTTAATTATCGGTCGCGATGATTGGTCTAATAAAAAACGCCTAACAGTGGAGAAATTATTAGAAAAATACAATTTGCAAAATAAAATTGTGATTATACTTGACCACCAACCGCGAGAGGTAGAAAAAATAGCTAATTTTCCAGTTGATATTGTGGTGGCTGGACATACTCATAAGGGGCAAATTTTTCCTGCAAATTTAATTGTGAGAAAAATTTACGGAAATTATTATTATGGTTACACAAAAATTAAAAACACTCATTCTTTTACCACGAGTGGTTTTGGTTTTTGGGGAAGTCCATTTAGAACGGCTTCAAGGTCAGAAGTTTTTCTAATTGAACTGCAAGGAAAACATTAACAGTGTAAAAATAAAGGAAAGACAATGCAAGAAAATAATGCAAAAGATATAAATTATGCAGATTTTGAGTTACAAAACTTTTTACCTGCAATAGTGTATTTTTATTCCAAAGATAATACTTCTGGTTGTAGCGTTGAAGCGCAAGAGTTTGCCGAAAAATATCCTGAAATTCAGGAACTTGGTTTTAATTTAATTGGAATTTCTCGCGACAAAATTAGCAGCCATCAAAAATTCCGTGAAAAATATAATTTACCCTTTTATTTAATTGCTGATACGGAAGAAAATTTATGCAAGCAATTTGATGTTTTGAAAGAAAAAACACTTTATGGAAAAAAACATATCGGAATTGTGCGCTCTACTTTTGTTTTAGATAAAGATGGCAAAATAATTCAAGAATGGCGCAATGTTAAAGCTAGAGGACATGCAGAAATAGTGATGAATTTTATAAGCGAAGCTATGAAAAAATAAATTCAAGAGTGTAATTTTTTTTGCAGAAAGGCTATAAAAATTCTAGTTTTTTCGGGCAATAATTTGCTGGTTGTTACCGCATAAATCGGAATTTCGCGGCTTTTTAAGTTCGGTAGAATTGTTTGTAATTTTCCTTCTTGAACAAACTTCGCAGCAACAAGCTTTGGCAAAAGCGCAATTCCGTTGCCAGTTGCAGCCAAATTTGCATTCATTCCAGGACTATTGGTCATCAAATTACCGCGGACGGGAATGGTAAAATTATCACCCTCCCGTTCTAGCTGCCAAGTGCTGACAAAGTCGGATTTGAAGAGAATATAGCCAGATTGCGGCAAATCAGCGATGCTTGTTATTTTGGCAATTTTGCTTAAATATTCGGGAGATGCATACAATTGACAAAATTCTGCCGCAATTTGTCTCACAATCAACTGCGAATCTGGCTGTTCCCCTATTCGAATTGCCAAATCAAAATGCTGGATGATTAAATCATCAATTTCTTGCGAAAGATGCAAATTAAAGCGAATGTGTGGATATGTGCGACAAAATTCCAATAAATGCAAACTTAAAAAATCCTTGGCAAAATCATCTGTCATAGTTATTGATAATAATCCTTCTGGCTCTTTTTGGAAATTTTTAAGCTCTATTTTTAAGTTGTCTGCCTCTTTTAATATAAATTTTGCTTTATCGAAATAAAGTTGTCCAGCTTCGGTAAGTTCCAATTTTCTGGTTGTGCGATTTAAGAGTAAAATGCCTAAATCTTTTTCTAATGCACTGATTCTGGCAGAAAGAGTTGATTTTGCCATATCCAAACTATCCGCCGCTTTGGTAAAACTGCCAGCTTGCACGGTAGTTATAAATAATTCAATATCAGTTAAAAAATTTTTCATATGATTTACAAGTTAAAATGAGCTTAAATTATAAAGTAAAAATATTGATAGTTTTGACAGTAAAAGATATATTGCAATTATTACAAAATTATAGTAAAATTGCGCCTGATTTTCCGATAAAGAGTTTATAATGCTAAAATAATATTTCATAAAATTTACCAACAAGAGAGACAAAAAAATGACAGAAGAGTTAAAAAAAACTAATCAAAAGCTGGTGGAACTTTTTGCTAAAAAAAATACACTTGCAACTGATAGCGAAGAGTTTAAACAATGCTTTGATTTTATTATTTATGAAATCGCGGTTAATGCTAAATTTGTTATGATTGTGCAATATAATAAAGATGATTTTATTAGTGATGGAAAAGGAGCAATGACTGCATTAAAAGAAAGTCCGATTACTTTCGGCACTCTTTCTCCCGTAAATAGTGATGAAGATTACTTAGCGCTTTACACTAGTTATGAAACATTACTTGCAGATTATAAAAAATCCCCAGAACAACTGCAAACATTTATTAACTCTTTTGATGATATTTACAATATATTATTTAAGCTTGCAGGAGTAAATTTAGCTGGAATAGTGATAAATCCGCATACCGATAGTTTTGTTTTGAATAAAAATATTATTCAAACTATCAAAGAGCGTAAAGAAATTGAAACCCGTGGTCATACGCAATTCACCGTGCCGAAAAATACTAATTTAATTATCGAAGAACCTAATCCTTATCCACAACTTGCGGTGAATAAATTATGTGAATATGCAAGCACTAAAAAGGAAATAAAAGCTATTTGGGTAAAAAAGATGCTTAATACAAATAAAGATAATGAAGAAAGCACTTTATTTATTGTGCATGCAGATGAAAATATTGAAACAATTTTTCCTGAAATGAGCGAAATATTGCGCGAATATATCGACGGTTTTATCGATTTAATTTCCTATGAACAAGCAATGCAATTTGCAACTGGCACAGCATTTTATCAAAGAGATTAACATGTATCTTATCTATACAATACTTGTATTATTAGTTATTGCGATTATTTATGCGGTAATTTTATACAATCGAATTATTATTGCCGATAATCGTATAAAAAATGCCGATAAGCAAATTTTAGTGCAATTAAACCGAAGATTTGATTTAATTCCCAATTTAGTCAAAACAGTGCAAAAATATATGGCATATGAGGCAGAAGTTTTAGAGAAAATAGCCCAAACTCGCGGTGGCAACACCCCAATTTTATGGGAAAAATCAAGTTCGGGAGATGAATTTCGCAAAGCTTTGGCAAATATTTATGCAAGAGTGGAAAATTATCCCGAATTGAAAGCCGATAAGCAAATTGCCGCCTTAAATGAAGAACTTGTTTCGACCGAAAATCGAGTTGCTTTTGCTCGGCAACATTTCAACGATGCGGTTAATTTTTACAACAATTTAATCGGTCAATTTCCGAGTAATTTTATTGCCGCGAAGTTTAATTTTCAGGAAAAAGAATACTTAAATTTACCTGAATATCCTCTACCAAAAGTCAATTTTTAATTAAAGTATGTAAAAAAGCATGTAAAATTCATATAAAACCATCAACATTCAAGAGAAATTTATGCAATCAAAAATCCGCAATTTTTCCATCATCGCTCACATTGACCACGGTAAATCTACCCTTTCCGACCGTTTTATCCAGCATTGCGGTGGGCTTTCCGAAAGAGAAATGCAATCGCAAGTTTTAGATTCTATGGATATTGAAAAAGAACGCGGTATTACAATTAAAGCGCAAAGTGTTTCTTTGAATTATAAAGCGCGCGACGGTGAAACATATCAGCTAAATTTTATCGATACTCCTGGACATGTAGATTTTTCTTATGAAGTATCTCGTTCGCTTTATGCATGTGAGGGTGCGCTTTTAGTAGTCGATGCGGCGCAAGGTGTGGAAGCGCAATCGGTTGCTAATTGTTATACCGCAATTGAGCAGGATTTAGAAGTTCTGCCTGTGCTGAATAAAATCGATTTACCATCTGCCGATCCCGATAAAGTCAAAAAAGAAATCGAGGAAATTATTGGGCTTGATACGGCGGAAACGCTTAATGTATCGGCAAAAACTGGGCTTGGTGTGGAAGATTTGCTCGAACAAATTGTCGCAAAAATCCCCTGCCCGCGCGGTAATCCTGCGGCTCCTACCAAGGCTTTGATTATTGATTCTTGGTTTGATGCTTATGTTGGAGTTGTAACACTAGTGCGTGTATTTGACGGACAATTGCGTGTCAAACAAAAAATGCGAGTAATGAGCACAGGCGCGGATCACATTATCACCAAACTTGGAATTTTCACTCCAAAACCGCTTGATCGTGAAGTTTTGTATGCAGGTGAAGTTGGCTTTGTAATTTCTTCAATTAAGGAGATTAACGGTGCGCCAGTTGGTGATACTTTAACCGATGCGCAAAATCCAACTTCCGAACGCCTGCCAGGTTTTCAGAAAGCACAACCGCGAGTTTTTGCGGGATTATTTCCCGTTGAATCCGATGATTATGAAGATTTACGCGATGCTTTGGCAAAACTTGCGCTCAATGATGCCTCGCTTTTTTATGAACCAGAAACTTCGCAAGCACTTGGTTTCGGTTTCCGTTGCGGATTTTTGGGCATGCTACATATGGAAATTATTCAGGAGCGGCTAGAACGGGAATACGATTTAGATTTAATCACTACCGCCCCGACGGTTATTTATGAAGTGCTTACTACCGCGGGTGATGTTATAAAAATTGATAATCCGAGTAAATTGCCAGCACCGAACACTATTGGTGAAATAAGAGAGCCGATAATTCAAGCAAATATACTTTTGCCACAAGAATATGTTGGTGCGGTTATCGGTCTTTGTATTGAAAAACGCGGCGTGCAAAAAGACATGCAATATGCTGGCAATCAGGTGCAGCTAAAATTTGAAATGCCACTGTCCGAAGTTGTGCTGGACTTTTTCGATCGTCTAAAATCAGTTTCGCGCGGCTTTGCTTCTTTTGATTATGAAATTTTGCGTTTTGATGCGGCAAGTCTTGTCAGGCTTGATATTTTGATTAACGGTGATAAAGTAGATTCACTTTCGGTTATCGTTCATCGCGAACAAGCTCAAACTCGCGGACGAGAACTCGTTGAAAGAATGAAAGATTTAATTCCCCGACAAATGTTTGAAGTAGCAATACAAGCGGCTATCGGTTCATCGATTATCGCTCGCAGCACGGTAAAAGCATTACGGAAAAATGTTCTTGCCAAATGTTACGGAGGTGATGTAACCCGTAAAAGAAAACTACTCGAAAAACAAAAAGCTGGCAAAAAACGCATGAAAAAAGTCGGTAGTGTAGAAATTCCACAAGCAGCATTTTTGGCGGTGCTAAAAGCGGATACTGGAAGTGGAAATTCGGATTAAATTGTATGTATTTGTTTAACCTTTCAATAATGAAAAACAATGAATGGAAGAGAAACAAAAAAAGATAACGATTTGTTTTTCTTATGTTCTTTAATTGCATACATTGCAAGAAAGACGAAAAATAAACCTGTATCTATTGTTGATTATATTGGCAATCAGCGATTACAAAAAATATATGATTTGGCGGATATTTATCATAGCGACAATATCGACAGAGTTTGTGATGATATTATTCAAGAATGTGCTATTGCTAATGCCGATTTTGATAATATAAATACTTGTGAATATAATATTCCTACACATTGGGATATTGGTAAAGTATACAAACGACTTATTCTTTCTGTATCTGCGGAAAATAATATCAATATAATTGACGCATTGATTGCGGTATATCATTCTTTTGTATCTGATTTGATTGAAGATTACAACAGCAGTTTTTATTACGACAATCCAAATATGATTTTCGATATTTATAAAAATAAAAATCTAATGTATATATCCTAAAATACGGAGAAAAAATATGTCTTTAATAGAAGAACTTGGTAAAAACAGCAAATCTGCTGCTAGAATTTTGCGCAATACCACTACCGCCGATAAAAATCGCGCTCTACTTTTAACCGCAGAAGAGATAAATAAAAATAAAGCTGCAATTCTTCTTGCCAATAAACAAGATTTGCAAGCAGCAGACGGTGAAATCTCCCATGCTCTTTTGGAACGATTGGAACTTACGGAAAAACGCATAAATTCAATGATTGATGGGCTCATGCAAATTGCTGCTCTACCCGATCCTGTCGGTGAAATTACTGGCATAAAAACTACCGCAAAAGGCTTAAAAATTGGCAGAATGCGTGCTCCAATCGGCACAATCGCGATGATTTACGAATCTCGTCCCAATGTTACAATTGATGCAGCTGGATTGTGCTTAAAATCAGGAAATGCGGTTATTTTGCGCGGCGGACGCGAGGCAATGAATAGCAATTTAGCACTGTTATCTTGCATGCAAAATGCATTAAAAATTGCAAATATTCCCGAACATGCTGTGCAACTCATTAAAAATCCAGACCGCAAAATTGTCTCTGAAATGCTTGCTGCCCGTGAATATATTGATGTGCTCATTCCCCGCGGTGGCAAAGGTTTGGTTGAACTTGTCGCCCGTGAAGCGACAATGCCGACGATAAAACATTTAGAGGGTATTTGTCATATTTTTGTCGATAAATATGCAGATTTAGATAAAGCACTTAATATTTGTGATAACGCAAAAACTTACCGTTACGGCATTTGCGGAGCGATGGAAACGCTCTTAATTCACCGCGAAATTGCCGATGAATTTTTACCGAAAATTGCTGCTATTTACCGTCAAAAAGCGGTGGAAATTCGTGGCTGTGCTAAAACTTGTAAGATTTTGTCAGACTTGGGTATTGAATCTGTTGCGGCAACAGAGGAAGATTGGAGCACGGAATATTTAGCTGCGGTGATTAGTATTAAAATTGTAGATGATTTTAATACAGCAGTCGGACATATTGAGACATATTCATCGGGACATACTGACGCGATAATCACGGAAAATCTAACCGCCGCAAATCAATTTTTACAGGAAGTTAATTCCGCCTCGGTGATGATAAATACTCCGACTTGCTTTGCTGATGGTTATGAATACGGTCTTGGTGCGGAAATCGGCATTTCTACCGATAAAATTCACTGGCGCGGTCCTGTGGCATTAGAAGGTCTGACATGCGAAAAATTTATCGTAATGAGTGATGGAATTATCAGAAAATAACAATGTTGCGGCAGTTTTTTTACACTGTCGCAAGTATTTTTTATACTCTTTTATATCTAATTAAATAATAACGAATAAAAATAGAATAATTTATTTTGAGAATAAAATGCCGTCCAATATCCTCTTAAAAGTCGAAAAAATCAGCAAAAAATATTCTGACAAAGTTGTTTTTACTGATATTTCTTTTTCCTTGTCGGCGGGTGAGATTTTTGCATTAGTTGGCGCATCTGGCGCAGGAAAAAGCACGCTTTTACATTGCTTGAATTTTTTAGAAATTCCAGATAGCGGTGAAGTTTTTATTAGTTCTGAAAAAGTGCTTACAAAAACTAAAAAAGACGGCACAAGGATTATTGCGAATAAAAAACAAATCCGCAGATTACGGCAGAAAATCGCCCTAGTCTTTCAAAGTCCGCATCTTTGGTCGCATTGGACGGCAAGGGAAAATATCATTGCTGCACAAATTTACGGAAAAAAAATTGCGAAAAATATTGCATGTGAAAAAGCAGATTTTTGGCTAAATCGTCTGCAAATGAGCGACAAATCAGATACATATCCTAGTCAATTGTCTGGCGGACAAGCACAAAGAGTGGCAATTGCACGCGCCCTCGCCTTTGAGGCGGAAATTTTATTACTCGACGAACCAACTTCTGCACTCGATGAAAAATTAACCGAAACTCTTGCCGAAATTCTCGAAGAACAAAAAGAAAACGGTAAAGCAATTTTAATTGCAAGCCACGATAAAAGTTTTTTACGGGAAATTGCTGATAAATATATTGAATTGTAATACTATTTTTATATATTTGTCTTATTTTGTCATTCTTGACAAGTTCTTTTAATTTTATTATATTGACGCTTTTATAACTTGGATAAGCTAGGATAAGACAATGCAACAAGTAAATATTTTTCAAGCAAAACAAACTTTTTCTGCCCTCATCGAGCAAATTGAAAGCGGACAGGAGGAAGAAATAATCATCGCAAGAAATAATAAACCCGTGGCGAGAATTACTCCTCTGGTGCAAAAACCGCCTGTCATCTTGGGAATTGCCAAAGGTCAATTTGAAGTTCCTGACGACATTGACAAACACAATGACGAAATTGCTGAAATGTTCGAGGCTTTGTGATGAAATATTTATTAGATACTCATATCGCTTTATGGTTGTTAGAAGACAGCGAAAAACTCTCAAATGCGGCACGGAAAATTATTCAAGCGGTAGATAATGAAATTTATGCAAGTTACGCCAGTTTGTGGGAAATTGCAATTAAGCATAAAAAATATCCTAACGAAATGCCAATTTCCAGTAAAAAAATGCAATATTGCCTGCGGCAATCAAATGTGCTCTTGTTACCCATCGGATTAGAACATATCATCGCCACCGAAAATCTCCCAGATATTCACAAAGATCCGTTTGACCGCTTGCTTATCGCCCAAGCCATAACCGAACCTATGCATTTTTTAACTCACGATGAAAAATTATCCGCATACAGCGAGTTAGTGCAGCTGGTGTGATTTTTTAAGTCATTGATTTTACAAAAAAAAAAAAAAAACGATTGATTTTTTCTCTTGACAATCAAGCAATTTTTTATAAACTTTGGAGCATTTTTAATGCGAAAAGGACGGCAAAAATGCACGACAAAAATTACATTATTGGTTTGGATTTAGGTATTGCGTCTGTGGGTTGGGCGTGTGTGCAAGTGGATATTCACACCGACAAAGACGGCAAAGAGCAAGCACAGCCGATTGGCTTGTTAGATTGCGGTGTGCGTTGTTTTGCCGCCGCCGAAGAGCCGAAAACTGGCGAAAGTTTGAATGCGGCACGCCGTCAAGCACGCTCGCAACGCCGCACCATTAAACGCCGTGCGTCTCGTATGCGTCAAGTGCGTAAGTTGTTGTTCAAACACGGTTTATTAACAAAAAATGAGTTTCAGGCTGCCTATTCGCAGAATACGGAAGATAAAACATTTTTCAAAAAACGCAATAAGGACTTGTTAAAAGCCATAGGCGTTGATAATGCACAAGATACTACTCGCAATGACGGTGCAGTGCTTTCAGGTAGCCTGAATAACAACCGTCATATTGAGCGTAGCGAAATATCCCAAGATTCTTCACCTGCTATGCAGGTTCAGAATGACGGTGTTCTGAAAGGTGAAAACGGTTATCAAGTGGGTGGCGAAAAAGCCTTTTTCTCCAATGTTTGGCAGTTGCGAGTAGATGCCCTGCACCGCAAATTACAACGAGCGGAATTTGCGGCGGTGATTTGTCATTTAATTAAGCATCGCGGTTATCTTTCCACTCGTAAATCGGAACGCAAAAATGCGGACGCTGAAACTGGCAAAATGTTGGCAGGCGTTTCGGCTAATGAAAAAATGATTAAAGACGGCGTTTATTCAAGCCCTGCGGAAATTGCCGTTTATCATTTCTTAAAAGAACACGGTCAAATGCGTAACAAGCAAACGCTGTCTTACAAACGCATTACCAAAGGCGAAAACAAGGGGCAGTTTGAATTAGACGATAAGGGGCAGAAAATCCCCATTATCAAAGACGGCGTTCATCAAAAAGAAGGCTCATATCTGCACACTTTCAACCGTCTTGATTTAGAAAACGAATTACAACTGATTTTCGATAAGCAAAAAGCCTTTGGCAATCAATATGCAAACAATGATTTATGTGGGCAGTTAAAACATATTTTGCATTATCAAAATCCAGCCCTGCAAGGGGACGCTTTGAAAAAAATGTGGGGCAAATGTTCGGTTTATGAACAGGAATTGCGAGCTCCCAAAGCGTCTTACACTGGCGAACGCTTTGTGTGGATTTCTAAACTCAACAATTTGAAAATAAACAATAAATCGTTATCAGAAGAACAACGCTTATTGATTAAAGAATTGCCGTTTGAACAAACGAAACTCACATTCACACAAATTCGCAAGAAATTAGGGCTTGCGGACAACGCTCATTTCAATTTATGCCGTTATGTTTATGATAAAGACAAATCGGCAGAAGAAAACTTAAAAAAATCCGAAGACGCACCGCTGTTTGAAGCCAAGTTTTATCATTCTTTGAAAAAAGAATATAAAAATTTACCAACTGAATGGGAAGCGTTAAAAAACAATCCTGCAAAATTAGACCAAATCGGCGAAGTTTTAGCGTTTTATAAGGAAGATAACGACAGAAAACAACATTTAAGCGGATTTTCGCCACAAGAAATTGACGCTATTTTGGGCTTAAATTTTGATAAATCGCTTAATTTGTCGCTCAAATGTATCCGTGAAATTCTGCCGTTAATGGAAATGGGCAAGCGGTATGACGAAGCGTGCAAAGAAAAATACGGCGACCATTACGGACGCAGTAAAAATAAACACACTTTTGAAAAACTGCCGATTATCGATAAAAAAGACAGCGATACGCCCAACAATCCAGTGGTTTATCGCACCATTACGCAGGCTCGCAAAATTATTAACGCCATTATTGCGGCGTATGGCAAACCTTTCAGGGTGCATATTGAAATGGGGCGTGATTTAGGCAAAAGCCGTGATGACCGCAATAAAATTGAAAAACGCAACAAAGAAAATCAAGCCGAAAGGGAAAGAGAACGCCAACGCTTTATCGAAAATCACGGTTTTGAACCGAAAGGCAAAGATATTTTGCTGTATCGTTTGTATCAAAATCAACACGGTAAATGTTTGTATTCAGGCAAAGCCATTGACCTGACACGCATTTTTGACAAAGGTTATGTCGAAATCGACCACGCCATACCATTTTCAAGAAGTTGGGACGACAGTCAAAATAATAAAGTTTTGGTGTTGGGAGCGGAAAATCAAAACAAAGGCAATAAAACGCCGTTTGAATGGTTTGGCGATGATGAACAAAAATGGCGTGAATTTGAAGCAAGAGTGAATGCTTGCCGTTTTTCGTCTAAGAAAAAACAAAATATTCTACGCCGTGAGTTGGAAGAAGGATTTAGCGAACGCAATATTAACGACACACGATACGCCACTCGCTTTTTGAAAAACTATCTTGAAAACAATTTAGCATTTTCAGGCAGCCTGAAAAGAGATGACGGTACGGAAGTAAAAAAAGTATTCGCACCGCAAGGACAAATAACTGCTTTGTTACGCAGTTCTTGGGGGTTTGCCAAAGTGCGAGAAGACAATGACCGTCATCACGCATTGGACGCAATTATTGTGGCGTGTGCTACCGAGAGTATGCAGCAGAAAATTACGCAATGGTATAAAGATAAAAAAGATAAGAATGCAAAAAATAAATATGAAGAAAGCAAGAACAATTTAATTCTTGAAGAAGATAAATATGGTGAAAAACACTATAAACTTAAAGAACCATTCCCAGTGCCGTGGGACTTTTTCCGCAATGAAATTAACCTGCGTGTATTTAATCAAGTGGAAAAAATCGACACCGACACAGGCGAAGTTTTGTGGGAAGTTTTGGATATTGAACAGCGTGATGAATTGCTTGATTTAATCCGAGACAAACTACCTGACCGCCCTGCCGAATTAGCACAACACGAATTTGTGCAACCGTTGTTTGTTTCTCGCAAAGTGCATAAACATATTTCAGGACAAGGGCATTTGGAAACGCTGTATTCCAAACAATCCACGCATAAAAACAAACCGCAAAGCGGCATTGATATGCGTGGTGGCATTGTCGCCAATGCGTCAATGATTAGAATTGATATTTTTGCTCATAAAACAACAGGCAAAAACTACATTGTGCCGATTTACGCCCACCAAGCCGCAAACGGCGAATTGCCAAATCGTGCGATTGTTGGCGGTAAAGATAAAGACGGCAATAAAAAACAATGGTTAGAAATGACAGATGAATATCAATTTATCTATTCATTCTATCCTTATGATTTAATTGAAATTACGGATAAGAAAAATCCACAAAAACGGATTTTTGGGTATTATAGACAATGCAATATTGCGTCAGGCGGTATTGATATTCAGCAACCAGAAGATGATTGGGTGCAAATTAAAAAATATCAAAATAAATGGGGTAAGAAGAAAAACGAAGAAATCAGTGCAACTGATGAGAAAAAACAAATTACCTTATTTCAAGGTGTTGGCATACAAAATATGACGGTAAAAAAATACGCCGTTGATGTTTTAGGGCGAAACATTACACCGATTGAACCTGAACAACGACAAGGCTTTGACGCAATTTCTGATGATGATGAGTAAGGCGTAGGGTGGGTCTTCGACCCACCGAAGTGTTGTGTGGTGAAAGTCAAAATGTTTCCTAACACATTAGAAAAAATAAAAGATTTTTTGCAACAAAGAAATCTTCATTTAAGCCAAACCACTCGCGATGGACGCGTTAATTCAGCATTTAATGAAGATGAAATTGTAGCGTTAATTGCTAATCATTTTACCATTCGCCGTCCTAAAATTAGAGATTGGTTTGATTTTGCTTTTGAAGAAAGCGGTATTTTTTATCCTGTGAATATTAAAGTCAGCACCACGACAACCGCAGATAATTTAAATTGCAAATTAGGAATTTATTATGCTTTAACAGGAAAATTACCTGATTTTAACAATACCATTTCTTGGGAAAATTATTTGAAAAATTTAAAAGAGAATATTTGCAACAATAACTGCGATTATTATTTTTTAATTGTGAATAAAGATAATACCAAAGATATTTTTCTTTCATCATTAAAACACTTTAATAAATTAGTGCCAAATGGCAATAATTTGCCATTTCAAGCCTGTTGGAATGATAATAGAAATACAATTAACAGAAATTATCAAGAAGCCAAAAAATTTATTTTATCTATTTTGGGTCAATCATTAAAATTAAGAGCAGACGCTTATTTATCATTTAAGGAATATTTTTCTGAATATGTATTATTTATTTTCTGACCAAGATATTTTTTCAGGCAGCCTGAAAGAAAATAATGCCTTAAATATTGCTGAATTAGGGCAAGTTTTTACACCACAAACGATTGTGGCTGATATGTTGGCTTTACGCAAAAATTTTGGTACAGTGTTAGAGCCGTCTTGTGGCGATGGGGCATTTTTACGCAATATAGATAATATTACAGGAATTGAAATTGATAAAAAATTTAATCAAAACAATGTATTAAATATTGATTTTTTTGATTATTCGCCTGATAATAAATTTGATACCATTATTGGCAATCCGCCCTATGTGCGTTATCAGGATATTTTAATTTCAACCAAAAATAAACTTAATCCATATTCTCAATTATTCGATAAACGCACTAATTTATATTTGTTTTTTATTTATAAATCTATTTTACATTTGAATAATGGCGGAGAATTGATTTTTATCACGCCAAGAGATTTTTTAAAATCAACTTCGGCAATTAAATTAAATGAATTTATTTACCAACAAGGTACAATTACCGATTTTATTGACTTGGGAGACGCAAAAATATTTCAAAACGCACAACCAAATTGTGCAATATGGCGTTTTGAAAAAAGTAATTTCAAACGAAATACTAATGTAATTAAAGAATTTTCTTGCGTTAATGGTCAATTATTATTTACCGACAATCAATATACGGTTAAATTTAACGATTTATTTTTTGTTAAAGTCGGAGCGGTAAGCGGTTGTGATGAAATATTTGTCAATGAAGAATTTGGCAATTTAGATTTTGTTTATTCAAAAACCGCACAAACAGGTAAAACACGCAAGATGATTTATAACCAAAATATTCCTTATTTATTGCCATTTAAGGATAAATTGATAAAAAGAAAAATCAGAAATTTTAATCAAACCAACTGGTTTTGTTGGGGTAGAGATTATTATAAAAGCGATTTGCCACGCATTTATGTGAATACCAAAACACGCAATAAAAAACCATTTTTTACACATACTTGCACTAATTATGACGGTTCAGTATTGGCAATATTTCCAAAATTTAATTGCAATTTACAAACATTAAATAAAATAATTGACGAATTAAATAATGTACACTGGCAGGAATTAGGTTTTATTTGCGATGGACGCTTTTTATTTTCGCAAAAAAGTTTGGAGAATTGTGTTTTGCCGAAAACATTTCAGCAATTTTTACCATTAAATCAATTTCAGGTGATATGAATGAATTTTTTTATTATTGTTATTGTTATCCTATTTGTGTTAAAACTATTTGATGATGATAAAAAATCCAACACTGAAACTATTGACAGAGACAAAAGTATACTAACTCAATATAAAATAAATATAAAATAAACTTAATTACAACAGCAATCAATGACAAGAAAATAATTCATTTTTCATATACCGATAGGAACGGTTTTAGGACTAAACGCACAGTTAAACCGCAAGAAATTGAATACCGACACAGAATTCCATGTATGAATGCTTTTTGTCATTTAAGACAAGATTATAGAACTTTTATTATTCGTAGAATGACAGATATAGAAATAATTGAATAATATATATTGCCAAAGCACAAGGAAAACACAATGAAATACAACCCACAATTTACCGCCTACCGTCCGATTTTAAGCGAAGAAGATAAAACGCAACTATTTGAATTATCTAAACATTACACATTAGAAACACTTAAAAATTATCGTAAAAATTATGACGCAATGGCAGAAGATTTTATTTATACTTCTGCCAAAATTGAAAATAATGCGTATAGTCGTTCAGAAGTACATATTTTGTTAAATTTAGGCTATACCGCAGGCGGTAAATTATATTCAGACGCTATTATGCTGATGAATTTGCGTAATGCGTTTTTTTCGATAATGGCGGCGGATAAAAACACCGTGTTTGACGCTGATTTTGTTGCCAATTTACACAAAACGCTGATGAAAGACTTATTACCGTCTTTTGAACAAGGCATTGTGCGGACAAGTGGCGTATTGATTGGCGGTACGCAATATTCACCATTAGCCGAGCCTGAACGCTTAAAAACCGAGCAGAAATTCATTCTACAAACCGCAGAACAATACGAAAATGCGTTTGAACAAGCCATTTTCTTACATTGTAATACGGCGTATTTGCAATATTTTAGGGACGGCAACAAACGCACCGCACGCCTTTTGCAAACCGCCACATTGGTTAAACACGGCGTTTTACCGCTGTTTTTTAGCGATACACTGATTACAGAATATAAAAACGCCTTAATCCATTATTACGAAACAGGCGATTATTCGCTGTATGTGGATTTTTTCAAACAGAATTATCGTTTATCAATCGAACGCTTAACAGGTTTGGATTTGTTGCAATGACCAATACTTTTTCAAGCTAGGCAGATTAAGGAATTAAATAATGAGCATAGATAGAGCAGATTGGCATTGGGAATATACGGAAAAACTTTATCGACAAAAACACCATATCACCAGTGATTTAACTGATGAAATGGAAGAAGAAATTTGGCAAATGGCAGCAAATCACATTGGATTGTTTTTGCAATGGATTATAGAAAATCATTTTGAAGGGGAAGACAATAACCAAGAATTATGCGAACAAGTGCGTAATGGGCAAATTACTGGAACAGAATATTTTATCGAACATTGTGATTGTAAATTTTGGGAGTGCGATATTTGCGAAAAAATATTACCATTTGTACAAGATTATTATGAAAGTGAAGACGGTACTTATTTTGGCGATTATGTTGAATGTTGTACAAATGATGAAGACAAACCGTTATATGGCGTAATCAGTGATATAAATGATTATGCTCTATTGCGTCAGAAAATAAACAAAGCATTTGAAGAATTTAATGCAAAATAACTTTCAGCCTGCCTGCAGCTTTAACTTCACTGCCAACAGTTTCCACACTACGATTATTCGCCGTAGTTTGACTGCGTTCGTGGGTTAAATTAAATCCAATCGGAGACGCTCCGCTCATTTCGCCTAATTGGCTTAATGACGAAGTGGCAGCGGCGTGTATGCCGTCATATTCACCTTTCGCACCATCGCCTTTGTTTTGCTCGTATGCGTCTTTTTTGTTTTTAACATTCTCATACGCCATATAACTTGGGCTCGCCATTTTTACCGCTTGCTTGGTGGCTTTCTTCAAATTATCG
>JAFUTP010000035.1 GCA_017484165.1 Cardiobacteriaceae bacterium | reverse complement strand
CCCCCAAAATTGGGTGGGCTATATACCACTTCGGTATGAACAGGCTGTAATAAGAGCAGTGTGGTTAAAAGAAGCTCGCGTGGTATATGTGTGCATTCGCATAGACGGGGTATCCACTGACCCACACAACAATCCCCCATAGCCTCCCAAACAGGGAGGTTTTTTATTGCCTATGCGGTTGATTTTTAGCGATAAGAGATGTGTTTATAAAATAAAAGATAGAAGAAAATAAGGAGGAAGAGATGAGATTTTTTAGGAGAATTATGAATAAAAAAACGACAAGAGGGTAAAAATCTTGGGCGTTTCTTTATACTCCATAATCGAATTAATCCCGATTAAAAATACGAAATCAAGCATATTCATTGCACCAAAATGATGCACAACGCACCATTTTGCAACATCGATTTTTTACGAAATAAAAGCTAAACCATTGAAAAATAAAGAAAAAATTTTTGGCATATAATCGACAATAATTTAATGCTTATTTCAAATAGGCAATTTGCTTCTCTTTAATGCAAATTGCTTTAATTTGTAATTTGTATTGCTTAAATGCGCTATTTATGCATTTTGTGTTCAAGTGTTCAGTCAAGAGAATATTTACCTTTATTTATTCACCGTAAATATTATTTGTCTGTTGTGAGTTTTAAGAAATTTGCTTCCATTAGGAGATTTAATTATGAGCGACTTAAACGCCCTATTTCAGCTAATCAAACAACGCGATCCAGGTCAAACTGTTTTCCATCAAGCGGTAGAAGAAGTATTCGAAAGTCTTGCACCGTTTTTACAAAAAAATCCTAAATACACCCAAAAAGCTCTGTTAGAACGAATTGTCGAACCAGAACGGGTGATTATGTTCCGTGTACCTTGGACGGACGACAAAGGACAAGTGCAAGTCAATCGCGGTTACCGTGTGCAAATGTCATCGGCGATTGGTCCTTACAAAGGCGGTTTGCGTTTTCATCCGACGGTTGATTTAGGCGTTTTGAAATTTTTGGCATTCGAGCAAGTATTCAAAAATTCACTCACTACTCTTCCGATGGGCGGTGGTAAAGGCGGTTCTGATTTTGATCCGAAAGGCAAATCTGATGATGAAGTTATGCGTTTTTGCCAAGCATTTATGAGTGAGCTTTACCGTCATATCGGTGCTTCTCTTGATGTGCCAGCTGGTGATATCGGCGTTGGCGGTCGGGAAATTGGTTTCCTTTACGGTCAATACAAAAAACTCAAAAACGAATTCGCTTCCGTTTTAACGGGCAAAGATTTGCAATACGGCGGTTCTTTAATTCGTCCCGAAGCGACTGGTTACGGCACGGTATATTTCGCTAACAGTATGCTCAAAACTCGCGGTCAATCATTCGGCGGTAAAAAAGTAGTTATTTCTGGTTCAGGAAATGTGGCGCAATACGCCTGTGAAAAAGCAATCGAACTCGGTGCAAAAGTTTTGACCGTATCTGATTCAAATGGTTTTGTGCAATTTGCCGATAGCGGTATGACCCAAGAACAAGTGCAAGCCTTATTAGTGCTCAAAAACGAACGCCGTGAAAGACTTTCGGTTTATGCCAAAGAGCAAGGGCTTAAATATTTCGACGGTCAAAAACCTTGGGGAGTTGCTTGTGATATTGCTCTTCCTTGCGCAACTCAAAATGAAATTAACGGTGAAGATGCCAAAGCTCTGCTTGCTAACGGTTGTACTTGCGTTGCCGAAGGTGCGAATATGCCTTCAACTTTGGACGCAGTGCATCAATTTATTGCCGCGAAAATTCTCTACGCTCCTGGCAAAGCATCGAACGCGGGCGGAGTAGCAACTTCTGGTCTAGAAATGAGCCAAAACGCAATTCGTCTATCTTGGACGCGGGAAGAAGTTGATAAACGACTTTTCGACATAATGGCAAATATTCATGAAAACTGCGTCGAACACGGCACAGAAAACGGTTATACCAACTATGTCAATGGCGCAAATATCGCGGGCTTCAAAAAAGTTGCCGAAGCGATGCTTGCCCAAGGCGTGGTGTAATATTTCATCGTCCTTTTAAGGTAAAGAAGTTAAGCGGCGGTTTTTCTGCCGCTTTTTTTTAGGCTTTAATCTTTGAAATTGCTTGACAAGACGGGAAAAAACTCCATTTTTTGCGCCGTAAAAATGAGCTTTATAGAGCTTTTCAAAATACAGGGCATATCTAAAAATTCTTTTTTTTCGTTCTTCGAAAAAAAATAGGAGGGGTCTATGGAGCAGCTGCCCCCCCGACAGTTTCGCTTTTGGTGAAAAGCTATTTTTTTAATTTTTGGATATTCCCAGAAGGGCGCATCTAAATTTAGGACTAATTCTTTTTACCATCGTCATCCTGAACGCAGCGAAGGATCTGCCGATAGATTTTTCGCCTACGGCTCAAAATGACGAATTTTTAGACAGACCCAGAATTTATTTATTTAAGAACAAAAGGAATAAATATGAGTATTTATCGCAGTCAATATGCGGGCGAAGTTACAGAACAACTTGACGGTCAAACGGTAAAAGTCGCGGGCTGGGTGCATCGCAGACGAGATCACGGAGGAGTAATTTTTATTGATTTGCGCGACCGTAGCGGTTTAGTGCAAGTGGTAATTGACCCTGATACTGCCGATACTTTCGCGCTGGCAGAAAAAGTGCGCAGTGAGTTTTGTTTATCGATTGAAGGTCGGGTGCGGATGCGTCCAGCTGGCACGGAAAATACCGAACTTGCAAGCGGCAAAATAGAAATTCTCGGTAAGGAAATGCAAATTCTCTCCACATCCCCTACTCCGCCCTTTATGTTGGACGGTTCAATCGATGAAATTTCCGAAGAAGTCCGCCTTAAAAATCGTGTTATCGACTTGCGTCGTCCTGAAATGCAGAAAAATCTCATTTTGCGCAGCAAGGTTGCGGCGAGTATGCGCCGTTATCTCGACGAAAACGGTTTTCTTGATATCGAAACTCCGATGCTCACCAAGGCAACTCCAGAAGGTGCTCGCGATTATTTAGTTCCTTCGCGCACACATCCTGGAAAAGTTTTTGCCCTGCCGCAATCGCCGCAATTGTTCAAGCAAATGCTGATGATGGCAGGCTTTGACCGTTATTATCAAATCGTGCGCTGCTTCCGTGATGAAGATTTGCGCGCCGACCGTCAGCCAGAATTCACTCAACTTGATATCGAAACTTCCTTTTTGGAAGAAGAAGAAATTATTCAGCTCGCCGAAGAAATGATGCGCCGTATCTTCGCCGAACAATTAAATATTGCGCTGCCAAATCCATTCCCAAGAATGACTTACGAAGAAGCGATGCGCCGTTTTGCTTCCGACAAGCCAGATTTACGCATTCCTTTGGAGCTTGTTGATATTGCGGATTTGGTGAAAGATTGTGATTTCAAAGTATTTTCTGCCCCAGCCAAGCAAGCGAACGGTCGAGTAGTCGCTCTCAAAATTCCAGAAGGCGGCAAGCTGACCCGTAAAGAAATTGATGACTACACCGCATTTGTCGCTCGTTACGGTGCGAAAGGTTTGGCGTATATCAAGGTAAATGATGCAAATTCGGTTGAAGGTTTGCAGTCGCCGATTGTGAAATTTTTAGGCGACGCGGCATCGCTCGCGATTGTCAAAAGAGTTGATGCTCAAAACGGCGATTTAATCTTCTTCGGTGCGGATAAAAAATCGGTAGTTAATGACGCGATGGGCGCGCTACGGGTCAAAATCGGATTAGATTTGAATATGCAAACCTGCGACTGGGCACCGCTCTGGGTAGTTGATTTCCCGATGTTCGAATTCGACGAAAAAGAAAACCGCTGGCAGTCCGTGCATCATCCATTCACTGCACCAAAAACCGACAATCTCAAAGATTTAACCGAAAATCCAGAAAGCGTGCTTTCACGGGCTTATGACATAGTTTTGAACGGCACGGAAGTCGGTGGCGGTTCAATTCGTATTCACCGTGAAGATGTGCAAAAAGAAGTTTTATCCGCACTCGGAATTTCCAACGAAGAAGCGGAAGAAAAATTCGGCTTTCTACTCAATGCGCTCAAATACGGCGCACCACCGCACGGCGGCTTGGCTTTCGGATTAGACCGCTTGATTATGTTGATGTCTGGAGCGAAATCTATCCGCGATGTAATGGCATTTCCGAAAACACAAACCGCATACTGCTTACTCACCGACGCACCGTCCGAAGCAAGTGAGCAGCAATTCCGTGATTTGCATATCAGAAAGCATTTACCAGAAGAGAAAAAAGCTTGATGCTAAAAATAAAAAATCCCGTCAAATCGACGGGATTTTTTTGTATCTATATGGCATATCCAAAAATTCGTCATTTTGAGCCGTAGGCGAAAAATCTTTATCGGCAGATCCTTCGCTGTACTCAGGATGACGAGGTAAAAATAGAACTAACCCTAAATTTAGATGCGCCTTAAATTTTTCGATATGCCCAATAAAAAATCCCGTCCAATTGACGGGATTTTTTATTTTGTATCTAGATGTGGCTTACTTTTTCAGCTCACAATATTTATGAACAATTTCGCTCACTTCATGCTCTTCACCATTTACGGTAGTTTTAGCTTGTTTTGTGAGCATATTTCCATCTTTTTTATCGAGTTCCTCGGCAGTTGCAAGTTCGGCTGACCAAGTAAATGTGCCATCAGTAAATAAATTGTCATCTTTATTGTCGGCAACTCTGGCAAGCATTGGAGTTATTTCCTTATCAGCTGCAAAAACTTGTGCTCCAACAACTTGTGTATCTGCAATCGTATATACAACTTTTAGTTCCGTTTCACCGCATTGATAGACAACATTTTTAGCCGTAACTGCCAATTGATTTCCTTGATTTTCTGCTGGTGCTGATTGTTCCGCGGGAATGTTATCTGCTGGAACTGGCTTGGAAACAGCATTTTCAGTTGCAGCGGTTGCCTTATTTTCATTAGCAGGAGCAGCTGCTGGTTTTGTCTGCTCTGCCGCTGGTTTTTGACTGTTAGTCGTTTGCGATTTTTGCTCATCATTACAAGCAGCAAGAGCAAAAAATGCGCTTAATAAAAGAGATGAAAAAACTACTTTTTGCATAAAAGTTCTCCATTTTTTACATAAACATTTGCGTAGAACACGCCCATAGCACTAATTTCATGCTAATTCGAAAATTTTGGCAACCCGCAGACGGTCTTCTTCGCAATCAACTCCCGCAGGCGGTGCTTTTGCGACTTCGGCAAGCGAGATTTTTTTGCCGTATTCCAAAAAGCGCAGTTGTTCCAATTTTTCCGCTTGTTCGAGCGGCGTTGGCTGCATTTTGGTGTATTCGCGCAAAACGCCTGCACGGTAGGCATAAATCCCGATATGACGGCGGAAAGGAAAATCGCCGCCGTCGCGTGGATAAGGAATTTTGCTCCGAGAAAAATAAAGCGCATAACTGTCTCGATCGCTCACCACCTTTACCGAATTGGGATTATTCGGTTCATCTTCGACAAAGGCGGTGCATAAAGTTGCAACCGATGCTTTCTCGTGCGCGAGCAGATTTTCTGCAACTTGACTAATCAATTCAGGCGGCAGTAGCGGTTCATCACCCTGCACATTAACAATCACCTCATCATCAGCCCAATTGCGAATTTCAACCACCTCTGCCAGCCGTCTGGTTCCGTTTTCGTGCGTGGCAGAAGTTTTAATTCCCGCGATGTTGTAGTTGTTAAGCACCGCCGCAATTCTGTCGTCATCATAGGCAACAAGCGGCTCAATACCAGATTTTCTTGCCTGCACAGCGGTGCGCACAATCAGCGGAACTCCCGCAATATCGGCAAGCGGTTTAGCAGGCAAGCGCGTTGCAGCGTAACGAGCAGGAATAACCAAACGAATATCAGCCATTGTTTTCGCCGTTTAACTCTGGCTGTGCGCCCTGCTCTTCGTGATTTTCATTGTTATCAACAGATGCATCGGCGTTTTCCTGTGAATTTGCGCTTTCTTGTGCGTTATTCATTTCCGTTTCAGCCTGACTTTCAGCTCCCGCGTTATCCGAGGCTGGTTCTACATCAGTGCTAGCGTTATCAGACGCTTGCTCTGAATTTTCCGCCTGATTTTTCAATTTCGCAATTTTTGCCGCGATGTCATTTAAGAGTTCGGCAAAAGCATCTTCGAATTGGCGGATACCGTCTGCTTCCAACTTCGCGGTAATTTCAGACAAATTCACACCGTATTCGGCGATTTTTTCCAACATTTTTGCAGGCGGTTCTTTGTAGCGCAGCAAAATCGGAGAAGCCGTGCCGTGATCCTTAAATGCTTGATATGTCGCTGGCGGAATAGTATTAACCGTATCTTGACCAATCAGGAAATCGACATAGCGCGTATCGGAATAGGCAGGATTTTTCACTCCCGTCGAAGCCCAAAGCAGGCGTTGTGCTTGCGCGCCATTGGCACGCAATTCTTTCCAATCATCGTGTGCTATGCGGGCGATATAAGCAAGATAGGCAGCGCGAGCATTTGATACCGCGATTTGTCCGCGCAATTCAGCAATTTCATCTGGAATAAGCCCATCAACCGCCGTATCCACACGGCTAATAAAGAAACTCGCGACCGAGCGGATTTTGTCAATATCTTTACCAGCATCGCGACGGATTTTCAATCCCTCAATAAAGGCATCAAAAATTTGCTTATAGCGTTCAACCGAGAACAATAAAGTCGCATTGACATTGATACCGTCAGCAGTAAGAACTTTCACCGCCTCAACGCCAGCCAAAGTCGCGGGCACTTTTATCATCAAATTTGGACGATCCACGCGCCGATAAAGTTCGCGCGCCTCAGTAATCGTTTTTTCGCTATCAGCAGAAATATCAGGTGACACTTCCAAACTCACCATACCGTCTGTGCCGCCCGTGCGGTCATAAACCGAACGCATTTGATCGCAGGCAACCCGAATATCTTCAATCGCCAAATTAAAAAAGGCATCACGCGGAGCAATTTCAGGGTTTTCCGTCAAATATTTGCGCAGAGATTCGTCATAAACATCGCTACCGACAATCGCATTACGGAAAATCGCAGGATTAGAAGTTACACCGCGCAAATCATCTTCGGCAATCATTTTTTGCAAATCGCCATCGATGAGCATTTGCCGATGAATGTTGTCATACCAAACACTTTGTCCCAAATCAGCAAGTTGCAACAAAGGATTAGTTTTTTTACGAGCAGCACGGCGAGTTTTCGGAGTTTTTTCTTCCTTATCAGCTTTTTTATCCTCTTCCGCGCTAGTTGCTTTTTCCGCTGTATTTTCAGCTTGCGCATCAACCGTTGTCGTTGATTTATTGCTCTCGCTATCAGCAAAAAAGCTCACCATTCCAGGAGCGGTTGGGCTTTGTTGTTCAACGCTTGCAATTTTTTCCTCAACCGCCTGTCCTTCGGTAACTTGACTGTCAGCGGTTTTTTCTTCCATAGCGATATTTAAGTTCGGGCTGCGGATTTCCTCTGCTTTACCCATACCGCGAACCGCTCGCACATCACGAGTTCTACCGCGTTTTACAGGCTTACCGTCAATCATTTCGGGCGGATTTTGCAGCTCTTCTACCGTCGGATTGACATTTTCACCGCCATATTCCGCTTTCTTATTGTTCGCAAGTTTGCCGTTCGGGCTAAATTTTGCTTTCAAGCCGTCATCAGCAATATTTTGCGGATATTCAAAATTTTCCTCTTGATAAGCCGCTTCTTTTCTACCGCGAACTTGCGCGACCAAACTATTCGGATTTGGCTCACGCGGTTTTTCAGGCGCAGTTTGCGCGATTTTCTCCCGCTTATCTTTTGCCTTATCACGAGAATAATCCGCCTTATTTTTTCCGCCTTTATCCGTATTCAAATTGATATTTTCCGCTCGCGGTAAAGTTCCAGCATGCTCCTTAAATAAAGCAACAACACGGCTAAACACACCAGAGAGCCGCTCTTTTTCATCAGCAGAAAAACGATTTTTACCGCGACGCGATTGCCGTTCGTCTTCATCAATTTGCGGCAATGGATTTTGCGGCAGAACATTCATCACCGCTGGCTGCTCTGGTTTGATTGCTTCGGCATTACCGCGAACAATTGGTTTTTCTTCGTCTTTATCTTCATTTGTTATCGGAATGCGATAACTAGGCGTTTTTTGCTGCGCCTCTTCGGCTAATTCATCTTCGCGAACACGGGTTAAATAGTAATCAGGCGTATGCAAATGCGGATTTGGCACCAAAACCAATTCAACTCCGTATAAATTTTCAATATTGCTCAATACAGAGCGTTTTTCATTTAACAAATAAGTCGCGATAGCAACGGGCATTTCTCCAACAATTTGCCCCGTATGCTCTTTTATCGCCTCTTCCTCAATCAACCGCAAAATTGATAAAGCCTGCGACTGAATACCGCGAATACTGCCCTGCCCTTTGCAGCGCGGACAAACTTTATGCGTCGTCTCATCAATCGAAGCCCGTAAGCGTTGCCGCGACATTTCCAACAAACCAAAACGAGAAATCCTTCCCACTTGCACCCGAGCACGATCAATTTTGGTTGCATCAATCAAGCGTTGCTCAATTGCTTTACGGTTAGAAGATGAATTCATATCGATGAAGTCAATCACAATCAAACCGCCAAAATCGCGCAGACGCATTTGTCGTGCAATTTCGTCTGCCGCTTCGATGTTGGTCAAAAACGCAGTTTCTTCAATATCACCGCCCTTGGTCGATTTTGAAGAGTTAATGTCAATCGATACCAAAGCTTCGGTGTAATCAATAACAATCTCACCGCCAGACGGCAATTTGACATTTCGTTGATATGCCGACTCAATCTGACCCTCAATTTGATAACGGCTAAATAACGGTATCGGATCGTCATAAAACTTTAACTTCGAGGCGTTATCAGGCATCACCAAATTGACAAAATCTAATGCTTGCTGATAAACAACCGCATCATCAATCAAAATTTGACCGATATCAGGACGCAAATAATCCCGCAAAGCCCGCAAAACAATGTTTCCTTCTTGGTAAATCAAATGGTTGTCAAGCGGTTTTTTGTATTCCAGCAAGATGTTTTCCCAAACTTGCCGCAGAAAATCTAAATCCCACTGCAATTCCTCGGTAGTGCGACCAAATCCCGCGGTGCGAATAATCACTCCCATACCGTCAGGGATATCCAACATCTCCAAACTATCGCGCAAATCCTTGCGCTCATCACCAGAAATCCGACGGGAAATTCCACCTGCACGCGGATTGTTCGGCATTAAAACTAAAAAACTCCCCGCAAGCGAAATGTAAGTTGTAAGAGCCGCGCCCTTATTTCCCCGCTCTTCCTTTTCAATTTGCACTAGCAAATCTTGTCCAACTTCCAGCATTTCTTTGATGTTGGAACGGTTCGGAGCTTCGTTCTCAAAACCTTCTTTCGGAATTAAATATTCCCGCGCAATTTCCTTAAACGGTAAAAAACCTTGCCGCTCTGCACCGTAATCCACAAAAACCGCTTCCAAAGACGGCTCAATGCGCGTGATTTTTCCTTTGTAAATGTTGGCTTTTTTCTGCTGCGTGTAGAGCGTTTCAATATCCAAGTCATACAACTGCGAGGCATCAACCAAAGCAACCCGCAACTCTTCGTGCTGGGTAGCGTTAATAAGCATCTTTTTCATTATTTGGAATTCTCCAACTTAAATAAGACTGACCGTCCGCACGGCTCAATCCAGAAATAAAAATAAACAACTGCCGCATTTTTTATGCGTTATGTCATACAAATAAAGGACATAAAAAACAAAGAAAAAAGCAGCAGTTCTCTTTTTATTTGACCGTTTTCTCTCATTCAAAACGGTGTTCTAATTTGTCGCTGATATAACCGACGCGACGGGCGGACGCGCACACTGCGCAAAATCTTGTTACTTTCGGTGCTAGATAAAGTGCTAGAAAAGTTCTAGATAAATCAATATTTCAAAGAAATTTGTAACGAAAAACGGACAAATTGTTTGTTTAAGCATCAAAACTTACAAAAAAACAGAAATTTCAAACAAACTCAAAACCAAACCAATACCCACAGCACAGCGCAAAGAATCAACATCAAGAGTTGCGCGGCTGAACCACAATCTTTGGCAATTTTGCTAAGCGGATGGCGTTCTAATGAAATCCTATCTACTACCGCCTCAATGCTCGTATTAACAAGTTCCACCACAAGCGACAAAAACGAGACGGTAATTAGTAAAAATTTTCCGTTGTCCTTGCTAACAAAAATCAAAGCAAGAAAAATCAAGGGGATATGCAAAAACACAAGTTGTCTAAATGCGGCTTCTTTCCAAGCGGCAACAAGTCCGTCTCGGGAAAAAATTAGCGTATTAAAAATTCTTGTCAGTCCGCCTTTTTGTTGATTTTTATCAGCAAAAAATGACATTTAATTTCTCATCATCGGATAAATAAAAAACCTGCTTTCATCAAAAAAAGCAGGTTGATATTTTGTTATGCAGCAATTGCGCGGATTTTTGCGTTAATTCTGCTTTTTAAGCGAGCGGCTTTGTTTTTATGAACTAAACCTTTTCTTGCCGCACGATCTAAAAGACAAGTTGCATAACGGTAATTTTTTTCTGCTGTTGCTTGATCTTTCGCTTCAATTGCTTTCAAAACTTTTTTTACCGCTGTGCGCATTGCAGAGCGTTGGCTAGCATTGCGAGCGCGAGCTTTTTCAGCTTGACGAACGCGTTTTTTAGCTTGGGCTGTATTTGCCATTTATGTTTTCTCCGTAAATAAATTTGAGTATTTGGTTTATCGCAAGTTGTATCAGCAACACAAAAAATAAACAGCAGAACTATCGTCTGCCTGCATTTTTTCTAAATCTGGAATTTGCGAAAAACCGTCAAAAGAAGTTCTATATTTAAGAATAGTTTGAATTTTTTTCAAAATTGCCCGCGGATTATAGCGATATTCCAAACCTTTCTAGCCGCGCAAAACCGCGTCGAAGCCGAGGACAATTTCAACGGGAATTTCAATTTTCAGGGAAGCAACCGCAATACCGACCGCACGCAAAAATAAATATTCCACTTCTCCAAGATGTTTCTCAGGTTGATAATCAGGCAATCTTTGAGCTAAAAAGCGGTGCAGCGCGGTTTGATAAATCAAAGCTTGCAGCCAGTATCCGTGTTTATCCATTTCCGCAATTTTTCTTACCTCTGAATAATCCGCCGCCTGTATGCCTAATTTATTCGACTTGTAATCGACTACGAAAAACCGTCCCTGATGCTCATAACACAAATCAATTTCACCGCGTAAAAATCCAACCGCTTGACGGTAATTTTCATTGAGTAGCACGGGTTTTCCCCAATCTGCAAGCAATTTATTTATTTGCTCAATCGCAAGATTTTTACCGCGATTTACCGCCAGAGAAAATCCCATTTCCCGTGCCGAAGATTGAATATTTTTCAGCTTCACACCGCTTGCCAGTTTGCTTTGCATAATTTTTTCAATCCAATCCTGGCTTTGTTTTTGCTCATCTTCACTCAATCCAAGATTAAAACGACGGTTGAGTTTGGCGATAAGAATTGGCAGCGGTTTAGTGCCGTATTCTTCCAAGGCTTTATGCAAAAAGCTGCCCGCTCTCGCCCCCGCTGGAAAATTATTTTGAATTAACTTTTCGGCTGCAAGCTCATCGGCATTTTCTTCTTTGGCAATTGCAATTTCTTCCACGGCAAAATCTTGCAAATCCGCACTGCTATGCTCTTCTTCCCGTTCTAAATTGAGAGCCGAAAAGCTAGTTTTCCGCCAACCTGTTTTCCTAAACGGACTTGGAATTTGCGGATTGTGCGCCAACTGTTTGGTTTTTTCCTGCCGTGTTTGCGCTTTTAGCGTAATTTCACTTTCAGGCGGCGGGGAAAATTCTGCAATATGCGGAAATTGTCCCGCTTCTAATGCTGCCCAAAAATCTTCGCCCCAATCCTTGTATGCGATTTTTTTGCCCTTGCGGAAAAAGATAAAAGATAAATTTCTTGCCCGAGTGAGTGCGACATACAAAAGCCGTTCGCCTTCGGCGTTTTCTTCTTTTTGACGGTTTTCTTTCGCGCTTTTATCTTCGGGATAACGGCAGGAAATAGTCAGCCGTCCGTCCTGATTGCGGATTGGATACAAAAGCTGTGTTTGTTTCTCACTCGCCTTAGCAGCCAATCCGCCGATAAACACAATGTGATTTTCTAATCCCTTTGCTTTATGGAAAGTAAGTAGCCGCACCGCGCCTTTATTCGCAGCATCAACCGCTTCGGATTTAATCCCCGTCTCTTTTGGTGCGGCAAGATTTCGCTGCCAATAACGGATAAAAGCAGCGGCGGAGAGCACTCTTCCCTCGCTATTGACGATTTCCTGAATTTGCCGTAAATCCGACAAATACCGCTTACTTTCCAAAATTTCCCGCCCCGCAAGCCGCTCCCAAATACTCTCGCCCGCAATTTCCGCCGAAAGCACAAATTGCAAAGCAGCGGGCAATTTGCGTTTTATCCACATCTCTTGGGCTTTGTTGAGTGTGTGCATCAATTCTGTGTAAAAAGCTTTGGCAACTTCAATATCCGCTTGTTTTTCGGGTGCGCTTTCATCGCCAATTTGCCAAGATTGCAGAATGAGACGGCTTTCTTCCTCGTTTTTATCGAAAAAAACACTCGCAAGCAGCGCATTGAGATTGGCAAAATCATCAGGATTCCAGATAGCGCAGAAAAGAAAATGCAAAGATTTCGCGACTTCTCCTGCAAATAAATATTCCTCACTCGGACAATCCGCGGCAATGCCAAGCTTTTGTAATTCCTCGCGAACTGCACGCAATTCAAAATTCTTGGGCATCAAAATCAAAATATCTTCGGGCAAAATTTGCCGCATCTGACCGCCATCAATAAGCCGATACGGTGATTTTTCTGACAATAAATATGCGGCTTGTCGTGCAATCTCTTGATATTCCTCGGAGGTCGTAACTGTTGTGCAAAACAGAGTTTTTTCGATTTTTTCTCCCCCAGCACAAACAAGTTCTGCTTTTTCCACCGCTGAACTTGCGTTTTGATACGGCAGCTGTATTTTTTCTATGCCTGCCAAAAATTGATAAAACTCATTGATAGCCGCAACCATTTCAGGAGAACTGCGGTAAGACTGATTTAGCTCACTAATTTCCTCTGGCTTAAATTTCGCCTTCAAGTTTTCATAATTTTGTTCATCACCACCGCGAAAACGGTAAATCGCCTGTTTCGGGTCGCCGACTGGCATAAAAAATCCGCCCGACAGTTGATTTTGCAAATAAATTTTTTCCAATAAATCGCTTTGCGCGTTATTTAAGTCTTGACTTTCATCAACTAGCATTACGGGATAACGCCTTGCGATATAACGGGCAAGTTCCTTGCCTTTTTCACCGTCAAGTGCTTTATTTAAGCGTTCAAATTGCGAATTAAAACTCGCCACAGATTGTTCTTCCAGCTTGTGCGATAAGTTCTTTTGCAAATCGATAAGAAGCCGTTTGGCATTTACACTGTTGCGGTATTTTTTATTCTTTCTAACGACTTCTTCTAATCCTTTGTTTTTATTTTTAATCTCTAATTCCAAACGATACGGTTCTAATACTTTTGCAAGAATTTGTCCAATCTCTGAATTACTGAATTTTTCGTATTTAAGCGCATCTTTTTGATTTTGATTTTCAAGAGAAAATAATTTGATTGCTCCTTCAAAATAAGGATTTGCAAGATTGATATTGCTAGTTTGCAAATGTTCGAAAAAATTATTCAATTCCGTTTGAGTGCAATATTTATAAATCTTCAAGCTTTTATTCACATTGCTGACAAATGTCGGACATTGCTCCAAAATTTCTCTACGAATGTTCGGTAATTGTTCCAATGCTTGCAAAAATTCTGGGCTCTTTTTAATTTCATCAATCTGCTTAAATAACTCGGAAATTTCCCTTCTTTTATTTTTTATTTCCAACTGTTCCTTGCTAGCATCAGCTGAATAATCATCTGATTGATAACTTGAAATAAATAATTCTTTTTTAGCAATTTCTTTGGCAAAATATTCACTACTTTCAATTTCATCTGTTATTTCCGACGGTAAATTTTCTACAAACTCTGACTCTTGGTATTGCTTGCGAAGATTATTTTGTATGATTTCCAGCATTTGAGCCGATTGCTCTTCCACAAATTTATCAGGTGCTGCGTAACCCGTTTCTACTGCAAATTCTTCCAACCAATTTTGGGCAAGCGAATCTAATGTGCCGATAAAAATCTCATCTAATTCTTTTTCCAACAAACTAATTCGCTCGAAAAGCGCAATCAAGCCGTTCAAACCATTTTTTGCCGCTTTTTCTAATAAATAAATATTGACTTTATCCGCGGCTGCATCGGCAAGATTTTTATCCGTATTTTGAGCAAGTTCTTCGCATGCATGCAAAATTCGCTCCGCAAGAAATAAATCATCTGACAAAAAACTTGCCTTATGCTGATATATTTCCAGCAATTTACGGCAAAGATAACTAAAAGCATCAAAGCGATTTTGCAGCCGCGAACGCATTTCAGCCGTTGCTTTACGGGTAAATGTAACCGCAGAAATTTGCCGCGGAGCAATATGAATATTTTCCAGCAAAATACGCAAAAGTATCCCTGTTAAAGTCCATGTTTTTCCCGTTCCAGCGGAAGCTTCTACCAGAGTTTTACCGTATAATTTTATTGATAAAGCAGGAATTTTTTCACAAGATGAAGTCAAATTAGTTCTCCAACATAAAAATTTGATTACTTTTATTATTATACTTTTACTAATAAATATCTGGTGTAATTACTATGAAAACTGAAAAATTAGCTTTTATTCGCGATAGAATAGTTAAAGGTTTCTTATTGTTACCTTTATTATCGGCTATATTTTATGATATTTATCTTATCCCATCTTATGCTTCAACAATTGAAGCATTTCAATATAGCATTTTAGCTTTGCCTTTTTTTGCTTTTATTGCCTATTTTAATTTAAGTATTCCTGCATTGATTTGGTCATGCATATTGTAGTATTTATACATATATAAAAAACCAAAAATCAGAATAGTATTTGGATTTTTTGCCGCAATACTGATTGCATGTTTGTGGCTTATTATGGAAGATGATAATACAAAAACGGTTTATTATGTCATCCCTATTTGCATTTTTTTAGGCGGTATCACTACGCTTTATATTTTACAAAAACTTGATTAAATAAGAGAAAATTTATGCCCAAAGTTTCTTCGGAAGAATTGTCTTTTATCATCACGCCTGATGGTTTTTTGGCGGATTATGCTGTGGATATGTTGTCTAACGAGCCTAATTTGTCTCATCATTCGCAACATTGGTTAAATATTTTTACTCAAAATCCGTATCATGCACTTTATGCTTTGGGTTTTGCTGAATCGCAAGATTGGTTTTCGCCGTCTATGCGGTTTTTGTATCGTGTGGCTACTCGTTTTGTGGTAAGCACTTTGCAACAGCCTGATATGGAATTCTTGCGTGAAAATGCAGGGCTTGCGGTGAGTGATGATGAATATAAAAATCTCATTTCAGCCTGCCCATTTATGACAGGTAGTGAATATGTTAATCAGATTTGGCTGAAAACGCAGTTTGAGCGTCTGTTAGCGGTTTTTCGTGAAGAAATTGCAGGGTGGGACGGCACAGTGGAAAATTATCTCACTTGCCACAGTCAAAATTTATCTTTGCCACGGCGGATTTTCTTTCATTTGGTGGAAAATAAATATGCGGATATGGATACGCCTTTTGCGTTTATGGCGACTTATTCCACTGAAAATAAACAAAAATCAGGCTTGCCACAGCATTATCCCTTGCATTATGCACTGACGGAATATAAGCAGGAATCGCAAGGCTTGATTGCTTTAATTCGTGAGTTGGAAGATGCCAGTTCCGTCAGCCCTTTTGTGTATGAATTGATGAGTTCAGGCGAATTATTTCACCCTTTGAAACTTTTTGCCGATGAAGCCTATACATTCTTAAAAGATATTCCCAAAATTGAAGCGGCAGGCGTTGTTTGTCGTGTGCCGAATTGGTGGAAAAAGCGTTCTTCCACACCAAGTTTGCATGTAAAAATCGGCGAGAAAAACAGCAAAGAACTTTCTGCTCAAATGCTGGTAGAGATGACTCCTGTTTTTAATGTGCACAACCAAGAATTAACGCTTGATGAAATCAAACAACTGATGTCGTTTGCCGATGGTTTGGCGTTTTTCAAAGGCAAATGGGTGGAAGTCAATCAGCAACGCTTAACCGAATTGTTGGCGGCATTTGACGATATTAACGGCAGGGAATTGTCATTTTTTGAAGCCTTGCGTCAAACGGCAACACCGCATGCAGACGGCGATATTATCGGCGAAGTTACGCGTGGAGAATGGTTAGAACAATTTTTATCGAATATCAATCAATCCATATCCGCGGATAAAATTACTGTGCCTAACACGGTGCATGTGAATTTGCGTCATTATCAGCAGTCAGGATACGCTTGGTTAAATTATATGCAGGACATTGGTTTGGGTGCCTGTTTGGCTGATGATATGGGTTTAGGCAAAACCTTGCAGGTGATTGCCTTTTTAGAACAACAACGCATTCAATATATCAATAAAAACAAAGACTTGCGAGTTTTGGTAATTGTACCAACTTCGTTATTAGGAAATTGGGAGAAAGAATTGCAACGCTTTGCTCCTGAAATGGATTTTGAAATTTTGCATGGCACAGCGGTGAGAAAACTTCATATCCATTTGTATGGAGTGGAAACTGCCCAATTACGCCAACATTTTGCAACACTCACCATTACCACTTATACCACGGCACAAAATATTGATGCTTTGGCACACACGAAGTGGGATATTTTGGTTTTGGACGAAGCACAAGCGATTAAAAATCCTGCCATTAAACAAAGCAAAGCCATTAAAAAAATGCAGGCTACCACTAAAATCGCACTCACAGGCACGCCTGTGGAAAATAATTTAACCAATTTGTGGTCAATTTTTGATTTCATCAATCCAGGTTTATTAGGCAGCCTGAAAGAATTTAAAACCTATGTCGATGAATTAGAATCGAAAAAAGACGGTTATGAACCGCTTCGCCACTTGATTGCACCGTTTTTATTAAGACGACTCAAAACCGATAAAAGCATTATTGACGATTTGCCTGATAAACAAGAAATTATCCATTACACCAACTTAACGCAACGGCAGATTGTGCTGTATAAAAAAGTCATCAGCGAACTGAAAGAAATTTTAACTTCCAAAGAATATGAAACCACACAACGCAAAGGCTTGGTTTTGTCCTCGATTATGAAGTTAAAACAAATTTGCAATCACCCTGATCAATTTTTGGGAACAGGCGAATTTGCGGTTTCACATTCAGGAAAAATGCAAAGTTTGGTGGATATTTGCGAAACCATTTACGAAAAACGAGAACGAGTGGTGGTATTCACACAATTTCGTGAAATGTGCGAACCGTTAGCACAAGTGCTGTCGCATGTATTTGAACGCAAAGGATATATTATTCACGGCGGTGTGCCAGCTAAAACACGCAGCAAAATTGTAGAAATATTTCAAGGCGATGCGTATGTGCCATTTTTGGTGGTATCGATTAAAGCAGGTGGTGTGGGGTTGAATTTAACTTCTGCCAATCATGTTATTCACTATGACCGCTGGTGGAATCCTGCGGTTGAAAATCAAGCCACTGACCGAGTATTTCGCATTGGTCAAGTAAAAAATGTAATGGTATATAAATTGGTGTGTGAAAACACTTTGGAAGAAAAAATCAACAACATTATCGAAGACAAGAAAAAACTCGCCGAAACCGTGATTGGAGCAGGCGAAACTTGGTTGTCTCGCTTGAATAATGATGAATTGATGAGCGTTTTATCATTCGGAAAAAGGGGCTAAATAATGAGTTTTTACGGACAATATCGCAAACTATCGCAAGCAGAACTCAAAGAAAAAGCACGCAACACGATTGAAAAATTGCGTTCCAAAGGACAAGAACTTCAACCAGTAGAAATTACAGGCAGACACATTGCCACTTCATGGTGGGCAAAAGCATGGGTGGATAATTTAGACCGTTACGCCGATTGGGATTATCGCGTAGATCGTGGCAAAAGTTATGTGCGTGCAAATTGTGTCATCGATTTACGCGTAAGCCGTGGCAAAATTTTGGGACAAGTCATCGGCACTCGTTCCAATCCGTATCAAGTGCATATCAGTATAGATCCCATGCATAAGGCAAATATTCAAACCTTATTAGACAGCATTAACCAAAAAGCCGAATCTTTGGAAAAACTGATTTTGGGTGATTTTCCTGAAACGCTCAAAGATAAACTTTACGCCGCCAAAGACGGCATTTTTCCGTCTGTTGATGAAATTCATCTTTCCTGCAACTGCCCAGACTACGCCGATTTATGCAAACACGCCGCCAGTGTCCTGTTAAGTTTAGCACCAAGAATTGACAGCAATCCTACGGTTTTGTTTGAATTGCGTGGTATCGATATGAACGATTTTATTCAAACTTCCGTGTCCAATATTGTTAGCAATATGGTCAGCAACGCCAACCAACCCAGTCAACGCATTTTAACCGCAAGCGATGAAGAATTAAGCCAAATTTTTGGAGTGATTTGAAAGCGTATGATTTTGTGTGGGGTAGGGCAGGATTGCTACGCTGTGTTTCACACGGCTCACAATAACAAGAACAACAACGATGATTAAATTTGCTTTGACATTGTGATAAATTTTGCACTTTGGTTTTTTAAATTTAAAATATATTTTTCCATAAATTCAAACGCAATTTCGCCGTTTTCGTATGTTGGGAGTTTTAAAATTACTGCATTTGCTACTTTCCAGTGTCTTGCATAACCTAGATTTGGAATAGCCTTTTTCCATACGGCGAAAATATATAAAAGAGCGTTTGTGCTGTATATTATAGGCTTTAATACTTTCACATTATCAGTAACGCTAAAATCTGTTTTTGCAATATTTAAAGCTCTTGTATGGTCGCCAAAAATAACAAATTTAGGATTATCGTTGCTTATTTTAAATTCTGCGTTATTACATTTTCCTATAATTCCGCCATTTGCACTATCCGATGAATAAACATTAAACGCACCAGTATTTGATAAATCTAATTTTGATATTTTATTTTTAACTGTTATATTTTTAAACAATTCCCCAATTTTAAACTCACGCCAAATAATTTTTTTACCTTGTAAATTCGGGTCAAATTTGAGATAGTTTGAAATGTCAAATTTGCTTATTCCCCCCCCATTGCCGTTATATGGCGATAGTAAGCCAAAAGTTTTGCCGTATGGTTTTTCTCGATTTCTTTTATGAAATTTTCCATTATTTCAAAATTTGGATTACCGAATTTATCGACTGGCAAAAGAATTTTATGTTTTTCAAGGCTATTTTGTCTGTATTGCTTTTCATATCCCCATTTTTCTTTATCTTGGTTGATAACTGCACTTATAAAAATCATAGCTTCTTTACTTATTGGCGAATTTGAGCTTAAAACCAACACATTATCATCGCAACAAAATTCATCAATATGCACGAAAGAATTACAAAACATATCAATAGTGATTGCATTGCTAAAAACTTTTTGATTTTCGTTTGAAATATACTCGTTTACGCCTTTGTTATATTCACCTGCCGTTACTAGCACTTTCCGCTTACTCGGTTGTTTTTAGTAAGCCTTGTGCCACGCTCATAAGTAAATAAATCAACTAAACTAAATTCTCTCCACTCGCAGTTTATGGATTTGGCTAAATGCACGGCTATTTGCATAATGCCACCTTGAATAAAACTGCGTTCTTGCGGAAATAAAGCGTGATTTGGACTAAAATCCAAATTCCAAATTTTACTCTCTCTCTCTCTCTCTCGATTAACGATTTGTAGGTGTTTAAGATATTTTGCATTTTGGATTTTGTGTTTTTTATGGTCGTTTCCATAAATTCAAAATCAATCTCGCCGTTTTGTGTGATAGGTAAAGAAATTTTAAAATTTTCATTTTTTAATTTTGAGCTTGAAAGTTGGTTGCCATATCCAAATTTATCAGAAAAATATCGTTTCAAAATACTTGCTATAAAAATTCCGCTACTTTGCGTAAAAACCTTATTTTTAAGTTTTAAAATATGGACTTTCATTTCAACACTTGCTTTATACGGATGATAAAAAGTATCTCCGAAAAAATTTACAGATATGAAATTTTCGTAATGTCTTGCTTCTTTTATAAATTCGGTGTCATAAGAGCCGATTATTCCGTTATTTTCATTTTTTGCCGAAATTCGCTTTATATCGCCATTTTTCAATTCTTTTGAATTTAACAAAGAACCAGTTTGTATATCAAAAATATCCCCAATTTTAAACTCGCCCCACCCGTTAGTATCAAATTTATTCATTTTTATCGCCTAAATTTATTGAAATTTGCGAATTTTCTACGCTTATATCAGAGTCGTATAAGACGCTTTCTAGCATAACTTTTTCAAATTCTTTTTTGTCGATGCCGTTTTCAAAAAGCATAAAATCCAGCACGACTTTTTAAAGTCTTTTTCCGTGATTTCAAAAGGAATTTCAGGCATTTTGTAGGCTAGATTTTGGCTTGGATTTAAAAGCTGACAACTTTCATCTCCGCTTTGATTTATGATGACATCTACAAAATAATCTTCAATCTCTTGCCATTTGCCTTTTATGTCTTGGCGACCTTGATTTTTGACCGTTTCAAGTCCGTCGTCTTTAATTCAACAAGCGAAAATTTTATTATCTCGTTGCGGTTCGTGAGCCTTGAAAATAAAAATCGAAGTTTGATTTCCAGCCATACCCGCAAAAATATCGGGGAGTTTTATGATTTGCAAAAGCCTATGTTTTAAAAGCCATTTTTCAACCTTTTTTCTAGCGATTTCAAGTTTGGTATCAGGCAAAATAAACCCACAAATCGCATCTTCTGCGACATTGTCTAAAACATTTTTGACAATATCTAGGCAACCGTATTTGTTTTCAAACGGCGGGTTCATCAAAACCCTTGTGATATTTTTGCTTTTTATCCACTCACAAGCCTCTTTTGTGCGTGTATCCATTTGGGTAAGATTTGTCTTGCCGTCTTTGTGAATAAGCATATTAGCACAAGCCAAAGTAAAAAGCTCTTTGTCAAATTCAATACCAAAAAGGCGTTCGTTTTGAATTGCATATTTTTGGCTGATTTGTTCGTTTATCATATTATTCATCGCTTTTACCAAAAACGCACCACTACCGTGAAAACATTTTTTGCCTTTGTTTAAATTTAAGAATTCGCAAATTTTAGCTAAAATGCATGTTAGCCAATCAAAATAGAATTGTTTTTTTTGTTTTAGGCACTTTCAACACATAACGTATTTTTTCTTGACCGCTATTCCATTCTGATAAAAGTCTTGATAGTCTTTCTTGTTCTTTTTCTCGCATGTATTTTCTATACATAATCATTTTAACTCACCCATATTGAAGAAATATTCCTTCCGCATAAAAAGAAAAAAT
>JAFUTP010000034.1 GCA_017484165.1 Cardiobacteriaceae bacterium | reverse complement strand
GCTAAAACCAAATTCAGTCATTATTTTAGACAACGCATCATTTCATAAAATCCAAAAACTACACGAAGAGGTAAAAAAATATGGTCATACAGTGCTACCTTTACCGCCTTACTCCCCTGAATTAAATCCGATTGAAAAATGCTGGGCAAACCTTAAAAAATATCTTCGAAGTGTAATTCATAACTACAATACAATTGAAGAGGCAATAATGAGCTATTTTGCTTGGGAATGACTATATTACTCAAATTGATATAAACAAAATAACCGTTGTATTGTCTAATCCTTTCCGAACCGTCTTTTGCGAGCAATCCTTGATGTTTGGTATCAATTAAATAAACACCTGCCACTGTTATTCTAAGCAACATTACTAATTGAAAACCGATTATTTCTATGGTTCTTATAAAAGTATCCAGCGAAGCTTTTTCTTGAATATACCCACCACCCAAAGGGAAATTGACGCGTAAAACAGAATGGTTGATTTTATTGTGAGTGTATGTATCTTGAATTTCTTGCGGATTATTATTTATCAGTTCATATTGATTTTCAACAAGTTTATAAATATGAAAAAAATCGCGGATAAGTTCATTACTGCGGATATTTATTTCTTCTGCTTCCCATTTTTTATATTTTTCTAAATCGCGATTGATATACAAATGTCGGTTTGAACTAATGCATTGTTTCGCTTTTCCGTTGCCATAAAGTTTCCTGTGCCAATCAGCTTTTGCTAGTTTTTTATTAAATCCTGCGCCTTCTAATAAAGTTATATTGCCAATTGCAAAAGTCTCTGGCTTATCTTGGTCTTTTTCGTTTAGATATTGCAATTTGAAATTTTCGTAATTACATTTGTCTGTGGTTACGGCTTTGCGTCTAAATAATTCAATCCAAAATAAAATATATTTCAAGCGTTTTTGCTGAGTTTTTATATCAATCAAGGAGCGTTTTACTGTTTGCAAGTTTGGAATACCGTAAAAATCTATTTTTGCTAAGTTTTGATAAATAATGTCGTAATACTCGTTAGCATCTTTATTTTTTAGCTGATTTATTATTGTTGATATTGTTTTGTTGTAAGAACTAGTTTCACATTTAATAATTGCCCGATAAACGATAAAGCACTGAATTAAATTCAAAGATTTATGTAATTGAGTTTGATGGTTGCGTAATTTGTCGAATAAAAGTAAAGCAAGCGGCATAAATGTGTTGGCTTCAAATTCCCGTAAAGTATGCAAAAACATTTCTGTTTTATTGGAAAAAGAATATTCATTTCCTACCGCGAGTATTTTGTTCTGCATGATTGCGGCGTATTTTTGAATATATGATAGCAATTCTTCTAAATCTTTACTTTCTTTGTCTTTGAGATGAGATTTGTAAATTGAAGAAAGTTGCTCTAAACGGTGTTTTGTCGCATCGTAAATACCGAAAATAATTGCAATATAACGGAAAAAATGTTCAGAATTAACTCGAGCGGTTTTATCGGCATTTGATTGAGTATTCCAAAATTCAAATTGTTCGGGACTATCAAAAACATTTCGCCAATATTGTTTATATAAATTTATTGCAACTGTTCTACCTGCTTTCTTTTGTATTTTGTCAAAAATCGCATTTTTGATAATATCGGTGGCAGTAAGTTTTTCACCAGTAGAATTTATGGAATCGAAGATTTTCTGTTCATCTTCTTTTTCTTGAATATGAACAAGAATAAATATTTGTGAGCTGATGATGAAATTGGCAAATTTTTCTTTATCGGACAATTCAGACGATGAAGATAATTCGCTTAATCGCTCGGAAAAGTAGTTATAAGCCTCTTCTATCTTGTTTGTATCTTGTTTGTATCTTGTTTGTATCTTGTTTGTATCTTGTTTGTATCTTGTTTGTATCTTGTTTGTATCTTGTTTGTATCTTGTTTGTATCTTGTTTGTAATACTTCTTTATAATTAGCAGAGTTAGCGTAAGAATGTGAGATTTTTGTTTTAGTTTTATCGTTAGGTTGATATAAGCATTTCAAAAATCGAGTTTTATTTATTTTCTCATCTAAAACATCAACAATAGCTTTTAACAACAACGAAAGGGAAGTTAATCTCTGTTGACCGTCGATGATATTGCAGTAATTAGCATTTCCATCGGAGCGTTTTAAGATTATTGAACCTAAAAATGGTGCGGTATCCGTCTTATATGCGGAAAGTAAATCGTCGAATAATTTTTCCCAATGTTCTTTTTTCCAAACATAAGATCTTTGAAATATAGGGACTTGTAATTTATTTTCTTGTGAAAAAATATCTTCAAAACTACTTACTTTTGCTTCCATTACTTTTTTCTATTTAGTTTACACATTGAATTTATAAAAATCCCCCAACAAAACTTGGGGGATTTGCATTAAATGATTGGCGAGAACTTCTATCTTTTCGCTCGACGGATAGCCGAAAGTTGTGCCGCTATTTGAGCCAGTTCGAGTTGAGCCATTGCGTGTTCATCGCTAGATTCAACGCCTTTCATACGCTCTTCGGCTCGTTCTTTGGCTTTTTTTACCGCTTCTTCGTCTAAATCCGCTGCATGCAGAGCTTCATCTGCAAGAATTATGGTTTTGTGTGGCTGAACTTCTAAAAATCCACCAGATATATACAAAACTTCTTCTTTATTGCCTTCAAGTTGCAAGCGAACTTGTCCCGCTTTCAAATTTGCCATTAAAGGAGTGTGTCCAGCCAAAACTCCCAATTCGCCAGCTTCTGCTGTCGCGGAAATTTGCAGCACATCGCCCTCGTAAAGAAGGCGATCTTGACTAACTACACTAACCTGAAAAGGTTTCATAACAACCTCCTTTTAGGCTTTTTCTTTCATCTTCTCGGCTTTGGCAACCGCTTCGTCAATTGAACCAACCATATAGAAAGCTTGTTCAGGAAGATGATCGTAAGCACCATCAACAATTCCTTTGAAGCCAGCAATTGTGTCTTTCAAATTGACATATTTACCAGGCGAGCCTGTGAATACTTCCGCAACGAAGAACGGTTGCGACAAGAAGCGTTGGATTTTCCGAGCGCGGGTAACGATTT
Source organism: Cardiobacteriaceae bacterium (assembly GCA_017484165.1). Lineage (GTDB taxonomy): Bacteria > Pseudomonadota > Gammaproteobacteria > Cardiobacteriales > Cardiobacteriaceae > RGIG9182. The sequence goes on along the minus strand of JAFUTP010000034.1, from coordinate 26,822 downwards.
GTTTGTCTTCTTCCGACAATTCATCCATACCCAAAATCGCAATGATGTCGCGCAATTCTTTATAGCGTTGCAAAACACCTTGCACACGGCGTGCGACGGTGTAATGTTCTTCACCGACGATTAACGGGTCAAGTTGGCGTGAAGTTGAATCCAAAGGATCTACCGCTGGATAAATACCGAGCTCCGCAATTTGCCGTGAAAGCACGATAGTTGAATCCAAGTGCGCGAAAGTTGTTGCAGGAGAAGGGTCGGTCAAGTCGTCCGCAGGAACATAAACCGCTTGAATAGAGGTGATGGAACCTTTTTTGGTTGAAGTAATCCGTTCTTGCAATTTACCCATTTCTTCTGCCAAAGTCGGTTGATAACCTACCGCAGATGGAATCCGCCCAAGCAATGCTGATACTTCCACACCCGCCAAGGTATAACGGTAAATGTTATCCACGAAGAACAACACATCGCGACCTTCTTCACGGAAATATTCTGCCATCGTCAAACCAGTGAGTGCCACACGGAAACGGTTACCAGCAGGTTCGTTCATCTGACCATAAACCAGAGATACTTTATCCAAAACTTTGGATTCTTCCATTTCGTGGTAGAAGTCATTACCTTCACGAGTCCGTTCCCCAACACCTGCGAACACGGAATAACCGCTGTGCTCGATAGCAATATTACGGATTAACTCCATCATATTTACCGTCTTACCTACACCAGCACCGCCGAACAATCCAACTTTACCGCCTTTTGCAAACGGGCAAAGCAAGTCAAGAACTTTGATACCAGTTTCTAATAATTCGGTTGAATTTGACAATTCTTCATAAGCAGGAGCTTTACGGTGAATTGCCCATTTTTCTTCGGCTTGAATTTCGCCTGCGTGATCCACTGGCTCACCCAGAACATTCATAATCCGTCCCAAAGTTGCTTTACCAACAGGAACGGTAATCGGACCGCCAGTATTTTCAACTGTCATTCCACGCACCAAACCTTCGGAAGAACCCATCGCAATTGTGCGCACTACGCCGTCGCCGAGCTGTTGTTGCACTTCAAAAGTAACGCCAGCTTGCGCACAAACTAGGGCATCGTTGATGTTTGGTATCTGTGAAGCTTCAAATTCAATATCGACCACCGCGCCGATAATTTGCACAATCTTTCCAGAACTCATAAATAATTAGACCTCTCTAAAATTAAACCGCATCGGCACCAGCGACGATTTCCGTCAATTCTTGCGTGATTGCCGCTTGACGAGCTTTGTTGTAACGCAATTGCAATTCGTTAATCAGATTGCCAGCATTGTCGGAAGCACTCTTCATCGCCACCATTCTTGCCGACATTTCCGAGGCGATATTTTCTAAAACCGCTTGTTTAACCAAACTTTCAATATAGCGTTTCAATAGACGGCTTAATAAAACCTCTGGATTTGAGTCGTAGAGATAATCCCAAGAATGACCAGCGAGTTGTTCATCAGCGTAAGACACGCTTGCTGGAAGTAATTGCATTAGCGATGGTTTTTGCGACATCGCGTTTTCAAAAATGTTTGCGGCTACGAAAACTTTTTGCAGCTCACCTTTTTCATAAGCTTCAACTATCGGATTGATGCCGCCGATTAAATCGGTGATTTTTGGATCTTCTGGATAGTTTTCCACGCAAGATAAAAGCTGCGCCTTGATACGGCTAACAAATCCCGCACCCTTGCGACCGAAAACCGAAATGACAATTTCATGTCCTTTTTCTTTTTCTTCGCGCACCGACTGCATTACCGTTTTGAATAAGTTGATATTCAGACCGCCGCACAAACCTCTATCAGTCGAAACAATGATGTATCCGACTTTTTTAACATCGCCAGATACAGGTGTTAAATAAGGGTGTTGCTTACCGCTCGTGGCTTTAACTAGGTGATTGATAACCCGTAACAAGTTTTGCGTATAAGGACGACCGACGCGCATTTGTTCTTGCACGCGTCGGACTTTTGAAGCCGCTACCATTTCCATTGCGCGAGTGATTTTCTGCGTGTTTTTTACGCTTTTAATCTGCCCGCGTATTTCTTTGGCATTAGACATAACAGTTCTTCCTTACCAAGTGCCTTTTGCTTTGAATTCGTCCAAAGCGGATTTGATTCCTGCTTCGATTTCGTCGTTGTAAGCACCTTTTTCGTTGATTTTGTCGAGCAAATCTTTATGTTCATTACGCATAAAGTTCAGCATCGCCGTTTCATAACGACCAACTTCATCAACCGCAACTTCGTCTAAATAGCCTTTATCAGCCGAGAAGAGCGAAATTGCCATTTCCGCAACACTCAAAGGTGAATATTGTTTTTGCTTCATCAATTCGGTTACGCGTTGACCGTGTTCTAATTGCTTACGAGTAGTTGCGTCCAAATCCGATGCAAACTGCGCAAACGCTGCTAATTCACGGTATTGAGCCAAGGCTAAACGAACACCGCCACCGAGCTTCTTGATAATCTTGGTTTGCGCTGCACCGCCAACCCGCGATACTGATAAACCAGCGTTGATAGCAGGGCGGATACCAGCGTTGAATAAGTCGGTTTCGAGGAAAATTTGTCCGTCAGTGATTGAGATTACATTCGTCGGAACGAAAGCAGAGACATCTCCACCTTGGGTTTCAATAATCGGAAGGGCAGTCAATGAACCAGTTTTGCCTTTAACTGCACCGTTAGTTAATCTTTCAACTTCGGCTGCGTTAATTCTTGATGCTCTTTCTAACAAACGAGAATGCAAATAGAAAACATCACCAGGATAAGCTTCACGACCAGGCGGACGGCGCAACAACAATGAAATTTGACGGTAAGCCCAAGCTTGCTTGGTCAAATCATCGTAAATAATCAGGGCATCTTCACCGCGATCACGGAAATATTCACCCATTGTACAGCCCGTATAAGCAGCGATATATTGCATCGCAGCAGAATCAGAAGCCGAAGCCGCAACAATGATGGTGTGTTTGAGAGCATCGTGTTCTTCAAGTTTGCGCACTACTGACGCAATTGAAGATGCTTTTTGACCGATAGCGACATAAATACATTTCACATCGGTATCTTTTTGATTGATGATGGTATCTACTGCAATTGCAGTTTTACCAGTTTGACGGTCGCCGATAATCAATTCCCGTTGTCCGCGACCAATTGGCACCATCGCATCAATTGATTTCAAACCTGTTTGCAAAGGTTGATCAACCGATTGCCGTTCGATAACCCCAGGAGCAATTTTTTCAATTGGCGAAGTATCAGAAGTTTCAATTGCACCTTTACCGTCAATTGCTTGACCTAGTGCATTTACAACCCGACCGAGCAAGTTGCGACCGACTGGAACTTCCAAAATTTTGCCAGTACATTTAACTTTATCGCCTTCGCGCAATTGTGAGTATTCACCCAAAACAACCGCACCAACGCTATCTCTTTCTAAATTTAATGCGAGAGCGTATTCACCGCCAGGCAACTCAACCATTTCACCAAGCATTACCTGCTGCAAGCCTTGAATACGGACAATGCCGTCAGACACGCTGATTATGGTTCCCTCGACTTTGCTCTCAACTTTATTGTCATAATCAGCAATTTTGTCTTTAATAAAGCTGCTGATTTCTGCTGCATTTATTTGCATATAGTTAATTCCTCAAATCTTTTCAAGCTTGCGCGCAAAATTATTTAGCCGTCCTTGTATCGATTGATCGATAACTTGTCCGTCAAATTCAATTTTGATTCCTGCGATTAGTTCAGGCTTTTCGATGATTTTTAACAGCAAACCGCGTCCCTGTGCCTTCTTTTTCAAAAGAGCAATGATTGATTGCTTTTGAGCTGGCGTTAGGGATTTGGCTGTATAAACAGTTACTGGTGTGCGTCCTTTGCCTTCATTCAGTAATTCTTCAAAGACTTGGGAAACTTCGGGAATAATCTGCAAGCGTCCGTTGTCGTGCAGAATATTCAGGAAATTTAACTCTTTCGCACTTAAACCTTCACCGCGCGCTTTTGTAAAAAATTCTCCCAACCAAGATTGAAATTCACTAATAAAACCTTGGGCCGATAAGCGTTTTGTAAATTCGGGACCGCCTGTAACCTTGGCAACGGCAGCTAAAAAAGACTGCCATTGCTCGATATTACCGTCCGCGACCGCTTGTTCATACACTGCTTTCGCATATGGTCTTGCTATGGTTTCGGATTGAGACATATCAGAATTTCTCTGTCAGTTCCTGCAAAAGTTGTTCGTGATCTTTTGCATTGATTTCACGACCGACGACTTTTTCAGCACCCTCGATAACCAAAGCGGATAGTTTTCCACGCAACTCTTGTTGCGCTTGACGCTGTTCGTGTTCGATTTGCGCTCTGGCTTGATTTAATTCAAGAGTTCCAGCTTTTTTCGCATCTTCACGAGCTTCATCAACAATTTGTCCCGCTTGTTTTTGCGCTTGAGTCAAAATTTCGTTAGCTTGCTTTTTAGCATCAGCTATCGTGTCTTGCAATTGCTGTTCAGCAGATTGCAGTTTGAATCTTGCACTGTCTGCCATACTCAAACCATCGGCAATTTTCTTTTGCCGTTCAGCTGAAATAGATGCAAAAATTGGCCAAATGTATTTGTGAACAAACCACCAGAAGACCAGAAAAGTGCCTATTTCACCAATCAGCGTTAGATTTATTCCCATTTCTAGGACTCCTCTTTATGCTGAAAATCAGCTGATTATTGAAGAGCGCCGATTAATGGATTTCCAAATACCAACATCAACGCAATAACTACCGCGATCATCGCAACCGCATCTAACAAACCAGCAATAATGAAGAATTTACCTTGTAATGGGTTCATCATTTCAGGTTGGCGTGCGCTACTTTCGAGATATTTACCACCGAGCAAACCGAAACCAATTGCGGTTCCAAGAGCAGCAAGCCCCAAAATAATACCGATAGCAATAGCAGAAAGACCTTGAACTTGTGCAAGAGCTGCAATTTTATCCATAGGAAATAACCTCCGATTTATGTATGGACTATGAAAAAATTAATGATGAGCTTCAACCATTGAAATATAAACAACGGTCAAAATCATAATGATGTATGCCTGAATGCTAACAATCAAAATATGGAAGATAGCCCAAGCACCACCAGGTAAAAACTGAACGAAAAACGGCAAAAGTCCGATGAGAATAAAGACTAATTCACCCGCGAACAGGTTTCCGTAAAGACGCAATGAGAGAGAAATAACTTTTGCCATATCCTCAATAATCCGCATAACCAGATTGATTGGGAAAAGAATGATTTTGAATAAGAAATTTTTGCTTTCAAAAGGGTGTCCGCCCATTGATTTGATAAGTCCGAAAAAGCCGTGATTGTTTTTGAAAGCGTAGATATAAGTAAGAGTGATAACGGTGATGGAAATAGCGAATGTAGCGTTGGAATCAGTAGAAGGAACTATTTTGAGATGATGAATTCCAAACATTGAAGCAATTGCTGGAAGCAAATCAACTGGGATTAAATCCATAATATTCCACAGAAGCACCCAACAGAAAATGGTTAAAGCCAAGGATCCGACATCAGCACGACTTTCACCGAAAAAGCTTTTTACTGTGTTATCGACAAAATCAAACGCCATTTCTGCCACATTTTGTGCAAATCCAGGAACTCCGCTTTGCATCCGCTTAGCTATGAAATAGAAAAATCCGCAGAAGAGCGCGCCGAGTAGAGTAGAAAAAAGTAAGGTATCTACATCTAGCGACCAGAAGCTACCCCGCTCACCGATAACTAAATTTTGCAGATGGTGTTGAATAATCTCTGCACCGCTTTGTCCTGATTCAGCCATTTTGTTCTCACTTCATCAATAAAAAAGTCATTAGATGGGAACCAAAATAATTAACCGTAAAACCGATAACGATTCCCAAAGCCTGTAAATTTGTTCCGATAAGAAGAACGCTGGTAAAAACTCCAACGCTCAACCATTTGAACGATTCGCAAACTAGCATCACTCGATAAAAATTTTTTGCGCCAAGCACCTGCGGTAATTTACGGATAACCAACAAACTACTCGCAGTAGCTGTGCAACTAATTGCAGAACCAGCTAAAACTGCTTGCCAAGAAATTCCTGCGATAAACACCGCAATCACCGTAAAAATCAAGGCAAAAATGATTTGCACGATGAGTAACTGCAAAACAGTTTGTTTCATAGCGAAAAACGGGCGGGGATTTTATTCACCGCGACAATTTTTGTCAATAACGCCGTCATTTGTATCCCCATTTTTCTAGTATTGCATCTAATTCATCGAGATTTTTATATTTCAGCACGATTTTTCCTGCACCGTTGTGTTGATGATTTATCGCGACGCTGTAACCGAGAAAATCGCTGACTTTATCTTCCAAATTGACGATATCTGGGCTTTTTTTCGGTTTGAATTTATCTGCTGCGAGTGAGTTAAAAGTGTTTAATTGCCGCACTTTTGCTTCGGTTTGTTGTACGGTTAGATTTTTCGCAATAATTTCATTTAAGAGCAAAAGTTGTTGATTTTCTTGCAGGGCGGCAATGGCGCGGGCATGTCCTTTTTCGATTTTTTCTTCTTCCAAAGCCTCTTTTACCGCTGCGGATAATTTTAGAAGTCGCAGAGTATTGCTGACATTGGAACGGGAAATTCCGAGTAATTTGCCGATTTGTTCGTGGCTTAAATTGAATTTATCGACGAGTTTTTGAAAGCCTTCGGCGATTTCGAGTGGATTTAAGTCGGCTCTTTGGAGATTTTCTATAAGTGATATGGCGATTGCTTGTTCGTCGTTGTAATTTTTGATGATGCAGGGAACTTGTGCGAGACCGCATTGTTTTGCGGCGCGGAAGCGGCGTTCGCCAGCGATTATTTCGTATTTAATTGCGGGATTTTCTGCTTTAACGGGACGGATGACTAGCGGTTGCAACACGCCGTATTCCGCGATGGATGCGGCTAATTCATTGATATTTTCTTCTTTGAATTTGCGTCGTGGCTGATATTGTCCCGCTTGAATTTCCGTGCAGGAAATATCTTGTAATCGTTCATCGCTGGCTTTTTCTTTGGTATTGGTGATGATTTCCTTACCGTAATCACCGAGAATTTCTTCCAATCCGCGGCTAAGTCCTGATCTTTTACTCACTTTTTTCCCTTTGTATGTTTTTTTGTAAGAAATATTTATTCCGTATCCAATTCAAAAGAATGCTTCGGCACGCCTAATTTTCTTTCTAATTCTTCGGCGACGAGGCGGTAACTTTCTGCGCCTTTGGAGTTCGGTTCATATTTATTTATCGGTTTGCCGAAACTTGGAGCTTCCGCGAGGCGGATATTGCGTGGTACGGAAACTTCGAACAATAAGTTTTTGAAATGTGCGGCGAGGTTATCGGAAACATCTTTGGTAAGGCGCGAGCGCGGGTCATACATTGTCCGTAAAACTCCCGCGATTTCGAGTTTGGGATTAACCGTCTTTTTGATTTCTCCGATAGTTTCCAGCAATGCGCCGACTCCTTCGAGGGCGAAATATTCGCATTGAATTGGCACGAGCACAAAATCCGCTGCGACGAGAGCATTTACCGTTAGCAAGTTCAGAGTTGGCGGACAATCGATAAACACCCAATCGAATTGTTCTAACCATTGACCACAATTGTTTTTGAGGGCGGCATATCGTTCTTTTTTTCCTGCCATTTCGCTTTCTGCTGCGGTTAAATCGCGGTGTGATGGGAGGAGATGCAGGTTACATTCCTGAATGAAAAGGCAGACATCTTCTGGTTTTTCCTCAGCGACGATGACATCCAACACGCTTACAGGAAGTTTGCGGCAATTTACTCCGCAGGCGACGGTGGCATTGGTTTGTGGGTCGAAATCGATAAGCAGGACACGGTCGCCGCGTTCGGCAAAAATTGCGGCGAGTGATACCGCAGTGGTAGTTTTACCGACACCGCCTTTTTGGTTGGTTACCGCGATGGTTTTGGTCATTTTTTATGCTTCCTTGTTAATTTTTTGTGCTACGCCGAATTTCTATCCAAATCCGCTCTGCGTCTAATTTTGGAACGGAAATTTTTTCGCAGTTAATTTTTTGAAATGCAGGATTTGTGATTTTTTCCTCGCTACGGGCTTTCATCATTCCAAGACAGTTATTGTGATTTATCAAGTGTCCTGCTTGCTCTAAAAATTTATCCGCATTTGCAACGGCGCGCGCAACGATTAAATCGATATTTTCCTCAATTTTCCAATCTTCTACTCTATGTGCGATTACCGTTGTATTGGCAAGTTCGAGATGTCTTTTGGCTTCTTGCAAAAAGCTTGCTTTTTTATGGGCAGATTCGACGGTAAAAATCTTCCAATTTGGTTTTGCTATCGCCCAAACTAATCCTGGAAATCCCGCACCAGAACCGATATCCGCGACGCTAATTTGTTCCGATACCGTCGGATTATTGAGTAGAGAATTTTCGGCATAAGGTAGAGCGGCAAGGCAATCAAAAATATGCAGATAGATTTGTTCTTCGCAGTTGCGGATTGCGGTTAGGTTGTGGATTTTGTTCCAGTGGTTTAAGAGTTTGAGAAATTTTTCCGTCTTTTCCGTGAAATTTGCAGGTAATGTGAAATTGAATTGTGCGCAGCCCTGCACGAGTATTTCGCGGTGTTTATCTTGAAAATCTTCCGAGTTATCTAAACGGCTCATTGCGTTTTCAGTCCGCCAAGTTGGAGAGAAAATTAAAAATCAAAGCAAGCGGTCTGGCAGTTGAGCCTTTTTCTTCGCCAGCGGATTTCCAAGCCACACCTGCAATATCCAAATGTGCCCAAGCGGTTTTTTCGGGGAGAAATTCTTGTAAAAACGCGGCTGCGGTTGCAGCTCCTGCCTCGCGTTTGCCTGAAATATTGGCTAAATCCGCAAACGGGCTTTTCATCATTTCGCCGTATTCGCTATCGGTTGGCATATTCCAAGCGCGGTCGTGGATTTCTTCGCCAGCGTTGATGAGTAATTTGCCGAGTTCTTCGTTATTAGTAAATAATCCTGCGCGGACGCTGCCGAGCGCGATGACGCAAGCTCCCGTGAGCGTTGCGATGTCGATTAAATATTGCGGTTGATATTTTTCGCTGTAACTGATTGCATCCGCCAAAATCAGGCGACCTTCCGCATCGGTATTGAGAATTTCTACGGTTTTGCCTGATTTTGTGCTGATGATGTCGCCTGGTTTTATTGCTGTGCCGCTGGGGAGATTTTCCGTTGCCGCGATAAGAGCGACGATGTGAAGTGGCAATTCTGCCTGCGCTGCGGCATAAATTGCGGATAAAACGGTAGTTGCGCCGCATTTGTCGTATTTCATTAAATCCATTTCGGCAGCTGGTTTGAGAGAAATTCCGCCTGCATCGAAGCAAACTCCTTTTCCGACCAGCACGATGGGACGAGAATTTTTTGCATTTTTCGGACGATATTCAACGGCGATAAATCGCGGTTCTTCTTCGCTGCCTTGACTTACCGCCAAAAGTCCGCCCATTTTTTCGGCTGCAATTGCGGCTTTATCAAGAATTTCGACCGTAACGGCGGGGAGTTTTTCCAGCGTTTTTGCTTGGGCTGCAAGGTAAGTCGGAGTGCAAATATTGGCTGGTGTATTGCTCAAATCACGGCAAAATTTTGCCGCTTCCGCATAAGTTTTTGCCCATTTGATTGCGGTTTTGGTTGCGCTATCGGTGGTAGATATGGCAATTTGAATTTGATTGAGGTCGAATTTCGCCTCTTTACGGTATGAATTGAATGAATAAAAACTATCGACGAGTGCGCGTAAAACTTGTTTTTTTGCAGCTAAATCCGAGCAGAAATCGATATCTACCGCGATTTTTTCTAATTGATATTCGCGAGCAATTTCACGGCAAGCTTTGGCAAATTCCGCAATTTTGCTGTTGATATTGCCGCTGTTTAATTGCACTACTGCGATATTTGCCGCAAGATTGGGAATTTCTAAAAAGATATTTTTTTTTGCAGTTGTGAAAGCGGTATTTTTATTTTTTAAGCTTGAAAAATAACCTTGAGATTGTTGGTCGATATCTTTAAGTAATGCGGAAAATTCGTTTTCTTCGGTATAGGAAATAAAAAACTTTTGGGCTGAAAATTGGGATTTTTCTAGTTCTAAAAATTGCATTTTGTTACTCCGTTAAATAAAGGCAATCTTGGCTGAAACCGTGTCGGTAAGCGGTTTTGAATATAACATAGCCAGTTTTCTCAAATGATTGACTAAAAAATTTGATGATGTTTTCCATAGTTCAACGAGCTTTTTTGCGACAAATTTTGTCGGTATTTTCGGCGGTGATTTTTGTGTTGCTCGCAATAATTCTTGGTTTTCGCCTTTCTAAATTGCTTACCACCGCGGTGGAGGGGACGATTTCGCTTTCTGCCGTGTGGAAATTGATTGCGATGCAGGCGGTAAATATCGGTGTAGTGCTGATGCCGACGGCTTTGATTGTTGCGATGATGATGACGCTTTCACGCTTGTATCAATCACAGGAAATAACCGCGATTTTTGCCGCGGGCAGAGGACGGCTAACTATCGCGCGTTTTTTATTTCTACCGAGTTTTTTTATTGCTGCGACGCTGTTGCTGCTTAATTTATTTTTATTGCCTGAAACTTATCGACAAGTGTCGCTACTGCGCTCGCAAGCCGAACAGGAAGCGGGATTTGCAATGATGACGGCGGATAGTTTTCGCTCGATGTCGAGAAATTTGGCAATTCATACGGGCGCGGGAGAAGAGGGCGGTTTTCGCGATTTTTTTATTTATCAAAAAAGCAAAAATAAACCCGAGCAGGCGGTAACTTTTGCCGATTTTGGAAAAGTGCAGGAAGAAAATTCCGAGCAGTTTTTGTTGATTGATAAGGCAATTCGCGTCTCTTTTTCGGATTTCAAAGACAGTGCGGAAGATTTTTATAAATCAGCGTCGTATGTGCAATTCGAGCAGGGAAAATTGCACTTGCCGTCTGCTGATAGTGCAAATGCCGATGCTCGTCTGCGTAATGTCCGAAGTTTTGAGCTGGACAATTCACCCGCGGCAAGAGCAGAATTGCAAAAACGCATCAATCCCGCCTTGGCTTTGCTGATTTTTTCCTTTGCTCTACCGCTTATCGCGCACACTCGACCGCGTAGCAATCCGCAAAGATTGTTGCCAGCGTTTTTACTTTTCGCGCTTTATTTGAATGCGCTTGATTGGGCGGTAAAAGCGGCAGCGAAAGAGAAAATTTCCTTATTTGTTAGCGGTTTTGGCATTCACGGTTTTGCAGTCGCTTTAATCTTTTTCTTTTGGTTTTTGGCATACCGTCGCGGTCAGCCGTAAAAATTATTTATTTTTTTATTTGGACAATATAAAAATGAAGTTATCAAGCTTGATTTTTTCTACTCTTATTATTTTTTTTTCACACTCTTTATATGCAGATTTAGCTAGTTCAGTTTCACAGCAATATCGCGAACAAGCGGTTGATAAAACAAATATTGAGTTTTATGACGAAGCAAATAATCCGCAAAATCAAAATAATTTCCGCAGACAATCTAATCAAGTGCAAGTTATTCAAGGTAGTGTTAAACCAACACTGCGAGGGAATAATTATGAACCGCAATACCAAGCAAATGTAGGTTCTGATTTAGAAGATGAACTTGACTTAAAACATAACCAAGAAATTATTGCTGTTATTGAAAAAATGCCAGCGCAAAAAGTGGAAATTAGTGAGTTTTCGCCGAAAGCAAATCCAGAGAAAAAAAATCCGATTTTTACGCTGGTGCTCGATAGCGGACACACACCGAATAACGGCGGAGCAATTTCTTGCTCGGGCAAAGATGAAGTGAAATTTAACGACCGACTGGTGGCAGAACTCAAACCGCAATTGGAAAAACTCGGCATCAAGGTGATTTTGACGAGAAATTTTGGGGCTGGAAATATTTCTCTTGCTGAACGGGCAAATATTGCCAATGCCCGTAATGCGGATTTATTTATTTCTATTCATCACGACAGCGCGGAAGTTCGGAATAGCAAAAGCGGTGTTGTGCAGTTGCAAGAGATTGGTCAGAAAGGAGATTTGCCGATTTATTGCAGCATTTTTCCGCTGCGCGGTTTTTCCGTATTTACTAGCCGTTTAAACGGTAATCCCAAGGATAGTTTGGAATTTGCAAGCGTCCTAGAAAGCAAAATTAAATTGCATTCGCCAGGTCGCTATCACGCAAGCCATAACCATCACGGACAACGAAAACAGCTCAATCCTAAACGCGGTATTTATCAATTCGACCCGCTGGCGGTGCTAAAAAATACCAAGATGACTGCTGTTTTGCTGGAAGTCGCGGTAATTACCGATAGAGATGATGAAAAATTAGCGGAAAATCCACAATATCGCCAGCAACTGATTAGAGCGATAGTTGAAACGGTGGCTGAATATGCTCGTAGCTTGGGGTATTAAAATACAAATGTATGTGAAATCAATACAAAAACCGCTTTTGTTGTAGTAAAACAACAGCTTATTGCATTGATTTAGCGTTTTAAGAGCATTCAAAAATATAATCTGCGCCTTTTGAATAAATACGAAATAGAAATGACACAAATATTAGTTTTAAATGGTCCAAACTTAAATCTTCTCGGTAGTCGTGAGCCAGAGCATTACGGTCGCGACAATCTGGAAACAATTGAAAAACGCACGAAAGAAATCGCCCAGGAATTTGATTTTGACATTGAATTTTTTCAGTCCAACACCGAAGGCACTTTGGTTGATTTAATTCAAGAAGCGGGCAAATGTGCGGTTGATTTCATAATTTTTAATCCTGCCGCTTTTACGCATACCAGCGTTGCAATCCGCGATGCTTTGAAGGCGGTAAATATTCCCTTTATTGAAGTGCATTTATCGAACATTCACAATCGGGAAGAATTTCGCCGCAATAGCTATTTCAGCGATATTGCCATCGGCACGATTAGCGGATTAGGTGCAATTGGTTATGAACTCGCTGTTTTGGCGGCACATCGCTATTTAAGCGACGATACAAGACAAAAATGAACTAAATAAATGACGGAGACCAAATAATGGACATTCGCAAAATTAAGCAACTAATCGAATTGCTCGAAAACTCTGATGTATCCGAAATTGAAATCACCGAAGGAGAAGAGCGAGTTCGGATTAGCCGTAATCAAGTAGCAGCGCAAGCGATTTATCAAGCTCCAATTCCAGCGGCTAATTTTCAAGTTCCAGCGGCTGCTCCTATGGCGCAAGCTGCATTGTCTGCTGAAAAAGTTGAGCCGACTGGCAAGCTTATTCGTTCTCCGATGGTTGGCACTTTCTATTCCGCACCGTCTCCTGATGCTGATAACTTCGTCAAAATCGGTCAGGAAATCAAAACTGGCGACACGGTTTGCATTATCGAAGCGATGAAAATGTTTAACCGCATCGAAGCGGAATTTGGCGGAAAAATTAAGGAAATTTTGGTTGAAAACGGTCAGCCAGTTGAATATGACGAGCCGCTTTTTGTTCTTGAATAAGAGGTTAGGTTGATGTTTTCCAAAGTTTTGATTGCCAATCGCGGTGAAATTGCGCTGCGTATTTTGCGAGCTTGCCGTGAATTAGGAATTTCAACGGTGGCGGTGCATTCCAAAGCCGATAGTGATTTGAAACATATCCGTTTAGCTGATGAGTCGGTCTGTATCGGACCTGCTTCTTCATCAGAAAGCTATTTGAATATGGCGACGATTATTGCCGCTGCCGAAGTTACCAATGCCGATGCAATTCACCCAGGTTACGGATTTTTATCGGAAAACGCCGATTTTGCCGAAAGAGTTGAGGAATCTGGCTTTACCTTTATCGGACCACGGGCGGAAACTATCCGAATGATGGGTGATAAAGTCGAAGCAATTAAGGCGATGAAAGAGGCGGGAATTCCTTGTGTGCCAGGTTCTGGTGGCGCGCTTTCTGATGATGCCGATGAAATCCGTGCGATGGCAGAAAAAATCGGCTATCCCGTGATTATTAAGGCAGCTGGCGGCGGTGGCGGTCGTGGTATGCAGGTAGTGCGTAATCCGCAAGATGTTGTCGGTGCGGTAAAACTTACCAAAACCGAAGCCAAGCAAGCCTTTGGTAATAGCACGGTTTATATGGAAAAATTTCTGGAAGCCCCACGGCATATCGAAATTCAAGTTTTGGCGGATAAACACGGTAACGCTATTCACTTGGGCGAGCGGGATTGTTCTTTGCAACGCCGTCATCAAAAAGTTTTGGAAGAAGCACCTGCTCCTGGAATTAGCCCAGAGCAGCGAGAAAAAATCGGCAAAGTCTGCACCGATGCTTGTAAGCGGATTGGCTATTTCGGTGCGGGAACTTTCGAATTTTTGTATGAAAAAGGTGAGTTTTATTTCATCGAAATGAACACTCGGGTGCAGGTTGAGCATCCAGTTACGGAAATGGTTACGGGTGTGGATATTGTCCGTGAGCAAATTCGCATTGCCGCAGGACTTCCGCTTTCTTATAAACAAGAAGATATAAAAATTCACAATCACGCTATTGAATGTCGTATCAATGCCGAAGATTCACGCACATTTATTCCATCACCTGGAAAAGTTAAGGAATTTCACGCCCCAGGCGGACTTGGAGTGCGGGTGGAAAGTCATCTCTATTCTGGTTACAGCGTGCCACCGTATTACGACTCGATGATTGGAAAAATTATCACTTGGGCGAATAACCGTGAAAACGCAATTAACCGTATGCAGGTTGCGCTCTCGGAAACGATTATTGAAGGAATTAAAACCAATATTCCGCTGCATCAAGAACTTCTCGCCGATGAAAAAGTGCGTGCTGGCGGTATGGATATCCATTATTTGGAACATAAATTGGGAATTAAATGAACTTAAATGAACTGTTTCGTTATAACAGTGCGATTTGACGGACTTTTATAGTCCGTTTTTTTTTTTTTTTATTTTTTATATGGCTTATATGGCGAATGTGATGAATAGAAATAACCAAACGGCAATTTCTGCAAATAAAAATCTCGGACAGCATTTTTTAGTTGATGAGGCGGTGATTAGCCAAATTTTGGCAGCATTTGCGCCGAAGAAGGGCGAAAAAATTATTGAAATCGGACCAGGCGTTGGTGCTTTGACATTTCCCTTGTCGGAAAAATCTGATTTTTTGACTTTGATTGAACTCGATAGCAGGGCGATTGAGTTTTTGTCGGAGCGTCTCAATCCGAATGTCAAAATTATTGCAAGCGATGTGTTGAAGGTTGATTTTGCGCAGCTGGGCTCTGATTTGCGGCTAATTGGCAATTTGCCATACAACATTAGTTCGGCGATTTTGCTTCACTGTTTGACTTATCGCGCGGTGATTGAAGATTGTGTTTTTATGCTGCAAAAAGAGCTTGCCGAGCGGATTTGTGCTGAAAGCGGCAGCCGTGATTACGGGCGGATTACGGTAAGTTTGCGGCAATATTTTTCTGCGGATTATTTATTTACCGTGCCGCCAGAGGCTTTTTCGCCGCCGCCGAAGGTTGATAGTGCGATTATTTATTTGCGCAGAAGAGAAAAATCGCTCTGGGAAATTAAAAATCAGGAAAACTTTCAGGAAATTTTGCGTCTTGCTTTTTCTATGCGTAGAAAAATGTTGCGTAAATCGCTGGCGGGAATAATTAAAGCATCGGAATTGGAAGAATTAGGTATTTTGCCGACCGCTCGTCCTGAAGAGCTTGATGGTGCTGATTTTGCCAGAATTGCAAATTATTTAGCGGAAAAATATTATTTCTGATAGGTTATAAATCAAGTGTCTTTTTAATTCGTTTTTTTAATCGTAAAGAATTAAAAATAACCGAAAGACTAGAACAACTCATTGCAATTGCCGCAATTGACGGTGATAAATAACCGCAGGCGGCAAGTGGTATTGCCGTTAAGTTATAAATTAAGGAGAAAAAGAGGTTTTGTTTTATCGTTTTGATGGTTAATTTTGAGATGATGATGGCATTGGCAACTTGCCTGATATTTGCTGATTTATTATAATTGAGGAGGATTATATCAGCTGCATCACAACTGCCACGACTACCGCTCATAAATGCAAAACCGATATTACTTTCCGCAATTGCTGGTGCATCGTTTAATCCATCTCCGACAAAAGCGACGAATTTATATTTTTCTTTTATTTTTTTTATTAAATTAAGCTTATCTTGCGGTAGAGTTTCGCCGTAAAATTCCTTGATTTTTAATTCCTTTGCAATAAACTCTACGGCATTATTATTGTCTCCGCTAATGATTAAACTGCGGATATTTAATTTATGCAATTCTTCGATAGCTTTTTTTGTTCCATCTTTGATGCGGTCTTGCAAAGCAATTACCGCCGCAGCTTTACCGTCAATGCTGATACCGACAAGGGTTGCTTGTGTTTTGCTCTGAAAGTTAATTTCGCACCAAGCTAAATTACCGATTTTGATTTTTCCGTATTTTGCAATTTCGCATTCAAGACCAGCACCTGGAATATTTTGTAAATTATTTATTTCAAAACCGATTAACGGTATATTTTTTTCTGTTTGATAGTTGCAAATTGTTTGAGCAAGAGGGTGATTTGAAGAGCTTTCAATTGCGGCGCAGAGTGCAATAATTTCCTCTTTACAGTAGCTGTTATTTAGTAAATAAAAATCGATGATTTCTGGTTTTCCCTGCGTGAGAGTTCCTGTTTTATCAAAAGCGATAATTTCTATTTTGCCGACTAGTTCTAGGATTTGCGCATTATTAAAACGGATTCCCATTTTTACTGCAATTTGCATTGCCACCACAATTGCAGATGGAGTTGCAAGCCCCATTGCGCAAGGACAACTAATAACCAATACCGCAACCGCATTATTTATCGCTTGTGAGATATTATTCGTAATAAAATAGCTAAAAATTGCCGTAAGAGTAGAAAAAAATAATACGGACGGTATAAAAATAGCCGCGATTTTATCGGCAATACGGGCTATTTCTGCTTTGCCAGATTGCGCTTTGGATATTGCTTGAATGATGTCAGCGAGAACGGTTTCTTTGCCAGTTTTGCTTACTCGATATTCACCGCTACCTGAAATTACCGTCGCACCGCAATAAACAGGAGAATGAACGCATTTTTCCTGCGCGAGCAATTCACCGTTGATGAAGTCTTCTTGGCAGAAAATATTACCGTTAATCAATATTCCATCGGCTGCAATTCTTTCACCGTGTTTTGCCCTGATTATGTCGTTTATTTTGATATTTTGAATATTGGTTCTAATCCAAGAATTGTTGCGTAAAACTTCCACTTCTTCCGTATTTAATTTTTCGAGCTGTGAAAGACTATTTAAGGATTGGTATTTTGTTTTTTCTTCAATATACTTGCCGATGCTGACAAAGCATAAAATCATTACCGATGCCTCAAAATAAACCTCTGTTTTACCGCTTAAAAATAATATAACTGAATAGCTATAAATAATGGTTGTTCCAAGCGCGATTAAAGTATCCATATTAGCGGATTTATTGCGAAAAGAACTCCAAGCTGATTTGTAAAACGGTAGAGCAAAAAATTGTGCAATA
This sequence comes from Cardiobacteriaceae bacterium, assembly GCA_017484165.1. Taxonomy (GTDB): domain Bacteria; phylum Pseudomonadota; class Gammaproteobacteria; order Cardiobacteriales; family Cardiobacteriaceae; genus RGIG9182. The sequence goes on along the minus strand of JAFUTP010000034.1, from coordinate 9,328 downwards.
GTTGATAAAAAAAACTGTAAGGGTAGAGAAATCATTAACTGATGCCAGGAAAATAACATTGCAATCATTGCAATTAAAAATGGCATTGTTATGAGTAAAAGAGTGATGATTTTTACGGTGGAGAGTGGATTATTTTTGATGGAATAGTCTTGTAAATATGCTTGAAAACCAGCTTTTTCGATAAGTTTAATTATTTTATCTGTGTTTAATTTTGTATCTTGGAAATCAATTCGAACTTTATTGCTGATTAAATTGACTTCTGCTTGATTGATATGGGGATTTTTATTGAGCACTTTTTCTATTCTTGTCGCACAAGCTTGGCAACGCATTCCAGAAATATAAAGCTCGATAATCATAAAAATTAAAATAAATAAAAATAAATGCTAGATTATTTTTCTAGCATTTATTTGTTTGCTAATTATTGCTTGTTATTTATAGTTTCTTGTAATACATCAGCATACTCACAAGCTTCTTTTAAGCCTAATGAACAAGATTGTTGATATAGAGTTAAAGCTTCATTTCTGTCTCTACTCGCGCCATATAAGCCTTCTTCTAGAATTTTGGCATAGGAAAAACAGCCTTGCGCTGAATTAAATTTGCAGCTTTTTCTGAACAAATGTTCTGCTCTATCTGGTGTCTTTTGACCTTGGACTTTATTGACACCTGTTTCCCAAAAAGTGCCGATTTTCCAACAAGCATCACCATAGTCTTTTTCGCAGGATAAGTTATAGAACTCTTTGGCTTGTGAAATATTTTTGACAATTCCTTCAATATTGCCCTCTTCATACCAAGTTCCCAAAGTAAAGCAGGACTTTAATGAAGAGCTATTACAGCCGATTTGGTGATATTTTTTTGCTTTTTGAATATCTTGTGCGCCTAATTTGGCATCGAAGAATAATTCTGCGAGTTCTGTGCAAGATTTTCCGTGAGTATTGGTTTCACAGTTTTCTTGTAAGTAAGTTGCAGCTTGCTTGAAATCATTGTTTTTGATGAGTTCTTCGGCAGTGGTGAAGCAATTATCAGCATCAGCGCAATCAATGCTGGCGGTTGGTTTATCTTCTGGTTTGGCTTGCTTTTTGTTATCTTCTGCAAAAATGATATTACTCATTACAAGTAATAATATAAGTGTATATTTTTTCATATTGAAGTTCTCCGTATTGGTTTAGGAAATAAAAATAAATAACTACATTTTGTCTTTAATATTGCGAATGTTATTGCGCAAATCTTCAAGCTTTAATTCGCCGATAATTTTCTCATCAGCAGAGATTAAATTAGCATTGGGAGGGTAAAAAATTAAGGCGGGAGGCCCAGATAAATTTAGCCTCTGCATTAAATTTCGCTCCTCTTCACCGTAATTATTTAGGTTAATTTTGATGCGGTTAAATGATAAAAGTTCTGGAATGGAAGATAGATGCTTTTCCATTCTTTTGCAAGATAAGCACCAGTCAGCATAAATATCAACAATCGTTGGTTTATTGCTTTGTTTTATTATGCTTTCTAATTTATTGATAGAGACGGTTTTGAACTGAATTGTGTTTTGACTAGTTTGATAATTTTCCGCGCTAGAGTGTAAAAAATGCTGGGAAGAAAATATTTCCATTGCAAAAATTATTGCTGCAATAAATGATATTCCAGCTAAATAACGCATTACATAATTAAAACTAATCGAATGCTGACCGCGACTTTGAGTATCAAAAAATACCGCAACAGCTAGAAAATATGCTGTCCAAATTAAATAAGAAAATTCAGGCTTGACTGCGCGGCTGAATAAATAGCAGCTCAACGCCAGCATCAGCCAAGCGTAAATTCTTTTGATGATGAGCGACCACATTCCCGTTTTGGGCATAAATTTTCTTAAAAATCCTGCAAATAACAGAAGCGGCAAGCCTGTTGCAAAACCGAAAACGAATAGGGCGAGAGCGGCTTTTAGTATCGAAGTTTGGGTGCTATAAATGAGCAGGGCGGTTAAAATGGGAGTTGAGCAGGGGCTGACCACTAGAACGGAAATAAAGCCGAGAACCGCGGCAGCAATGAATTGTCCTGATTTTTGTTTTCTGGCAATGCGATCGATGTAATTTTGCCAAACAAGCGGTGTTTGCAGGGTAAAGAAGTCAAATAAAGCCAAAGATAAAGCTGTAAAAAATAAAGCGATAGGAATAATAAATACGGGTTTTTGCAATGCCGCTTGCAGATTGAACTGATTAAATGAACCGAAAATTGCCCCCAGCAAAGCGGTTGCAGTTGCCATTGCGGTGATATAAGTTAGAGTTAATAAATAAGGCTTAAATCCAGCTTGATTTTTACCGATAACCAGAGAGCTGACAATTGGAATTAAAGGATAAATACAGGCGGTAAAAGATAAGCCGATTCCGAGTAAGAAAATAAACGGTAAAGTCGTCCAAAAATTATCATCTAATTTATTAGCGATAAAGCTACGATTTTCTTTTTTTGCCGTAACAGTGGTATTTTTTATTTCTAATGGTGCGGGTTTAATATCGGTAAGAGTTGGAATTTTCCATTGCTCTGGTGGAAAACAAATTTCACCGTCTTTGCAACCTTGCGCATTTAATAATATTTCTGGCAATTGTTGCTGATGCGTGAATGATATTTCAGCTTTTTGTTCGTCGAATACGGCAATTTTTCCGAACAATTCATCTTCTTTGATGCGGCTATTGCTGAAATTGATTGGAATATCGGCAAGTTCGGGATTAGCAAGCGAGATTTTATCTTTGTAAAGATAAAAACCTTGGGGAAAAGACACGGTGATTTTGCTAGTGATTGCACCGTTGTCCTGTTGAAATTGCTCTAATTCGGGAATAAAAACATCTTTGAAATTGATGTTTTGCGCATTTTTTACTCCGAAAGCGGAACTAAAACTTTGATTGTCCGCGAAACTGCCGTAACAACAGAATAAAAATACCATTATTACGGCAGCAAATTGACGGAAAAAGCGCAACATTGTTCTTTTTTAGATGAAAGAGTGTGATTTTTATTATTAAAGAGTCATAGTTGGCAGACCTGTTGCCAACATTTTTCCGATTTTGCTTTCAATTAGCTCTTTGAATTGTTCAACGCCTTTTCCGACAAGTTGAATTCCGATGCCAGGAACGCGTTTCATTACTGGTTTTTTCGGGTTTTGCCAAACCACGCGTCCTGCGAATGAATATTGCCGATCTTCGTCTGGCAATTTCACCATTACAAAAACTTCGCTTTCTTTACCTCCTGATGGATAAAGCGGAAATTCGTCGCTAGTTGGATAAAACAAACCGCAACCTGACACGAAGGGCATATAAGCTTGATATAAGGCGCGGTTGTCATCGAATGCCATACGGATAACGCCTTTTCTTGCGGCGGTTGCAGTTTTTCTTGCGATTTCAGGAGATTTTGCTGCCGCAGCAGGAGATGGTTTGGCAGCTGATTCAGAAGTTGCAGTGGTTTTGTTTTCGTTATCAAGTTCAAATTGAGGGCTCATAGTGAGTAATTCCTTTGTTCTATGTATTGCAAAAACAGGCTGTTGATATTAACAGCAACGCCCAACTGCTGTTGATTAGGTCTTAACAATTTGTTAAGAGCTGCGTTGAGTGAATGCAGGCGATTGATATCGATATCTTTTTTGCTAATTGCGCTTGGCGGCTGATTTTGCCAAGTGGAGGGGAGCTTGTCCAATTGCAGATATTCAATTAAGACGCGTAGATTTAACAACAGCACGGGAAGTTTATCTTTATCGGGAATGCGGTTGAGTTCTTGCAAAAACGCGCGGTTTTGTTTGGGGTTTTTGCAATATGTGGCAAGTTGTCCGAAGAGCGCGAGCGGATTTTCCTTATCCTGCCAAAACTCGGCTGCAAATGGATTGTGCTGATATAGCGGAAGAATTGCTGCAATTTGCGTTTCTTGCCAATTTTTGTCGCGTAAATATTGGGCAGCATCTTGTGGCGATGGTGGATTTATTGCCAAGCAAGTTGAACGGCTCAAAATTGTGGCTTTTACCGAACGTTTGGCGGGAGCGGAGAGAATAAAAAAATTGTGTTCTGACGGTTCTTCGAGAGTTTTGAGCAGCGCGTTTAATGATGATTCGTTGTAACGGTCAATATTACCGAGAAAAACAAATCTTTTATCCGCAATGCTCGGCGTTTGGTTGATATTGGCGAGCAGTTCGCGGACTTCTTCGATTTTGAGCGCATCGGTAAAAAAGAACAAATCGGGATGATTTTCGATTTTGAGGAGGCGGCAGTTTTGGCAATTTCCGCAAGCGTTTTGGTTTTTGCAGATTGCGTTTTGAATAATTTGACTGGCGGCAGCGATTGCGTTTTCGCGCTGAATATCGAGAAGTAGCAGGCAACTTTTCGGTTTTTTCGCGCTTGCTCTGATGTTTTCTTTATCTCGTTCTAGCCAGAAAAATTTTTGTGCGTTATTCAAAGCTTGCTGCCAAGCGGAAATTTCCTCCGTTGCGGGAGTTTTTTCTTTTACGGTTTTTTTTGCAACTGCCATTTTTTTGCTCTTTTATTGATTGAGGTCTTGTCTACAAATTCGTCATTTTGAGCCGTAGGCGAAAAATCTCTATCGATAGATCCTTCACTGCGCTCAGGATGACAAGGGTCAAAAAATAAGTAAATAGAACTAACCGTAAATTTAGATATGCCCATTGACTAATTCATCGAGATACGGTTTGATTTTGGCGAAAACTTCGGGCGGTGTGCCGTCAGCTGCGATGATTTTGCACCAGGAATTTTTTTCGGCGCGCTGTTGGTAACCGCGAATTACGGCATCGAAAAAATCCTGATTTTCATCTTCGATACGGTCGGGATTATTCCCGCGTAGTTTGCGACGAGCTGTGGCAGTGTTGAGGTCGGGGGAGAGAATTATTGATAAATCTGGTTCGCGGTAAATGTTGGGAAATAGTGCTTCGAGCGATTGCAGAATTTTTTCGTCGATACCGCGAGCCGTGCCCTGATAAGCGTAAGTTGCGTCGTTGTAACGGTCGGAGATTATCCATTGCCCGTCATTTATTGCGGGAAGAATGAGATTTTTTAGATGCTGAAATCGCGCTGCAAAGAGAAGAAATAGTTCGCTCTCTGGGCAAATTTCGAGGTTTTTGTCAAGAAAAATTTCGCGGATTTTTTCACCGACTGCGCTACCGCCTGGTTCGCGGCTGGTTTGGAAGCGGATGTTTTTATCCCGTAAATATTCGGCGATGAGAAGAATTTGCGTGTTTTTGCCCGCACCATCAATGCCGTCGATGGCGATAAATTTGCCTTGCATTTGTTGCTCCTTGCTGCTCGCTTGTTGGAATTTAAGCGTCATTTTGCCCTGCTTGAAAAACTAGCTCCCCGCTCCAGATAAGGCGGGCTTTTGTAGTTTTATATGACAAGGAAATATTGATGACAGAAGAGATTAAACAATCACAAGAGGCAGAACTCGCACAGGAAACTTCCGAAGTGCAGGAAGAACAAAGCGAATTAAACGAAGAGCAAACGGCAGAAAAATCAGAAGCCGAGCAAATTTTGGAATTAGCAGCGCAAGTTGCTGCATTAAAAGAGCAATATTTGCGCGAGCGCGCCGAAAACGAAAATTTACGCAAACGGCAAGAGCGAGAGCTTGCAAATGCACACAAATTTGCGGTTGAACGCTTGATTCGTGATTTATTCCCTGTTTTGGATTCGCTTTCTTTGGGACTTGCGGCGGCGCAAGAAGCGGCGGCAAAAGATGAGGCTAATCAAGAAGCTATCGCGAAATTCGTCGAAGGTTTGGAAATGACCGCAAAAATTTTGACGGAAAATTTGGCAAGAAACGGTGTAACTGAAATTACCGCGGAAAAGGGCGAAAAATTTAATCCCGAAAACCACGAAGCAATCGCAATGTTCCCTAATCCTGAATGCGAAAACAACACGATTTTTGAATTAAGCCAAAAAGGTTATGCACTAAACGGTCGAGTTGTGAGAGCTGCGAAAGTTGTGGTGGTGAAAAATTCGTAAAACACTTGCTGGCTTGAAATGAGAGCTGTAAAACCCATTGAAGAGCCGTTTTGAATTGAATTTATGAATTGTTTAGAAGTTGCAAAACTGCAATTTGTTTAGAGAAATTTTTTATTTTTGAAATTTAAGGAAATTAACAATGGCAAAAATTATTGGTATTGATTTAGGAACTACCAACTCCTGCGTCGCGATTATGGACGGTGATAAAGCAAAAGTTATCGAAAACTCCGAAGGCGCACGCACTACTCCATCGATTATCGCTTTTGGCGAAGATAGCGAAGTTCTCGTCGGACAACCTGCAAAACGCCAAGCGGTAACCAATCCAAAAAATACTCTTTATGCAATCAAACGCTTAATCGGTCGCCGTTTTGATGAAAAAGAAGTGCAAAAAGACATCAATCTCGTGCCGTATTCAATCGTTAAAAACGATAACGGCGACGCTTGGGTTGAAGTTAAGGGTAAAAAAATGGCTCCGCCTGAAATTTCGGCTCGGGTTTTGCAAAAAATGAAAAAAACCGCCGAAGACTATTTGGGCGAAAAAGTAACCGAAGCGGTAATCACCGTGCCTGCATATTTCAATGATTCGCAACGGCAAGCTACCAAAGACGCTGGAAAAATCGCAGGTTTGGAAGTTAAACGGATTATCAACGAACCGACGGCAGCAGCTTTGGCTTACGGTATCGACCGCGGTGCAAAAGACGCAAAAATTGCTGTTTATGACTTGGGTGGCGGCACTTTCGATATTTCCATTATCGAAACCGTTGATTTGGACGAAGAAGGTCAGCAGTTTGAAGTGCTCGCAACTAACGGCGACACTTTCTTGGGCGGTGAGGATTTTGATAGCCGCGTGATTGATTATTTGGTCAGCGAATTCAAAAAAGAGCAGGGCATCGACTTATCTAACGATTCACTCGCTCTGCAACGCTTAAAAGAAGCGGCAGAAAAAGCAAAAATCGAACTCTCATCTAGCCAGCAAACCGATATCAATCTTCCGTATATCACTGCGGATAACACTGGACCAAAACATCTGAATATCAAACTCACTCGGGCAAAATTGGAAAGCTTGGTTGCGGATTTGATTGAACGCTCGCTCGAACCTTGCCGTGTAGCGATGAAAGATGCAGGACTTTCCAATTCTGATATCACCGATGTAATTTTGGTTGGCGGTCAAACTCGGATGCCGAAAGTGCAAGAAGCGGTGAAGAATTTCTTCGGTAAAGAACCACGCAAGGATGTTAATCCTGATGAGGCGGTAGCAATCGGTGCAGCAGTGCAAGGCGGTGTGCTCACTGGTAGCGTAAAAGATGTATTGCTGCTTGATGTAACTCCGCTTTCGCTCGGTATCGAAACCCAAGGCGGAATGATGACCAAGCTAATTGAAAAGAACACCACCATTCCGACTAATGCTTCGCAAGTATTCTCCACCGCGGAAAACAATCAAAGTGCGGTAACAATCAATATTCTCCAAGGCGAACGCCAACAAGCTTCGGCAAATAAATCTTTGGGTCGCTTTGATTTAACGGGAATTCGTCCTGCACCACGCGGTGTGCCGCAAATCGAAGTAACGCTCGATATTGATGCTAACGGTATTTTGAATGTATCAGCGAAAGATAAAGATACGGGCAAAGAGCAATCAATCGTGATTAAGGCGAATTCTGGTTTGTCCGATGATGAAATTCAAAGAATGGTCAAAGATGCCGAAATACACGCCGAAGAAGACCGTAAATTCCAAGAAATGGTCGAAGCGCGCAATAACGGTGAATCAATGATTAACGCTATCGAAAAAGCAATCGAGGATTTGGGCGATGAGGCAACGGAAGACGATAAAAATGCGGTGAATCCAGCTATCGAAAAACTCCGCGAAGCAATGCGTGGCGAGGATATTGAAGCAATCAAATCCGCTACCGAAGCTCTTACCAACGCTTCAATGCCGATAATGCAAAAGTCATACGAAAAAATGGCAAAAGCACAGCAAGGCGGAGCTGAAAAAGCAGCTGGCGGTGAAAATTCTGCTGATGACGGCGTAATCGATGCGGATTTCAAAGAAGTTGATAAGAATTAAAAATAACTTTTAGGCGATTAAGAAGGGCGGTTTTTTAAACCGTCCTTTTTTTTGTGTTGTACTTCAACAGATAAACCCGATTTGTCATATTTTGTTTATAAATAGTGCTGCAAAGTATTGCAAAAATCGTTTTAATCTAGACTAAAACCAGCTTTCTCGACAGAAAGCTGATTTTTTTATCAATCAAAAGGAATAATTATGAAAAAGACTGGCTTTTTCAGTTGCGCTTGCAATGTTTGATTTAACTGCTTGTGGCGGTGGCAATAGTCCAGAGCCGATTTATCCTGAACCAGAACCTGTTAAACCTACTCTAACTGGTAAGTATTTGGATGTAAAAACAGGTACGACAGAAGCTTTGAAAGAAAATAAAGAAGAGACCGTAATTGTTTTGTCTGAAAAAGAAACAATTAGTCTAGGAAAAGTAGAAGACTTACCTGCTTATACGAAATACGGATATGCAGCGTTGGTATTGCCAGAATCTGGCGTAATCACGCTAGTGCATCAGGGTAACGCAAACAAAGAAAGCAATTTGCCGACGGGAGTTGTGAATTATTCTGGCAAGGCATTCGTGCTCAAATCAGATTTGCCGTCCGTATAGCGCAAGCAATATGACTACGAATGCAAAAATTAATATTGAAGCATCCTTTAATTCCAAAACTCTTAATGGAAAAATTAGCGATATAACAATCGGTTCTGAAAAATTCACGGATATCGCACTGCAAGGGCAAATCAAAGGCAATACATTCACCAACACTAACGATGTTGTTTTAGATGGTGCTTTTTATGGAGATAACGCTGAAAGTGCTGTTGGGGTGTTTAAGGACGGCAAACAAGGTTTAGCAGGCGGCTTTGGAGCATTGAAGAAATAATCCAATTTGACAAACTGCAAATAAACGAAGTTAGAAATAAAAAACTCCCGCTTTTTTAAGCGGGAGTTTTTTATTTTCACCGTTATTTTTATTCCCTCACAACCCAACTTTTCAGCGTTCGTAATTCTTCATCAAAGCAGGCACCGATTTTGTAGAGTTTTTTCGCGGTGTTTTCATATTGAATTCCATAACCTTTTTCGTCAATTTGGGCGAGAGCATCTTCCGCCGTGCCGTGGAGCTTAAATTCGAAGAGAAATACCGCATCGCGAGTTTCAACCAGTAACTCAATCCGACCGTTGGCGGTGCATTGTTCAGTTTGGACATTGAAATCGGTAATCAGCGTAAATACAAGGTAGAACACGGTTTTGTAGTGATTTTCATCCTGCTTTTCGGCGTTGTAGGGAATTTTGGCGAAGAATTTTTTC
>JAFUTP010000033.1 GCA_017484165.1 Cardiobacteriaceae bacterium | reverse complement strand
TTAGCACAAAAAATAACAAACAGGTTAAGATCTAAAACAAGAGCTAGGGTTGAACATATCTTCGGATTTATGGAAAATTCAATGACTGGAAAACATCGAAGAGTGCAAAATCTTAAAGCAATAAAAAGAAGAGTTGGTTTGATGAATTTATGCTACAATATGTTCCGTTATGGGCAAGTTATGCGGTTAAAACTATTTGCTGTATAAAATTGCCAAAAAATACCTAAACAGTATAAAAAAATACCATTAAAACATAAAAAAACTCCATCGAAAGGTGGAGTTTTTTTATGTCTGCAATTAAGTTAAATAAAAAATTGTTGAAATAATTTGACAGCGGATGGAGAAGTTGAAATTTGGATACGCTCATTAGTTAAATAACCACAAGTCAAATAGAAAACGGGAAATAACAAAGCTTATTTCCCGTTTTTTTATTTGACTTATTTTTTCAATTCCTAGGGGATAATTAAAAATATATTTTTTGGAGGCAAGAATGTTTGATGCGAGCCGATTAGTTGTTTTGGTGGATGGTTTCTCTTATTTATTCCGTGCGTTTAATTCTCTGCGAGATTTTGCTACCAAGGATGGCAGACCGACAGGTGCGATTACAGGTGTAATGCGAATGTTGGACAAAATTTATGAAAACTGCCGTCCCGAGTATTTTGCGGTAGTTTTTGATGCGAAGGGGAAAAACTTCCGTCACGAGATTTTTCCTGAATATAAAGCAAATCGTCCGCCGATGGACGAAGATTTGGCGGTGCAAATCGAGCCGCTGCAAGAACTAATCCGCGCTGTTGGCTATCCCGTAATTATTCGCCAAGGCGTTGAGGCAGACGATGTGCTGGGAACGCTTGCGAAACAAGCTCTGCGGGAAAATTATCAAGTGCTAATTTCTTCTGGCGATAAAGATTTGGCACAGCTTTTGGTTAATGCCGATATCAGCTTGATTGATACGATGAAAAATCAGGCGGTAACCGCTGATAAAGTCGCAGAACGGTTTAAGGTGGATAGTCTGCGGGCAGAGCAAGTGATTGATTTTCTGGCGTTGGTTGGAGATACGGTCGATAACATTCCAGGAGTTCCAGGAGTAGGACCGAAAACAGCTGCGAAATGGCTTGCTGAATATCAAACTCTCGATGCGATTATGGAAAACGCAAGCCGTATTACGGGAAAAGTCGGTGATAGCCTGCGTGCGAGCTTGCCGCAACTTAGTTTATCTCGCCAGCTTGCGACGATAAATTGCGATTTAGATTTAGGAATTAGCCTGTCGGATTTGGCGGTAAATCACGTTAATCAGGAAAAATTAGAGCGAATTTGTCGGGAATTTGAACTCAAAACGATTTGGAATAAACACGGTCAGACGGATTTGCTCTCTAGCGTTGAAAATAAAAAGCAAGCCGAGAAAAATTATCGTGTTATCGAAAATTTATCCGAGCTCAAAGCTCTGGTAGAAAAAATCAAAGATAAAAAACGCTTTGCAGTTGCCGTGATGACGGAAACTTCTCATTACATTTCTAGCAAAATCATCGGAATTGCGATTGCGCTTCGGGCGGGGGAATGTTTTTATTTACCGCTGCGCCAACAACTTACCGCGAATTTGCCGATAGCGGAAAGTTTGCTTGTATTACAAGAAATTTTTAACGATGAAAAAATTCAAAAAATTACGGCAGACGGTAAAAATCTTCGCCACGCTCTAAAACGAGAAGGCTTGGAAATTAACAATCTCGAAGATGTATCTTTGATGAGCTACTGCTTAAATAGCACGGCTTGTCGGCAAAATATTGCGGCAATTGCGGATTTTTATCTTTCATACAAAACTAAAAATGACGAAGAAGTTTTCGGTAAAGGCGCGAAAAAAATCACATTTTGCGAGTTAGATTGTGAGCGGGCTTGCGAATATCTCTCTGAAATTGCCGATGTCAGTTTGCAATTGTTTGATTTTTTCTCGGTAAAACTTGCGCAAACTCCCGAACTGCTTGCACTTTACCGTGATTTAGAACTACCGCTTTCCGATGTTTTATTTCGAATGGAAGAAGAGGGCGTTTTTATTTCTCGCGAAAAATTACAAGAGCAGTCGCAAGAATTGGCAGTGGAATTGGAAGAAATTAAAAATCACGCTTTTGACCTCGCTGGCGAAGAATTTAATCTCGACAGTCCCAAACAATTGCGGGAAATTTTCTTCGAAAAATTCAAGTTACCGATTACTAAAAAAACTCCCAAAGGCGAAGCTTCCACCGACGAAGAAGTGCTAGAAGAACTCGGAAAAAATTCCCTTCTGCCGCGGGAAATTCTGCGCCACCGCTTCCTTTCTAAATTAAAAAATACTTATACCGATGCACTTTTCGCCTTGATTTATCCGCAAACGGGCAGAGTGCATAGTTTGTTTAATCAGGCGGTAACCAGCACGGGACGGCTTTCTTCATCAGAGCCGAATTTGCAAAATATTCCTGCTCGCAGCGAAGAAGGTCGCCGTATTCGTCGGGCTTTTTTAGCGGGAGAAAATAAAAAAATTATCGCGGCGGATTACTCACAAATCGAATTACGGGTGATGGCGCATCTTTCACAAGATAACGGTCTCTGTGCGGCTTTCGAGCGCGGTGAAGATATTCATACCGCAACCGCATGCGAAATTTTCGGATTAAAACCAGAAGAATGCGATGCAAATATCAGACGCAGAGCAAAATCAATAAATTTCGGTTTGATTTATGCAATGAGTGCCTTCGGTCTCGCCAAGCAATTGGGAATTTCACGCACAGAAGCTCAGGAATATGTCGATTTGTATTTTTCCCGCTATCCGCTAGTGCGCGAATTTATGGAAGAAAAGCGCAGACAAGCACGGGAGAACGGTTTTGTTAGCACAATTTTCTCGCGCCGCATTCATACCAAAGATATAACCAGCCGCGATGCAAGAAGGCGTAGCGAAGCCGAAAGAATAGCGGTAAATGCGCCTGTGCAAGGCTCGGCGGCGGATATCATCAAAAAAGCAATGCTTGATATTGACCGCGAAATTGCTGCTAGTACAGACTGCCGAATGATTATGCAAGTCCATGACGAACTGGTATTTGAAGTAAATGCTGATAGGGCAGAGCAGTATCGGGAAATTATTCGAGAAAAAATGCAAAACGCGGTTCGGCTCAATGTTCCGTTAATTGTCGATACAAAAATCGCCGATAACTGGGAAGAAGCGCATTAGGGCGCATCTAAATTTAGGTTTAGTTCTATTTTTTTACCTCGTCTTCCTGAGCACTGCGAAGAATCTGCCGATAGAGATTTTTCGCCTACGGCTCAAAATGACGAATTTTTAGACACGCCTAAATAAAAACGGATTGTTCTAATCCGTTTTTTTATGCCGTTGATATGTAAATAATAAGCCTTCTTATTTATGTTAGTATGTAGATTTATCAATTTTGTCGAGCTTTTACGGCTTTTTTATCTAGGAGAATCAACGATGTTTAACAAAACTTTATTGGCAATTTGCGCTACTGCTATTTGCTTAAATGCTAATGCTTTCACGGGCTTATCTGATGCAATCGCGGAAGCGGAAGCGGAAGGCGGTTCGGCGTATATGGTTAAGCGCGGCGAGCGGCAAAATAAAGATGTCTTCAATGTGTTTATCAAAACCAAACAGGGCACGCGATTAGTCAGTATTGATGCCGCAAGCGGTGAAGTTTTATCGCAAAAATCAGGCAAGGGAAATAGCGCGAAAATCAGTTTGCAACAAGCAATTGCAGCCGTAGAAAAAGATGGCACAGCGGTTGAAGAAGCGGTTTTTGTCGGAGAATTGCCGCATAGACACGGTCAGAAAATTGCCGTTGAACCGTTTTATTTAATAACCGCAAATATCGACGGTAATCGCAAAAGAATATTTATCTCCGCAGAAGACGGCTCACGCTTGCAAAAACCAAAAATGTTAGAACAAGACGGAGCACATCATCACGCTCAATCGCACGCTATGGGCGCAGGTGGTCATTGTGAGCATCACGGAAAGCAAGCGGGCGGAGAAAAAGTAGAAGCATCGGCGGTAGGTCATCAACATCAGCACGGTGAAATGCCAGCTGGGCACTCTCATCAGCACGGCAATATGGCGCACAATCACGCCGAAATGATGGCAGGACACAATCACGGTGAAATGCAAGGAAATGCGGGACATAATCACGCGGAAATGATGCGAAATCGTTCGCGTGAAAATATTGATGAAGCACGGTCGCAAAACCGTCCTCCGCGTGAAATGTCAGCTGCACATCAACACGGTTCTGAAAATAAACCTAATAAACATATGGAGCACGCAGGCGGACATTGCGAACATCACGGACAACATACTGGCGGCGGAAAAATTGAAGCATCGGCGGTAAATCATCAGCATCAGCACGGTGCGGAAAATCAAGGAAATACGCCAGCTCAACCGATGCAACATAATCATCAGCATTAACGAAACAAATAAAAAGCATGGTTTTAGCCGTGCTTATTTATCTATCCTCCAAATCAATAAAAGCGGAAAGAGTTAAGGACACATCCAAATTTCAACTTCTCCATCCGCTGTCAAATTATTTCAACAAATTTTTATTTAACTTAATTGCAGACATAAAAAAACTCCAACTTTCGATGGAGTTTTTTTATGTTTTAATGGTATTTTTTTATACTGTTTAGGTATTTTTTGGCAATTTTATACAGCAAATAGTTTTAACCGCATAACTTGCCCATAACGGAACATATTATAGCATGAATTCATCAAACCAACTCTTCTTTTTATCGCTTTAAGATTTTGCACTCTTCGATGTTTTCCAGTCATTGAATTTTCCATAAATCCGAAGATATGTTCAACCCTAGCTCTTGTTTTAGATCTTAACCTGTTTGTTATTTTTTGTGCTAATCTTAACGGTTTATTTCTATAACCTTTTGCTACAATAAAGCTTTTTATACCGTATTCATCAAGCAACTTCTTAATAGGCTGACCAATATATGCACTGTCAGCGTATTATTTCTACAATCTTTGCTAGTTTTTTATGGTATTTTAATTAGATTTACAGTATAAAAATTATAAGAAATAATTATCAATGGATTCTTTTCGCATCTATTTTTATGTGATTCTTAAAACCAAAATAAGATTTACCGTGTTTCTTCGTCAAAGATGGAGCGTTTTCTTTTATTTTTTTATTATCTTCTTCATCATCTATTGTATTATTTTTAGCATCATTTTTATCCTTTTTATGCTTTTTTGGCACCGTAATTATTGTCGCATCAACTATTTTTCCCTCATTTAAAATTACCCCTTCTTCTTCTAATAAACTATGAAATTTATCAAATATTTGTCTCATAACATCAGTTTTCTCTAATTTTTGATGA